>CAWIGY010000039.1:0-17411 GCA_963835565.1 uncultured delta proteobacterium
CTAATTGATTCCAAACAGCAAGAAAGTTTTGATTTTGCATTCATTGATGCCGACAAGGAGACCTATGATTTGTACTATGAACTCTGCCTGACGTTGATTCGACGTGGTGGCTTAATTGCTGTTGATAACGCACTTTGGAACGGACGCGTCGCAGACCTGTCCGCACAAGATTCAAGTACAATCGCGATTCGCGCAATCAACGCTAAGGTTGCCGCAGACAGCCGGGTTTCGAGCAGCTTGGTTCCTATTGGCGATGGACTCCTGCTGGCTAGAAAGAAATAGACCGCTTGTCTCAAGTGCTACTTGAGCCCCAGCCGCTTGGCCATCGCATGCAAGTTGGTTCGATGCATGCCTAGGCTGCGCGCGGCGGCGGCCCAATTTCCCTGATGTACCTTGACTCTATCACCGATGACGCGTCTTTGAAAGTCCTCGACCTGCTCAACGAGCGGGCGCTCATCTCGCGGCGATGGCACACTATCGGCTTTCGCCGACACTCCTTTTTGTTGGACATCGAGATCCGGCGCAAAAAAGCGTGGCGGGATCTCGAGTTTCCTGTCGTCGTGGTTGTCACCGAGCGCGCGCAGGACGGCGCGAGCGAGTACATTGTCAAGTTCGCGAACGTTGCCAGGCCAAGAGTAAGATCTCAACAGTTCGAGTGACTCTGTGGCAAGCACGGGCGGCGGACAACCAATTCGACGTCGATGTTGGTTTAGCAAATGATCAACCAATATCGGCAAGTCCTCCTGCCGATCTCTCAGTGGTGGAATGACAATCGGATAGGTGGCGAGTCGGTGATACAGATCCGCACGAAAACGACCAGCGCCGACTTCCTGCTCGAGGTTTCGATTAGTGGCGGAGATAACACGCACATTGACCCGATGCGTGCGGTCGGATCCGACACGTTGGACTTCACCTTGCTGCAATGCGCGAAGCAACTTCGGTTGCAACGATGCGGGCAGTTCCCCGATTTCATCAAGGAATATCGTGGCCCGATCCGCCAATTCGAATCGGCCCGCCCGGTCGTGATTCGCCCCGGTAAATGCGCCGGCACGGTGCCCAAAGAGCTCGCTTTCTGCCAATGCTTCCGGGAGTGCAGCGCAATTGACGATCACCAACGGCTGATCGCGTCGGGGGCTAACCGCGTGCACCATAGCCGCTACCAATTCCTTGCCCACTCCCGTTTCTCCGACGATCAGCACGGGCAAATCCGTCGCCGCGACAAGACGAACCTCTTGCATGACCCGCTGGGCACCGGAGCTCACTCCCAAAAAGCCACTGCGGTACGCGTCTCGCGCGCGATCGCGGAGATCTTGTGCTTGGCGATCAACGGTCGTCTCGAGCGACTCGATCAATCGCGCCGTACGCATGGCGGCACCGGCAAGTCCCGCCAGCAGGCGCAGCAGCTGTGGATCGAGGTGGTCGAATGCGCGTGCTTCGAGCGCATCAGCGGTCAGCGCGCCCACCACAGCATCCCCGTCGCGCAATGCGCAACCTAAGCAGGCGTGAATTCCGTGTAACGCTCCTGGATCGACTTGCAAATGTCCGTCAAAGGGATCCGGCAACTGCTGTCCGCCGGAAACTGGACTGGTTGAGAATTGGCTAATATGGCGTCGAGCCGAGGATGTTGCCCTCTCAAATATCGAACATCCGTCGCTGAAGGTGCTAGGCCATGTGTCGCTAGCGGCACCAGCTCCTCGCCTTCGAGACCCATCAAACACGCCGCATCGCAGGGCACTACCCGTCGAACCGCTTGCAATAGTCGCTGGTAGCGATCATGCGCCGCCAAACTGGACGTCAAATCGCCCGCAATATCCGCCAGGGCTTCCAGCGATAGCTGCTCAGAGCTCATGTTATTGTTTAGATAACATGGTTATCAATTCAACAACATGTTTGTTATTGTTTTTGTGACCACTCTAAGTAAATAGTAGTAATTTTAGATAGTTAACACAATGGCGCGCGGCTTGCTCAGTGTCTCTCATCATGACACCAAACCAGACCCTAGCCGATCTCGCCCTCACCTATCCGACCGCAAGCCGAGTGTTTCGACTGCATCGATTGGACTTCTGCTGCGGAGGCAAGCGCTCGATTGCCGATGCTTGTACGGAACGCGGCCTGAATGCTGACGACGTGCTTCGAGAAATCAAAGCGAACGGCAATCCTGTGCCTGACGTCGATTGGCGCGTGCAACCGCTGCCACAATTAGTTGACCATATCTTGGCGAATTTTCACGAAGCACATCGTCGGGAGCTTCCTGATCTAGTGGAACTCGCACTCAAGGTAGAGCGAGTCCACGCGGAAAAGTCCTCCGTTCCTGTTGGGATTGCCGAGCATCTCTCTAGTATGCGTTACGCGCTAGAACTCCACATGCAAAAAGAGGAACAAATTCTCTTTCCCGCAATCGTGAATGGTCGGGGTATCCAGATGCGCGGGCCCACATTGCAAATGGAACGGGAACATGACGAGCATGCGGCAAAGCTGCAAAAGCTCCGCGAGTTAGCCTCAGACTTCGTGCCTCCGGAGCAGGCGTGTACCAGTTGGCGCGCCTTGTATCTGCGCTGCGAGCAACTCGAAGCTGACATCATGGCACACGTGCACTTGGAGAATCACGTTCTGTTCCCAAGGGCCCTGAACGGAGAATACTGATCATGCCTATGGGCTCACCCGATCCGAGCTCGCGTCAAGACTAATGAACAATGCGTTTCGTCGGGAATTTGCCGCCTTTCGCTGAGGGGCCCGACCCTGCGCGCAACGATTTGTCGAGCATTTTCGGAGAGTTCAGCGTCTTTCGCCAGAAGCTAACTAGCGGCAGCGTTACCGCTGACTGAGAGCAATCCTTCGGTGCATCGCCGGCGCTGTTCGTGCAAACGTTGCTATAGCAATCAGCGCTCGTTTCACTGCCGGCTCCATTTGACACGTCTTTGGCAGAATTCACAAGAAACTGCTCACGGCTCCAACCGGACGACGGTATCGAACGGGTCGCGTTTAATGGGCGCCAACGTAAGGATGGTCACATCATCTTTGCGTTCCAACGGAACCGGCGAACCATCACGAACCAGTGTCACGCGGGTGGCGCTCTCGGGGACGCCACGCAACTTGAGGCAATCGGAAACATAGTGCAGCGCATGAACGTAGTGAACATCACCTCGGCGCGTGCTGACACAAGCGCCATCCGCCGTCGGCAGGATTACGCCAGCGCGTGTGCCATAGATACTTTCGCTATGGACCCGCAGCCATGCGCCCACTTCGCGCAGACGCACTGCGTGAACCGGCAGAATTTCGCCGTCTGCCGTCGGTCCCACGTTAAGTAGGTAATTGCCCCCCACGCTCGCTGTGCGCGCTAGCAAATGCATCAGCCGCTGCGCTGATTTGTGGTTGTGGTCGCCCGCGTGGACACCCCAATTGTCATTGATCGTCATGCATACTTCAATGGGCAGACCATATGTCTTGGTCTGGTTAAAGCCTGCCGAGTTCTGACCGGGCAATAGCAACCCCACCCACGGCGACTTCCGACATGAGCTGCGGAAACTAGCTAGATTGCATCGTGTCCACTCAAGCCTTACGGGCGTCACCACAATTGCCGTATAGCCGTTTGACTGCTCGGATTGCCAGAGTGACCGGCACGGGACAAGCCAGTGCACTGCGGCAACTTGGAATTGAACGAAATGATCTCGGTAAGGTGGCCAATTGCAATTACAACGCTCTCGGTTGCTGCATTAGCCGCGGTGGATATTCCCGTCAGGCCCGCACGTCTTGCGGTCGCTATTCGGCCTAGCAAACTCGAACTGGGCGGTATGCGTAGCCCAACGCAGCCGCTGCTATCTACTTCCATAGTGGCTACTCGGAAACTAGTCATGGCATCCAGTATATCCTGCTCGGCTGACATGGTTGAGGTATCGGGCTATTACTGTCCGGATCCTGAAGAGATTTGCGAAGAGTATATTAGCGAACAACGAGACCGTTGTGAGCGTTTCCGTCAGAATGTTCGCTGCATTGGCAAGCCAAAAGCCATGCACTTTTGTATTGATCGTTTCGAATTTCCCAATGAAGCAGGCAAACGCCCGACAGTTGACGTCACTTGGGAAGACGCTCGGAACCAATGCGCGAACTTAGGCAAGCGTCTTTGCGATCCAGAGGAATGGACCTTGGCCTGTGAGGGTCCCGTGCGAAAACCTTACCCGTTTGGATTCATCCGTGACGCAACGGCCTGCAACTTTGACAAGCCGTACATAATGCCTGACAATTCCGCCTTCGATAACCCTATGACTCGTGCCGCAGAAGTCGCGCGCGTCAATCAAAGTGAACCTTCCGGAGCGCGTACGCGTTGTGTTAGCGACTACGGTGTATACGACTTGACCGGCAACGTGGATGAGTGGGTGTTCAATGAGCATGGCTCACACCAAGGCCCCGAGTTTCAAAGTGGATTGAAAGGCGGGTACTGGGGTCCTGTGCGAAACAGGTGCCGGCCCATGACGACGGACCACAATCAGTGGCACCACGGCTATCAAATCGGGTTTCGTTGCTGCAGTGACATACACGGCGCAGTTCCAGCGTCTTACATCGGCCGCAATAGGACCGCAGGCAACTAGCCAAGCCGAGCCAACGCAGTGACGGAGCAAACGTACGGAACATCCTTGAAAATCCGCAGTGGGCGTGGCTAAAGTGCGGCCATGTTGACCCTTTACGGCCATGCCAATCGAACTGCAGCCAATGTACTCGGGAGCCCCCCTATCTCGTCGGGATGTTCAGCAGCCGAGGTCGGCAATTCGAACGGATCCAGGAGGTTGCGATGCTCGAGAAGAAGGCCATTAAACGGATAGCTGACGACACCAGCCAATCGAACTGCAGCCAATGTCCTGAAGATCCGCGCCGCCTTGGCGGAAGCGGGGCTTCATTACCGATACGTAGCCCTCGACCTTGGCAAAGGAGAACAGCACAAGCCCGAGTACCTTGCCATAATCCACACGGCAAAGTGCCGGTGCTGGTGGACGATGATTTTGCGCTCCCTGAGTCGGATGCCATTCTCTGGTATCTGGCGGAGAAATACCCAGCTGCCGCCTTGCTGCCGGGAGACTTGCGCGAGCGAGCTCGCGTCCGCCAATGGTGTGACTTCGCCTGTACTTCGCTCTACTCCTCATCCTACGAGCTGTACTGCACACCCAATACGGCGATTCGGCGAACCATTCGCCTTGGGTTGCTGAGCGAGCCAAAACAGCGCTTTGCCGCGCGCTCGGAGTGCTGGATACCAGGCTGGGTGGGCGGCAGTTCGTCGCCACCGATGCCCTCACCGTCGCCGACTTGGGTATAGCTGCGGTGGTTCACATGTTACGCACTCGGACGCAGCTGAATTCATCCGACTACCCGAATATCGAAACTCACTATCGCGTCGTTTCGCAGCGTCCTGCGTGGGCCGCGGCGATTGCCGACAATCCGTAGCGCGCTTAATGCTCGCGCTTCACTTTACTTGGCCCAGCGAGACCAGGAGCCCCTATCTCGTCGGGATGTTCAGCAGCCGAGGTCGGCAATTCGAACGGATCCAGGAGGTTGCGATGCTCGAGAAGAAGGCCATTAAACGGAAATCAGCAAGCGTCCCGCACGACATCCAGCCAATCGAACTGCCGAGACCCAAGCCCAAACCCAGCAAATCGCTCGTGAGGGCATTGCAGCTCAGGAGGACCATTCGCGAGATCAGCGACAAGAAGCTTCCTTTGCAGACTCTGTCTGATCTTCTCTGGGCAGCCTGCGGCGTGAATCGGAAGAAGGGTCCCTTCGGGATCCCCGGAAGGACTGCAGCATCAGCGAGCAACTCCCAGGAGATTGATGTCTACGTCGCCTTGCAAGAAGGGACGTTTTTGTATGACCCGTCCCATCACAGGCTGGTGCCGGCCGTCGCGGGTGATCTGCGACGTCTCGCGATCGGCCGAGGCCAGGCCGATGGCGGCGCCGAGGCTCCAGTTCGCGTCATCTACGTCGCGGATATCGATAAGCTTGCCAATACTTCCGGGTTCCAAGAACCGGGGCTTCGCGATCCTGATGTCCAGCGCTCGTACTACTACGTCGACACGGGCCTCATTGCAGCCAACGTTTATCTGTTCGCTGCGTCCATTGGCCTGGCAGCCTGGTTTCACAACTGCGACAGGTCGGGACTGTCCGCAAAGCTGCGCTTGCGTAAAGATCAGCGCGTGCTCTTCGGACAAACAATCGGATACCCCCTAAAGAAAGGACAGCGAGGCTACCTATGAATATCTCTGGCAACACAGTGTTGATCACTGGCGGCGCGACGGGCATTGGTTTCGCGATGGCCGAAGCCTTTTTGAAGGCAGGGAGCGAGGTCATCATCTGCGGCCGCAGGGAAGGAAGGCTCCAGGAAGCGAAGAAGAAGCACCCCGAGCTCCATGTCAGAACCTGCGATGTAGCGAACGCAACGGATTGCAAGGCGCTGGTCGATTGGGTAAGCGCGAGCTTCACGGACCTGAACATCCTGGTCAACAATGCCGGCGTGCAAAGGGACATCGATTTCACCAAAGGCATCGACGGTTTTCTGAATGGGGAGAGTGAAATCAGGATCAACCTGGAGGCGCCAATCATCATGTCAGGACTGTTCATCCCCCAACTAATTGGAAAGAACGAGCCCGCCATCGTCAATGTTTCCTCCGGGCTGGGCTTCGTGCCCGCCGCGCGAATGCCGGTCTACAGCGCGACCAAGGCTGGACTTCACGCCTTCTCAATGGCACTCAGACATCAACTCTCGAAACTCGGGATCAAAGTGTTCGAGGTAGTTCCGCCCGCCGTCGACACGGAACTGAATCCGGAAGGCAGGGCCCAAAGAGGCAATTTCAAGGTGGATCTCGAACCCGAGGAATTTACGGCCGCAGTCATGAAAGGCCTCGAAGCCGACGCGCTCGAGATTGGCTATGGAATGAGCGCAGGGATGCTTCAAGCGTCAAGGGCCGATCTGGACAAGAGTTTTCAGCAGATGAACAGCCGGTGGTAAGGCTCGCAGGCGGCCGAGATCACGCCCAGTCGATTCGTCAAAGACCGTGCACAGAAAATCACCCACAGCCTCGGGCCGAGCGGTGCGCGAGCTCACGCCGCCGTCGCCCTGTGGCTCCACCAGAGGCAGAAACTGCAGGTGCTTGACCTCGATCTCCCGAAGGAAACGGTAAACAAGAACCGGCGCCTGGATTGTTTCTTTACGCACAGGTGGTCCGCTGCAGGAAATCGAGAAAGCGTACGAAGGAATCGCGGGCCGCTCCCACGTGATAACTGGATCGCGTGTCATTGAAGAAGGCATGCTGCGCTCCCTCGTAGATCCAATGCTCGTAGGTTTTCCCCGCCGCTTTCATGGCTTCAGCGAACGCCGGAATACCCGCGTTGATTCGTTGATCGAGACCACCGTAAAAGCCAATCACCGGGCAATTAATCCGCGGAACAAGCTCGGTAGGAGGTGCGCTTCCGTAGAAAACAGCCGCTCCCGAAAGGTCCGGATCTTCGCAAGCTAGCAGGGCCGAGAGACCACCGCCCATGCAGAACCCGACGCAAGCAACCTTCTGACCCAGCGATGCGGGACAACTCTTTTGCAGATAGCGCATGGCCGCCAAAAGAGGCGCTATGAACTGGTCGAGGCGCCCGACGCCGGCGAATAGCGCCTTATAAGTCTCGTCTATCCGTGCGCGTAGGGCCTCAGGCAGTTTTGCAAGCTCGGCGTCGCGCAATGCGGGGTTCATTCGGGCGGTGGCCGGAAGCGAGTCCATGAAAACCTTCACATCGGCAACGCGATCAGCCGTCATCACCGCGGGTCGCTGCCCGCCTGCCTCATACAGATCGGGGGCAAGCGCCGCGTAGCCTGCGCTGGCGAGTTGACGGGTGACGTCCTGGATGTGAGCATCGACACCCCAGATTTCCTGAATCACCAACACTGCGGGCAGGGGCAAGGCTGCACGCTCGGGCCATGCGAGATATCCGCGGTGATCATCGTATTGAACCCAATCTGTCTTAACCGGCATGGCGGGCACTCTCCTCGCCAAGACCATAGCGCAGCAGGGAGTGGCGCGCATACCGCGCGGCGCCGTAGCGTGGAGCAGCCGTCAGTTCGCTACTGCAGCGCAATTGCCGCCCAAGTCTTTAGAGCCGCCTAGGTTGGTTGGATTCCAAGTCTGGGGACTGCGGTTCGGGTTGATTTTTGTGGTGACGGCACGCGGGCGGAAAGGGGCGGCGCGGGCGCGAATTCTAAGAAGCGCTGCACCAGCACGTTTCAAGTGAAGGATTCGCACAACCCGTTGACTTCAAGCACTCAAGCGAATAACCGTTCACATCGTCTTCAGTTGTCTGACAGGCGCGCTTGCCGTTGCCTTGTATTGGGCAGATGTCTTCGCAGGTTGCCGGCTCACAGGGCAAGCATGTGCATGGCTCGCAATCAATACAGGGCAAGCATGGGCATGGCCCGCAATCAATAGAGCCGCCGCAATTGTCGTCCTGCGGACCGCACGTGCATGCAGGATAGTCAGCGCAGGTCATTGGTGCACACACGCCGTTTCCGGCACAGAATGTGATACAGGCCTCACCCGCGTCGGCGCTTTGGGTTTGGTCGCCGTCGTGGGCGATAAACTGAAGGCGGTACGTGTGACCGGAAATGAGGCCTGCCTCAAACCTCACTTCTGCGCCGTAACCCTTACCGGTGAGACCTGACCCGGGGCATGACTGGGCAGTACAGGGGCACTGCGTGTTGACACTGGCGGGTATCGGATCTGACCCGGTGCCGAGAATCCAGTAGTTATATGTCAAGCCGGTTGGTTTGACGGGCGTGCCCGCAGAACCGGATTCTGTGGCATATGTCCACGTGCCGAAAACAGCAATTGGGTTATATCCGGGGCCGCCTTGTTGCTGGTCGCCGGCTGTGCAGTTCGGGTCCTGCGTGATATCCGTAATGTACAGCGTGGGTCGCATGGGCCGCGCCGCTGAGTCATAGCACGCTGGATCGCCAGTTTGCGGGTAGTACACGGCACCCGGATCCGCTGGAAGCGGCGACACAGGATAAGCCGCAGTGGCGCAGCCCAACGTGAGCGGCCACTCATCATTGAAGTAGGCCTGAATCTGCGCCGTCACTGCGCCCCCGCCCGTCGCATTGATCCCACATGCAAACGCATTTTCCTTGAAGCTGGTCGTGGGATAGCCGCAATTGTCAGTCGTTGCAGTGGCTGCGGGAATCATCACGCCCGGCGTGCAACTGGCGGTTCCGGTCCCGGCGCAGGTCATGGCTATGTTTGTAGCTCCGACCGGTGACGCACAATTGCCCGTCGAATCGCAGCAAAGTTTGTAGGTAACACCGCCATCATTGGGAGCCGAGCAAGTGAGACCAGGTGCACAATCCCCCATCGAATCGCAGAGACATCCCTGTGATCCGGCAATACAGGGCGGAATGGGCAGCGGAACTAATTCGTTGGTCGCGCACACGTTCGCGATGCACACGTCAGTTCCGCTGCACTTCCCATTAGGATCAGCGCCGCAGATCAACAGCCCGCCGCAGGTATCGGACATGTACCCGCAGTTGAAATTGGAGGGGCAAGCAGTCAAACAATCGAAGTCCGCACATTGATTGGGTGTGATTACACCACAGGTTACGCCTGGCTCGCAGGTGCCGCAGTCGTGGACTACGCCGCAGGTGTTAACGATGCTACCGCAATTGGCGTAGTTGGAGGCCGCGCAGGTATCCGCATCCGACAAACCGCAGGGCAATGGCGAAGCTCCGCCATTGCCCGGGTAGCCTCCTGTGGCGGGTACGCCTCCAACCGACACGGAACCACCCGTTGTGCGGCCTCCTTGGGCTCCATTCATCCCGCCCTGGGATTGACCGCTACCACCACTGCTGGAATTCCCATTGCCAGCACCAGACACTATGTTGCCGCTCGCTCCGGTCGAGCTGCTCTCGCCATTGCCGGGGCTCGAAGTGGTCGCAGCATCGCTGCCGATTTTTCCCCGCAAGCCGCGAGAATTAGGGCAAAATCCGCGAAAATAACGATCTGAAGTTTTCGCACGGCAAGGCCCCGATCACGGACATGGTGTCCACAGCGCTGCTGCAGGTCAGCAAGACCGCAATCTTACCACAATTCCCAGCGCCGATACGGCAAACAGTTCCCTCTCACGGGAGCCGTTCTGGTGTGGGCAGTTCCATGCCTTGGCGCACGGCTGAAACGATGGCGCTATTGAGGTTTCGACTCGCTTGTTCACAGGCATAGCCGCTGCCCGCAGCTTTGCCTCCGCAGGCTTTGACCTCGGCCTGCTGCGCCTTTTCAATGGCTGCATCCTTTAGCAGCGCGTCTTGTATTGGCGTATCCAAGTATTTCCAGACGATGGGCGCGTTCTTGGGCATTCCGGGCGCGTTGGCCGTCATCTCGAGGTCGGACATTGAGGCACAGGTTCCGTCCCAACGCAGCACGTCGTAGTCAACCGCGCCGCTCACTTGGACGTTGCCACCGCCACCATGCTGCTTGAGTACCAGAACTTCCTCGCCCCATACCAGTTTGGCATCACTCGAGGAACCCCCGGTGGTATTCCTGGGTTCAACCACCGGTAAACGGACATAACGGCGTGTCCAGGGTGTGCCCTTGGCGAACCAGACAATCGCCAATCCTGGGAATTTGCTGTCGCATAGGCGTTCCACAAAATCGCCCGGTGGGGCACAGAATTTACCCTTCTGCGTGCACTGCGTCGGCAGCCCTTGCGACGTATCGGGCTTTTCAGTTTGCGCCGATTCGGAACTCTCTTCATCGCTTTTGGTATTATCCGGCACTTTTGCAGGAGTTGAACCCGAAGGCGGCATACAACTCAATCCCGACCAGAAAATCGCAAAAATGCTGACCAGGTTCGTACACGTCATGCTGGGTATCAAATAGCTTCCGAGCATGTTTTGTCAATGTCCGGACGCGACGAGCAAGCCGGAGGGCGGCCATCGCGCCGTCAACCCTGACTTCGTGCACGAGGGTCGATCCGATCCGGACCTTGCCCCCGATGACATAGGTAAGCGACGCACCTTGCCTTGAACGTGCCGAATCAACATCAATGCAACAGTCTGGTTGCGTCACTTCTATATGGCGACCGGCGTCGGCATCTGAACGCCTATCGTCTGGCTTCAATCAGGGCTTACAACCGAATGTGCGGGGCTAGGTCAACGGGAAGTAGACGCGTCAACCTCCAGGAGACAGCCGCGAAGCGACACCTAGGGCCTCACGGCCAGATGTCGAATTTCGCACCAGAAACCCAGTGCCTCACAAATCAGCCCTTAGTTAGCCAAAACGCGCACGCCACCGAATGCCCGTCATCCAAAAACCGGATGTTTCTGCCCCATGGCACAGGCCGTGCACAGACCACTCGGGTCCGTCGCCGGATTCATCCTGTTGTGGAGGCCACATGTTCAGCATTACGGTGGATGTCATTCGTGAGGTTCTGGAACTTAGTCTGCGTGGCACTCCAACAGAAACACAGATTGCGGATTTGACTGAACAACTCAAATCGGCCATCTCGACCCTTCCCCCGTCACGCGCAGGTGAATATCGCGTCCGCGTCAAATCGCGCCCCAACAATCCCCAAATCGCTCAACTTGCCGCAAACATTTGCGAAGTGGCTGACCAACGGGTGGCCATGCCTCATCACTGAAATGGTGCAGAACGCAGCTTCTACGCGCGAAACAATGTGGCAAAGTATTTCTTGAGAAATTGAGAGAAGGCCTCAGTGGCCATATATTCGTAGAGGCTTTCCGGAGTCCACCCCTCCTCTTCGAATTTCTTGAAATCGGGCGACATCCAGACCGAGCAACTAAATGTTGGCGGCACTTGGTCACCGGGAACTAATAGTTGAGCTTTAAATATGAATCTTATGCCAGCAAATGCCCCGCGTGGCTTACGGCTGGTGAACACTGACGTCATATTGGTCGTGTGCGTGATGAACAGCGCCGGTACCGTCACCGCAGGCAGCTTATTATCATCTTCAACCACTTCCGATGCAAGAAAACTTAAAATGTCCCTCGGAAACACGGCGGCGAACCGTTGACTAATTGCGGATGTAATCATCGCCTCTCGCGCGGCGGAATGTTTGGCATCGAAATACTGGGTAGGCAGTGCTTTCGAGCCACCGAAGAAAGGACTCTTCTGCATTTGAGTTTCAATCATAAGCGCTGACTCGGGGATGCGACGTCGAAAGCGGATATCAACTTTGGGCCCGTGTTGCTCAGCGTATGCCAACAGCTTTTCGATAAATGCTTCGAGTTCCGGCGAGCCGATCGACTCACTCTGAAAACGAATCAATGCGGCACGGAAGAGCGCTTTCTGCGCGGCAGAACGTTCAGGTTCTACCAAGCTAGCACGGGGATCGCCCTTTCGAAACTCGCGCAATGCGGAGAGCGTGCCCGCCGCGCGTGCCTTTTCGAGGTCACTTAACAATGCCGCATATAGCGCCACGGTTGCCTCACTGTAAATCTTCGAATTCGGATGAGCGTCCATAAAGCGCTCAATCGCGTCCACAGTGCCGACTGACCTCGCGTCGCGCAGCTCGGCTCGAGGCAACAGTAGTTCTCGGACATCATTGCGCGCTCCGCCCCGTGCGAGGTAAGCAATATACCCATGCGTCGTGTTGAGCGTTCGGGCCTTAATGTACAGTTGCTTTGCACTAAGCGCGTTGCGGGTTTTCCAAAGCCCAATGCCAGCGACAAGCCCCACCGCGACGGCGATTGGAGGCCACCACTTGCTCCAGGCTGCCACCCGGGGCTTCATCGGTTCCGTTGGCGAGAACAAGCTCTTGAATCCAGAATCTGCCAGTGGATCGAGGAGTGCTTGGTCACGACCGAATGTTTCGCTGGGCGGCGCGTTCAACCGTTCCTGAGCGTCTCGAAGTTTCGCTTTGATCTCTTCGATGCGGGAAGGATCGACGTCACGAAATTCGAATACGGCTCCATCGGAAAAACGCAGATACACGCGGGATCCCTCCGTCCCAAGCTCGGCGAGTTCGTTCAGCTTGTGCACTTCAAGCATCGCGCTTCTGGCGTCAATCACGACTGCCGGAAAACAGTAGACGCCCCGCCGATATGGCAATAGAGCATCTTGATTCCAGAGCAGCGCTGCCTTCAAAAGGGTCGCCATTGTAACGCACAAAAGTACCGCATATACGAACATCGTCCACACAGGATTCAACGCCAGTCGATGTTCTAGATTTCCAAACCCCAAACAAGCGAATACACCGCACGATGTAAATAGTGCGGCTGCCGCGACTGACAAGCCAAGAGCCCAGGGATTGGGCGCAGCTGGCTGATAGAGCACCAACGTCGGCGCACCATTGCCCCGTGTTGATTCAATGAATCGGTCTTGGATCGGTCGTTGCAAATAGAAGAACCAAACTTTTTGCATCATGCTTTGCTCGAAACCGGCGGGCCGCCGAAATTGAATCGGTGCTGTATTGAGGATAGATCATCTGGGCTAATTTCCAGTACTCAATGTACGCTCACAATGCCGTACAAAGGCCAAATCAGCAGAAACCGTGCGATTAGGGCCACGCGAAAACAAAGCTGGAGGAGTCCCGAACGTGTTTGGCTCGGTGATTAGTCCGGCGCTAAGCAATCGATTGGACCGAGAGCGCCCAGCCGGCGATCAGGAACCATTGGTCGGAGCCTATGCCGGCGGGCCAGCATTTCAAGCCACCATTCATGGTAACCTTGGATCGATTGAACTTCGATCGCATCGTGATTCACCTTAATTCCAACCCTCCAAATAGACATCGAGATTGGCAAGCTCAGGTCTAGGTGAATCCCATCATGCGGCAAGTTCGTGGCAGCACTGTTCGACCTGTCCCCCTTCAGTTCGGCAAGTCGTCTTACAGTAACCGCTGAACGGCACATCTTTCGTTCCCCAGAAGGGGTGAAATTTGCTGACTCGGCTGCTATCTGAGCGTTCGATACTCCATGAATCTGCCCAATGCCCCATCCCATTCATCCATTCCGCGCCGCCGGGCATTCACCGCATTTCAGTATCCCAACTACCGACTATGGTTCATGGGTCAACTCATCTCGCTGATGGGCACTTGGATGCAGATGACTGCCCAAGGCTTTCTGGTTTTCGAGCTAACCCATTCGTCGGCGTACCTCGGGTATGTCGCGTTCGCCACCGGCATCCCGTCGTGGATACTCATGCTCTACGGCGGTGTCGTCGCCGATCGGGTGCCCAAGCGTTCGCTATTGGTAGTGACACAGACTTCGATGATGTTGTTCGCGTTTGGGCTTGCGACCATCACGCTACTCGGCCACGTGCAAGCCTGGCACGTGCTCGTCTTCGCCTTCCTGCTGGGGGTCGCAAACGCGTTCGACGCACCGGCGCGACAGTCCTTCGTGCTCGAGATGGTGAAAAGGGAAGATCTCACAAACGCCATCGCCCTAAACTCAAGCATGTTCAACGCGGCGGCCGTAGTGGGCCCAGCCGTGGCCGGGTTGACCTACGCATCTTTCGGTCCGGGTTTGTGCTTCTTGTTCAACGGCGGCTCATTCGTGGCAGTGATAACGGCACTGCTCCTGATGAAGCTTCGACCGGCAGTCAATGTCAACTCAACTCGGTCACCTTTCGCGGACCTGAAGGCGGGCCTTAGGTACGTGGCAGGTGAACGACGGATACGCTCGATGATGGCTCTGGTAGGAGCAACAACGCTCTTTGGTATCTCGTTTACCACTCTATTGCCGGCCTGGTCCGTTCGGATACTGCGTGGCGACGCGACGACCAACGGCCTGTTAATGTCTGCCCGCGGAGCTGGCGCGCTATTGAGCGCCCTTGGCCTGGCTGCGCTCGGCCGGTTCGCCTTCAAAGGCAGGTTACTTGTGACAGCATCATTTTCTATTTCCACTTCTGCTTGCAGCGTTTGCACTGACCCGAACCCTGTGGTTGTCGCTCGGCACCTTAGTAGCAGTAGGCGCTGCGGCATTGCTGGTTCTCAACCTCAGTAATGCGCTGGTGCAGACACTCGTGCTCGATGAATTTCGCGGAAGGGTGATGGGCGTTCACAGCCTCATCTTTCTCGGTTCAATGCCGCTCGGGGGAATGCTGATAGGTACCATGGCTGAGCGCATCGGCGAACCGGCAACGGTGGTCTCCGGTGCAGTATGTCTATTCGGATTTGCAATACTTGCGCGTCTGCTCGCGCCCGACCTGAAATTGCTCGAGTGAAATTGCCTCGTTCAAACGACTGAACTTGCGCGGGGCGACAGCATCGAGCAGGCGTAGCCACGTGCCGCTGTGCCCCAGCATCGAGCATTGGCGCGCCAGCGCTCGAAGGCGCGACTGACCTCACTGGTCCGGCTTCACGGCGCCGGGTGATGCGTCTGTGCTCAAAGACTGTTTGAATCGTGGTCCGGACCGCAGCATTACGTCGATGAACTTAATAAGTGCATCCGTTGCGAATAATCCGCTAATATCTAGTGAGATTGACGCAACTGGATCTCAAAGCCGAATTGGTGCGAATTGCCTCAACCGGCGAAGCCCATTCAATTGGCAAGATTGCTAGCCAGAGAATGCGAGCACGAGCGGGCGTCTATCGAATGCTACCATCGCCGGGTCACGTTGTATTCAT
This sequence comes from uncultured delta proteobacterium, assembly GCA_963835565.1. Classification (GTDB taxonomy): domain Bacteria; phylum Myxococcota_A; class Polyangia; order Polyangiales; family Polyangiaceae; genus FEN-1139. Next base: position 15,595 of record CAWIGY010000039.1, read on the forward strand.
GCGATTCACTGGGGAAGATGGTCGGCGTGATGACGCAGACGGTGCCGTGGTTCGACTCGCCGGTGAAGTTACACATCCAGGTGCCCTTTGCGATATATTGGCCCTGTTGGCGCAAACCGGATGGAGAGGCGAGCTGGTTGTTTTTGAGGGGCAGATTTCCCGCTCGCTGCTCATCGATCATGGGAATGTCCTGGGTGTGACGACTTCCATTGATGAGGAGCGACTCGGGGCGGTTCTCTACCGTTTCGGTGTATTGAGCCAAGCGCAGTACGCTTGCAATTACAGCGCAATTGGAGAGCGGAAGGCGATTTGGCGACGTTGCCGTAGACCTGGGAATCCTTAGCCAAGAGCAGGTATTTAATCACATCCGAAAACAGATTGAAGAGGTTGTCTTTTCAACGTTGACGATTGTCGACGGAACGTTTTTCTTTCTTGATGGGTTTGACGACGCGCGCTTGCCAACCAGACATGCAGTTAGCCTTAACGCGTTGCTTATGGACGGCATCACACGCATCGATGAGATGCGCTATTTCCGGCAAAAAATCCCATCTGCGGACCACGTTCCGGTGCGGGCTGACGTTCGTGACGCGCCCTCGGATGAGTATCTTGCAACATTCCAAGCCGTTGATGGTATTCGCAGTATCGAAGAGATCGGACGAATTAGGGGCCTGGGCGAGTTTGCAACGACCAAGCAACTCTACGGGTTGATTCAAAGCAAGCATATTGTAATTCACCCTCCAAGACTGTCTGGCGGGCCTCATGCATTGGTCGGCTTGGCTAACGAAGCGCTTCGAAGAGTTTTCGAAGCCGTTGATGCCAGTGGCAAAGGAGGGCAAGTACGCGAAGGGCTGGCATCATTCGCCGTCGGAGCTGGTGTTTACGACATTCTATTTCGAGGTGCCGGACCGAATGCGCAAGGCGAATTGGATGCGGACCGCGTTGCCGCGAACTCGCTAATCATCGCTGGTGGCGCCGATCCCATCAATTTGCTGAAGCAAATCCTACATGAATATGTGGGATTTGCGTTGTTTTGCGCGGGCAACGCAATCGAGTCGAATAATGAAGAGAAACTTATGAAAGACGTGTCAAAGGTTCTTGGGTTGCTTCGACCTATTGGTTAGTCGAGGTGGGGTTTACCAGGCTTTCGACAGCAGAGAGGCTAGTTTCCGGTTGCCCTGGCATTCTTAGGGGCATGTGTTCCAGTCGCAGATTCGCTTGACGCCGAAATCATTCGTCCCTTCGCTAGCAGGAGCTTTGGAATTGGAGGCTGCCGATGACCCGCAGCCAATGACACAAATAGCGGTGCCAATGCCAGTAATCCATGTTCGCATACTCGAAAATCCTCGGTTTTGAACTGAGGGCACCCAATCATACGATACCAACTGCGCAAGGCAACCATCACCGAATCCTGCAACTACCTTTTTCGTGCCGAACCGCCATCAACTAAAAAATAGTATGCTGCCGTACACGCGCTGTTTGCAGGCGTTATATTGGATATCCGTGGAAAAACCTAACAACATCGACGAAAGTCGCCCAAATACGCAAAGCGCTCAAGGCTGCTGCTAGTCCGGCTAAGGCCGAGGCACTGCAGCGTTTCTTCAAGACAGGGCCCGGAGAGTATGCCGAAGGCGATCAGTTTCTGGGCGTGGTTGTCCCCGAACAACGAAGAATCGCAAGGAACTTTGCCGATCTGCCAATGTCCGAACTGCTCACACTGCTAAAATCCAAGATCCACGAAGATCGACTCACGGCCTTGTTAATTGCGGTGCACCAGTTCAAATTCGGCAACCAGCAACAAAAACGGCGAATTGCTTCTG
>CAWIGY010000040.1:0-37986 GCA_963835565.1 uncultured delta proteobacterium
GTCGCGTTGAATTTAAGTGCGTTTCCGTGACGGCACGCCCATCAGATAGGGATGAGCTTGCAACCCTGATTTGCGTTACTCAGTAGATCACGATACTCGCGACACTCGACGCGGGCACGTCGAGTGTCATTGCGCCGCTCGTGTCCGCCGTGACCGAGTAAGGCGTGACCGAATCCGGCAAAGGCCCGCCCGCGGGATACCCATTGCCTATACCATTGAGCGTGACTTGCGGGCCCTCCAGCATTGGACCACTCAAGATCCAAATATTCGCCTTGCCGATGAAAGACGCGCCGGTAATCGAGAAGGACAGTGAGCGGCTCGCGGATGCTTCGTTGACGGCCACGACGCCGACGCCGCCACCCGTGAAGCTACTTGCGTAGACGGTGACCTGCGAATCGCTGCTGGTTGACTCGAGCAGCCGATCGCCGAAGTTGCGCGTGAAGAAGTAGAAATCGAAGTATGTCGGGCGCGGCGTGAGATCCGGCACGCTAGGCTGACTGAGGGAGAGAAAACCGAGATCTCCCGCACCATAGGTGCCCGGCGAATCATAGCCATTGAGGACATTCCAGAGTGACGCTGCGGCCCAGCCGGAGCTAGCGAGCTGCCCCATGACCTTCGCGATGAAAAGCCCAGAGGCAAGCGAGATTTGCAGTGAGTTGGTCGGACCGGTGACGTTGTACTCACTCATGTAGTAGGGAAGGTCTGCCGAAGTGCGCGTGGTGTTGCTGGTGACCAACCCATCGAGCGTCGTCTTGAGCGTGTCCACTTGGCTAGCCGCAGCGAGCAGCGCGGGCGCGGACACCTGTGAGGCGTCCGTGTAGTAGCCAAAGTACGTGTGCACGATCAAAAAGTCGGCGCGCTCGGCCGTTCCAGGGTTAGAGAGCACGGTATTGCGTCCAGTTCTCGTTGCCAGACGTAGGATCGACGACCAGGCCCACCGCGATCGTCGGGTCGACAGCCTTCATTGCATCCACGATCACATTGAAGTTCTTAGCGTAGGTATCTCCGACTGAGTCATAGCCCGTCTCCCAATTGCCGAAGATCTCGTTGCCGATTTCCCAATAGGCCACGTTGAACGGTGCCGAAGATCCGTCGGTTGCACGCTGCGCGGCCCAGTCCGTGCCTCCATTCGGGTTGCTGCCGTCATTCGGAGCGTTGCAGTACTCGACCCAGTCAGCCGCCAGCTGAGCCGCATTGGCGACGGTGCCGTCGGAGTCCGTCGTATCGTAGGTTGCATAACCGTAGTTCGCGGTGATAACCGGAATCGAACCTAGTTTCTGAACGAGCTTCATGTACTGTGCCGTGCTCACTGCCCACGGCTGCGACATGTTTGCCCAACCTTGGGCCTGGGCATACGCGGGGTAAACGCCGTCCCAGTGGTACTGGTCGGATGTGCTGCCACCGGGGAAGCGCAGGATGGAAACACCGGCCGTGCTCAGTCGCTGGTAAGTCGTGTCCGATAAAAGGGTGTCGCCATTCCAAACCGCGGTATTGTTGCCGTAGAGCGTCCTTGGCAACGTGCGTAGGACTTGCCCAGCGTCGATGCCGATTGACACGGCTGATCCTGGTGTCGCTGGCGGCGCTTCGCCTCCGGTGAGGTAGGCCGGCGCTTGGCGGTCGGTGTACTCGCGGATGAACGGCAGCCCGACGGAACTCTGCCCGGCGCTGCTGGATCCTCCTGCGCTGGCTCCCGCTGCCGCGTTGCCGCCGACGCTACTTGAATTTCCTGCGCTGGCTCCCGCTGCCGCGTTGCCGCCGACGCTACTTGAATTTCCTGCGCTGCCGCCGGCACCGCTTACGCCACCGCTGCCTCCAACACTGCCGCTCTGATTTGTCTGACTGCCACCGCCGCAACTCGACGCGGCAACGGTCGCTGCCAATAAGCCAAAGCCGATAGTCAATCCAACGTATCGTTTACTGTGCATACAGTCGCATACCAAGCACATTGGACCATCAAGTCAACCCTGAGTGAGAGTTCTCACAGCTCGATCGCCCAGTGCTGCCGAACTATTTCACCCCGGCACTGGCCCCTTGTGCCTGCAAACTGACACTCGCCGCTGGTTGTTCAAAACGCAGCGGTTTGCACCTGCCGCTAATGAGGAAAAGACCTTCGTGATGTCGGGAGCCGATGGGGCTAGCCCGCCTGAAGCCGCCGGCACACCCCAAGCTCACCCAAAGGCAACGTCAAGCCTAGCTTGCGCGTCAGAGCGCCGTTTGACCAATGGCGAGCCACCGGGGCGGATGCTTGGAGCCTAGCGCAATGGCTAAGGCCACGGCATGGTCACGACTACGGGCGCACTTGCCGGGTACTCAAAGGCAACCGTTACGCAATCGGAAGGCGTCGAGCTCGACGCTTGTGCGCACCCGGTGGATGAACTGGCGGGGTCTGGATTGGGGAATACGCACACCGTGTAAGCGTATTGGCCAGCCGAAGCGCAGTGGGCTAAGTCACAAGTCGTCGCCGGAGTGCCGCAAGTACTGGAAGTGAAATAGATACCGTCCCAGTTCTCAGTCTCACCCTGGACAGAGAGCTCGTAGGATTCGCAGGCTGAAGGGGACGGGCACCCTTCAAATGTGCAAGTGCCGCATGATAGAGTGCAAAGGCTCCGAAGCTGCAGGCCGCCGGAGGCATTACTGTTATGGATAGTGCCTATACTTTCGATTCCCCCTAGATAACAATTCAATCCCACGCACCAATGCGTCACGCTGTTGGGTGCCGGCATCACTAGAAACGTAACGGGCGTGTTGGAGCAACCTCCCGTGGACGAAGTGCCCGCGGTATTCCCACTCGAGGTGCCCCCAGATGAGCCGAGCGTGCTTGACCCCGGCGCTCCACCCGCGTCTGTCTGACCACCACAGGCCGTAAACATGCACGCGACGATACCGGCGGCGAACAATCTAGCCATGATGCGCAGATCTTAACATATTGCCACCGCGCCACTTGCATCGAGACGCAGACGCCGGTGCAATTACATGTAACTGCTTGGAATCTGGTCGCCCCCAAGGATGCCCGCCGGCAAGCTGGAGACGACATTGATCGCTGCCTCGGCGATGCACTCGACCTTCGAAGGGCTTTCGGCAAGGAAAATGGATTGCAAATGCCCTTAAGCATCGGATGACGCAACTCGCTTTGGCGGAAGCTGATGGGCCAATTGAAATCGAACCCCACGCGACAGTGGCCACAGCCTCTCCGGCGAAAACCATCGCCTGTGCATCAGGCAACTCGATTGCTTGAGTTCGCTTGCGCAGAAGGCGCTGGCACTTCGAATACAACTCCGTTTCAGGTGGCGGCTTGCTCACCTTCCATCCCGCTGTCCACTCTGGTTTCAGCGTGCTTGATTAGGCGCGAGATTCTCCCGCGAGTAATTAGCTCCTTACGGCGCAAAGCAGCCTGTCTAATGCTCCCGGACGAAGACTCCGCCGAAAATGCTCGGCCCACCGTGCGATACGCTGCTCCAGCGGGTGAGCGGATTGCACTGGCAGTTGGGGAAGCCCACAATCTTGTCTTACCTGATTGAGGAATGCGCCTCGCCATGCGTCATTCGCGAGGATCCCGTGCAGATACGACCCCAACGCATGCCCCCGTCGCCATCCCGCTTCTGGCCCAGCGCTCATCGCGATAGCCTCGCCTTCGGCACGCGACAATCTTGTTCGACCGTGACGAATCTCGTAGCCGGATAGTTCCTGGCCCGCGAGCGGCCAAGCGCTTTTATAGCAGCGTTCGACCGTGAGCTTCTCAGATTCGAATGTCGTTTCAATGGGGAGCATGCCGAGCCCTGCCCATTCGCGAGGACCACCCTCGCTGCCAGCCTCATCGTGCAACGCAATACCGAGCATCTGATAGCCACCGCAAATCCCGAGTAGCCATGTTCCACTAATGTGTGCATTCAAGATTGCATCCGTCAAACCATTCGCCGTCAGAAGTATAAGATCGCCAATCGTCGCTTTCGAGCCTGGGAGCATCAGCAGGTCCTGATCCTCGATGAGCCGTGCATCCGTGAGCCAGGTGAGCTGAACGTCTGGCTCTGCGAGTAGCGGCGTGAGGTCCTCCGTGTTGGAGACGCGCGGATATAACAATACGCCGACGTGTAACTTGCCAGGCTCAGGCTTGGCGTTCATGGCGATCCGCAGCGGCCGGTCCTCTTCGTCAAGCCCGTGTTCCATATGGCGCACCACAGCAAGAACAGGCACGCCGCAGATCTGCTCGAGTATCGGGATCCCGTCGTCGAAAAGTGTAATATCGCCGCGAAAGCGATTGACGATGATGCCGAGGACGCGGGCTCGATCTTGTTCGGGAAGCAGGTCGAGCGTGCCTTTAGCCTGAGCGAATACGCCGCCCTTATCGATGTCGACCACCAGAACGATAGCGGCGCCAGCGCGGCGGGCAGGACGCAGGTTGACGTAGTCTCGCGACCATAGGTTCAACTCGACCGGACTTCCCGCGCCTTCGATGACTATAACTTGATGGGCGGTGCGCAGACGTTCCAGCGCGTCGGCAGCGACAGCTGCAAGCTTGGAAGTGTCGGCGAAATAATCTCGCGCTTCCATTTGTCCGATTGATTTGCCGAGCACTATGATTTCGGCCCCGGTGGCGCTCACCGGCTTCATAAGCACCGGTCCCATGTCAACGTGTGGCATCTTTCGACAAGCGGTGGCTTGGAGGATCTGAGCCCGCGGCATTTCCAAGCCATCCGGCGTTACTCCAGCCTGGTTAGCCATGTTTTGGGCCTTGAACGGCACTACATCTAAGTCTGCATCCGCGAGCAAGCGACACAGTCCTGCGGCAACCACGCTCTTACCAACGTCTGAAGCGCTTCCTAATACTGCGATAGCCGCAGCGTGATGTGATTCTCTTGGCATGTGTCAAAATTGATCCAAGTTCGAGTAGGGGTAGGGGCCGGATGGCTAAAGCACATTCTTGCAGTAATTGTCCGGGATTGCCATTGCGCCACGCATTTAAGTGTTATCGACTGAGTCGATAACATAGTAGCGCTTGCGAACCTCGAGTTGCTGGTACGTGTTGTAAGGGGGTCAAAACGTTGGCTGAAACGAGTCACTTTGGCCCTTCAAAGTCGGACCGGCAAGCTGCTCTCGCAGATAGCGAAGCCAATTGTGCACTGCTGTGCGTCAGGACCTTCCGCACTTTTATGCGCGATGATTCGACATGTTTGAAATCAAAGCAGAAATTGGTCAAAGTGGTTGTTCGGTCGATGGTTGGTTGTCCACGGACTACGCCTCGGGTGTGGCCACGACCTTGCCCATGTGTCTCGTCGCAGGGTGTGCGACCCACGAGGTCGTGAGTTCGTTTGCGCTACTGGCAACCCCTAGTTGATTTCTGACCTGGACATTCCTAGAACAACGATTCGGGGATGTGACACGGTCCCCTGGAATTATCGCTTCCCAGAGAAATTTGAACCGATCCACAAAATTTGAAATTGATTCGGCTCAATCCACAAATCGAATTTCCCTAGCCAGCGAATCTGAAAGTAGTTTCCTCGGTACCAGCTCCCGTCGAGCCATTTGGTCGTGTGATCTAAAATCGGCCCTGCAGCGTCCGCGGGGGACGCGGCAGGCCGTAATCAATCGAATCTAATCGCAGATCGGGCGCAAGCGAATCTTGCTGGTCGACAATGATGGTTCATCGAATACCGTAGCGCCCCCATCATCCACCGCCGCCCGCTCGATAGGCTGGATTGCGCCCACTCGATGAGGTGCAGTGATTTGCAGGGTGTTCGAGGAGTCGGTTTCTTGGTCCGATGTTGCTGCTTTCTATGGGAGCGAGAAACTTTGTCACGAAGAATCTGCGCTGCATGCACGCGTCGAAGTGCAGCGGTTACTGACAACCTTGGGTCATATCACCGAAGGTTCCAGTGATGGGCCGAACAGCCCAGTGCCTGGGTATCCGATAGGTCGCAATCGCCTAAAGCCACCAAGTTGCCATCAATGCATTTGGTTCACGGCCGATCTACTCTTGAAGCTTGAAGATTTCTTGCTGGCTTGTCGAAAGATGCACGCACAGGGTAGTCTGTAACCGCGCTCGACGAAGCAGCCTGAAACGCCAAGCGGATTCAGAAAGCGGGGAGAAGTCCAGAATATAACGACGAAGCGCACGGCCTGTTCTATTCGCTTCATCGTTTGCGAAAGTTCGAACTTGCGTGTACTGTAACGGGATCCGTTGGCGTCCACCTTGTGTTCGAAAGGGAACAAACATGCGACATGCCCGACTAGAAGTCATGGCTCCCACAATTTTGGCGCTGGCGATCACTGTATTACCCAGCTGCTCGGGATCTGGCACTAGCTCAAACAGCGGGGTTGGCGGAAACGGAGGTAACACTGCCGCAGGTGGCTCATCGGCGTTGGGCGGTACTGTAGCTTCCGGTGGTGTTACTTCTAGCGGGGCAACGGGAGCGGCGGGCGGCGTTTCTTCACCGGGCACAAGCTCACCTACGGCGGGGTTCAGTTCGACAGGCGGAGCAGTTGGAACCGGTGGCACCATCTTGACCGGTGGAACAAAGGCTACGGGAGGAAACACAGCGACCGGTGGCACCACTAATACGGGCAACACGCAAACTGGAGGTACGCCGCCAACTGGTGGCACCATAAGCACGGGAGGAACTACAACCACGGGCGGTGCTACGGCCACAGGCGGAACAACTGCAACCGGTGGAGCTTCCGGGGTCACTGCTAGCTGCCCTGGCACCGGTGGCCCAACGATGGTCGCCTTGCCCATCGGGTATTGCATTGACAGCACGGAAGTAACACAAGGGCAGTATGAAACCTGGCTGAACACAAACCCATCCACATCGAATCAGATTTCAGTGTGCTCGTGGAATACGAGCTTCACGCCGAGCAGCAGCTGGCCCCCGACGTCATCGACGCTGAACTTCCCCGTGGTTTATGTGGACTGGTGCGACGCATATGCCTACTGCGCGGGCGTAGGCAAGCGCCTGTGCGGTAAGATTGGGGGTGGTTCCAATGGCTACAGCGACTACGCGAATGCGTCACTGAGCCAGTGGTATGCTGCGTGCACTTCGAATGGCACGTACTCGTCCACGGGTTACCCCTACGGCAATACGTACCAAGCGAGTTACTGCAACGGCGCTAATGCCAACAAGGGTGGCGCGGTCGCCGTGGGAACTATGCCAAATTGCCAATCACCGATTTCGGGCTACGCCGGTGTCTACGACCTAAGTGGCAATGTGTATGAATGGGAGGATTCGTGCAACGGCACGACCGGCGAATCGGACGTCTGCTACGTCCGCGGTGGCGCGTTCAACGGCGGCGGCGGCTTCCTCGAGTGCGGTTACGCTGACGTCTCCGCCCGCGGCAGCGCCGGCGGCGGCATCGGGTTCCGTTGCTGCTCCCCCTGATGAATGGCAAGAGCTCACGCTTGGTTCAATCCAAGGCAACCCGGCCGACTTGACGTTGGCAGTCAAGATGATCGAACGACAGTGTGCGATATTCGGCAAACCGCCTCGACAAGCAACTTTCGATGGTGGTTTCGTGTCTCACGCCAACCTTGAAGACATCAAGAAGCTTGGCACCAAGGACGTGGCCTTTGCCAAGAAGTGCCATCTTGAAATCGCCGACATGGTCAAGTCCACTTGGGTCTACCGGTGCTTGCGCAACTTCCGTGCGGGCATCGAAGGTATCATTTCCTTTCTCAAGCGGGGCTTTGACCTGACGCGATGCCGATTGAGTGGACTGGTGACTTTCAAAGCGCCTGTCTCGGCATCCGTATTTGCGTGTAACCTGCTCATCGTTGCTCGGCATCTGATTGCCCGCGACGCCTGAGCGGCACATCGCCGACTGGTTGCAATCCCACCGATGACAAGCATCAGCGGCATGGCGCAGCTGCGCTCAGTACTGCCGAAATCCACCTACGTGAGCTTGGTTAAGGCAACGATCACCCGTCGAGCCAACAATTGCTCAGCCTCAAACTTGAGGTCGCGCCCCGCCTCTTGAGCATTTATGCGTTTTTTCGCCGGGAACGAGCTAAGGTGCCAAGGTCTCTGGAATGCGACTCATCTGCGCCCAGAACCGTTCACGCTAGGCGAATGGCTTGCGAAAAGTCAGTAATTTCGAGCCCGTTGCAACTGCACACTGAATGTGTTGAGTCGTAGCTGTGCTAGGTTGACGCGGCCGCGAATTCCAGGACTAGATTCCCCATCGATTTCGATTGGAGGAACTTGGTGGCACGGCCGCATTAGAAGCTCTGTTGCTCGATCGTTTGGGGCCGATTGGATTCACCGAAGAGTGGTCGCATCTGACTCCTTGGGTCGCGCTTAGCTTGGCTTGTTGAGAAGCATTCGCGTTCGCTACCGAACCTTCTGTCGGGTGGGCAATGCCGGAATCTTGCTCCGCTGCGGCCGACAGTGCTGGCACGTCCCGAGCGACCGAAGCTGCGAGCTGGGGAATGGTTGATATTTGTCCTGGTGTCAATGTTGAAGCAGCCGATGTAGGCCGTGTGTTGAACTGAGTGCCTAAAACTGACAAACCCAGGGATAGGCCGAGGCCCATAAACGTGCCTATAACATAGGCTGTTCGAACGCGGCGTTTGGGTCCGAAGGGTTCAATGGAACCTGACGTTGCAGCGATTGTGGGACGATTGTCTAGTTGAGTTGTAGCTGCTGTGGTTTTTCCGTGCGAGTGGCCACTTGGGTTAGGGGTAAATTGCGGAACTCGAGCCGCAACTGGAGCGCGAAACCCAGACAAAAGGGTGTCAATGTGTGAAATTCTCTGGGGAGCAGCGCCGGCCTGTGAAGGGGACTGCACGCCGAGCGCAATTCTCCTGATCCCCGAACTATGCTGCAAGCCCGAGAAGAAATCTCCCGCAATGCTCTCAACCCATGTCCGAACCTGCGTATCGCTGGCTAGTAACTCGGGGGGCAGGACTTCAATCGTACTGAGCATCTCTTGGAGTGATTGATAACGAAGGCCACGATTGGACTGCGTCGCGCGCCGAATGATGGTAACGATGGGTTTAGGCACACACAGGATCAAACGTTCGTTATATTCCGCTGATAAGACGTTCGAGTGCAGGACAAGATTGAGCGACTTCTGATTGCCATAGTCGTTGAAGAGACTGCGTATCAGCAACAACTTCCAGAGCATTGCTCCCGCGGTAAATACTTCGAAGAGCTCTGCATTGCCGTTCGTAGTGAGGGGTTCGAATGGATCCAGCACATCCGTCATGTCTGGATGTTCTCGAATACTCTGACAACGACCAAGTTCTTGAGTTACTCCAACTCCAGTTAGCAACGCCTCACCGAAATTGGCCACAACGACGGAGTCGGGAAAGATTGTCCTTGCGGGTACAGGTAGATTTTGATTCGAGCAGCGCCGCCTGATCCCCGACTGAGTTCATTCAGGTATTTAAGACCAGGAGTGTTCTGGAAACGGGCAGTTGCTTCCATCCCGTTCGCAGTGTGCCCAATGATAGCCCGCGGTTCAGGGTGGAGACGCGAATTTAGCGAACCCTATCGCACCTTCACATAGGGGCTCGCCCCAACGAACGCACTTAGGCATACAAAGTCGCAGTGGTATTTCAGTATTTTGACGTAGTAGCGACGCGGAAAACTGCGAAGACGGCCAATGATTTGTCGCATGTATGCCAAGGCGTTACATGCTCGCCATGTCAGGCGCCAATCATGATTGTGTCACATTGGACACGTTTGATCACAACGTCAATCGACGGACCTTAACGACCTTGTCGAGTTTCGCCAATTCGGCAACGAGACTGTCGGGCACGGTTACATCGAGGTCAATTAAATTGTAACCGAACTTACCATTCGACTCGTTCTTGAACGACACGATGTTCAGCCCCGCCCCACCGATGACGTGAGTAATCTCCGCGATCATGTTGGGAACGTCCTGATTGATGATGCACAGGCGTACCTTCACGTTTTCGGCGGGTCGCCCATCGACTGCGGGCAGGTTGACCGAGTTTTTGACGATGCCAAACTCGAGATAGTCCTTCGTCTGGTCTACTGCCATCGTAGCGCAGGTCTCTTCGGCTTCCTCGGTGCTGGCCCCGAGATGTGGCAAGCAAATCACGCCGGGGACATTGAGCATCGCGGGGGTTGGGAAGTCATTGACGTAGGACTTCAGCTTGCCCTCTTTCAGCAGTTCGATGACCGAGGCTTGGTCCACCACAGGACCGCGGGAGAAATTCAAGAGAACGGATCCATTGAAGCTCGCCAGGGTCTGAGTGTTGACCAGACCGCGAGTTTTGTCGGTGAGTGGCACGTGAACCGTGAGAAAGTCGGCGTCACCGATCACTTCGGGGAGTTCGGACGTGACCTTCACACTATTGTGGAGGCGATGCATGTTCGATGGGCTGGGGAATGGATCGTAAGCAATCACCATCATCCCGAGACCGAGCGCCGCATTGGCGGTCAACACGCCGATCTTACCTAGACCAATGACGCCCAAGGTTTTGCCTCGGAACTCAGCGCCTGCGAACTGCGACTTGCCCTTTTCAACCTTCCCGTCCATGTCCTTCGGATCGGTCACATCGCGCAGGGTATTGATCCATGCGAGTGCCTTGTTCACGTTGCGCAAGGCAAGACCGAGGCCAATGAAACCGAGTTCAGCGACGGCATTCGCATTGGCGCCCGGCGTGTTGAATACGCAGACACCCTTGGCGCTGGCCTTGTTGACCGTGATGTTGTTGACCCCAGCGCCAGCGCGAGCCACGGCGAGCAGACCCTCGAAGTTGTCCGTATCGACCTGCGCAGAGCGCACTAAAATCGCATCAGGCTTTTCGATAGCGTCGGAGCACGAGTAGTTAGCGCCAAAGAGCTGTAGGCCTTTAGGAGAGATTTTGTTGAGGGTTCTAATGTTGAACATCACTGCTATCCCACGTGAGATGTTTTCAAACATGCGACGCAACGGAAGCGGACCGATGCGTCTTCTGCTCGGGCCACGGTCCACCAAAACGCACGACTTTGGACCAAAAGCGACCCGAGCGGACGCCATTCGGACCAAAGTTTTGCGCCCTGTCAACCGTCTTGAAACTCACAATGGGATTTTGCTAGATCTAGCCTGATTTCAAGTTGTGGGTGACCAGCAGACCGGGACCCGTGAAGCCGCTAGGCGGCGCTCATTCGTGCGGCGCGTTCGAAGAGTCCAAGGGCCTCGGCCGAGTTGCCCAGCTTTTGTGTCACGAAGGCCAATCGCGTATCATAACCGCACCAGTTCTCGATCCTACCGTCTTCGATTATGTCAACGATACAGCCTTCTTCGTGAAGCGCGCGCGGTAGGAAGCGCGCCAATTTCCTGTTGTCTTCGACGACTAGTACCTTCATGGCGTTCGCTATTATGCCACCGTTCTTGTGATCCACAATGAAGGGTTGTTCAAGGCGGCATTCAGTCGGTGAACTGCGGGGCTAGACATGCTGCAGACGGATGAGCCGATGGCTGCCTGCCTGTAGCCGCTACGTCAGCTAAGCCGGCGTGTACTTGTTGCGCCCGTCCGCTACCTAGCGTAATAGGACACTTCATGGCTAAAAAGAACCCGCAGCAGAAGACCTTCAAGCTTCCGTGGGGAAGCGGGTTTGTCGAAGAATAAGTGCAGATCGAAGCCAAGTATCACATGCCGACAATCCAACTTCTTCGCTTCACGGAAGGGCAGGCGAAGGGGACGTTGGAGGTCCGATTCTGCCACTACGATCACGAGGGCCGATTCCAACGATCGCCCCTGATCGTTGATGCGCACGATTTTCCTGGGTTGGGCCGTGCCCTCCGAAAGGCGCCCAAGCTGTTGGGTCTGCTCAGCCACATGACAACCCCCGGGATTGACAGAAGTTCCGAGAAGTCCCGCCGCAAGGTTTCCATCAAGACTTGAACTGTGTTTGCAGTCGCTCTGTCGATGCGCGAGGTACCTGCTCAAGATCGGAGAATTTCGTAGCGCAATCATGAGGTGAAGCGCATCAGTCCACATTGCGTTCCTTTCATGGAGATTTCGAGCACACAGCTGGCTGCTTGTGTATTTGGAAGGGACTCGTGGGCGAGGCGATCTGCCGCGGCGAGGCATTCAATCAGCGCCGCTTCGACGAGTATAGCAATTGGTCCGACGGCAAACCGATTCCAACAGAGAAGCTCTGGCCCGGATATCTACAGCACACCGACCGGGACAAGGTATACTTGGTGGCAGAGCGCATCTTGGTGCTCCAACCGGGATGCTCCACAGGGGTGGACGAGCATTGCGCAAGGCTTGGGCCACGACGGAAGTGCTGTTGCGAACACCAGGAATTTGGGCTGCCGCAGAGCGAGTGGCCGAGGCGCTACTCGTTTCACCCAACTCCGTGCTCGACGAAGACGAGATTGCGGAAGTCATTGGTGACGACCTACCGCACTTGTACAGTTTAGCTCGGCCCTGGCGTGATGCTGAGCAGGCAGCCGCGTGCCGCATGGATTGGTCGTGTCGTATCACGCGGGGACCTGATGACGAGCTCCGACCTGTGCCGATTGCCGGCTAATATGTTGGGTCCATGACACTTGCTGACTCCACTTTGGTGGCAACGGTCGATGCGATCATTCCAAAGAGCGACGTTTCGGTCAGGTCGAGTCAATCCACAAGCTGGTGGAATTGCTGGACTTCCTTGACAAATAGGGGAAGGTCGAAACGCGGCTTCGTTCAACGCCGCGTTTCGATCTCCGGTAAGTCTGTCCGGTCTCGCCCCATTATCTGGGGTAGAATACCCGGGTCCTTGTCCTAGGAGGTCGTCTATGGTCTCGACCAGGTTTCCTCGACTGGCCCACGCAGGGTCGGCCGTTAAATCTGACATGCATTCAACTCGTTCTTCGCGGCTTTCTTGCTTCAGGACTCGCCTATTTGATTGTCGCCTGTGCTCCGTCTTCGAATGGCGGCGGCTCCGGTGGCACGACTGGGTCTGGCGGTGCCGGCACGATGACGACGGGTGGCGGCGGCTCGGGTGGCTCAACTGAGTCTGGCGATGCCGGCGCGACGACGACCGCCAGCTCTAGCGGTGCGCTTGGTCCGTGGAACTTGACAGCGGACTATCCCCTTGCGGCAAACAATTGTACCGGTACGTCACCCGACCTCTATTGCGCCCAGCAGACCTGTGTCGCTGGCTCGGGGTACGTCTATTGCGTCGGAGGGGCGACCACATCCACCTATTACAGCCAGCTATCTTCGGCCGGACTCGGGCCGTGGTTGCCTTCCGCCGACTATCCAGTGCCTGTTGAGGAAGAAAGCTGCGTCGTGAGCTCCAACTACGTCTACTGTGTCGGGGGTTACGTCGCCGGGGCAGATGGCGGCGCGACCAGTCCCATTGCGGACGTGTACTATGCTCCACTGCTGTCGCCGGGCATCGGCACCTGGACCGCGTCAACCCCCTTCCCACATGTCACAGGCGTTCCGCAGTGCATGACCGATTCCGGATACATCTACTGCATCTCCCGAAATTCCGACAGCCCCACACTCGACGCCTACTATGCCCCCATTTCATCGAGCGGCGTCGGAACGTGGACTGCGACCGTCGCACCGCCGACGGGCACAGCCGGATGCTCCGCCATCGGCGGTTACGCTTACTGTTTCGGCGGAGGGAATTGCCCTCCCGATGGTCCGGTGAGCGATTGTTATAGCCCTTCCTACTTCGCGCCTCTTACTGCGAGCGGGATCGGCACTTGGAAAGCTACGAGCGAGCTTCCGACAGCAGGCTTTGCAGATTATGCGACTGCAGGCTCTTACATTTACTATCTTTCGATTCCAGTGTTCTTCGCAAGTGTCTCGGCTGATGGCATAGGGCCCTGGGAGACGACCACAAATTACCCCGACTCAACGTACCCATCCGCCTGCTTCTCGAGCGGAGACTATCTCTATTGCGCGAGTCCCATTGCCAACGGTTCCTATTTCGCGCAGGTCGGAGCCCCCAATCCGCAGGCTTTGCAGCTCGAAAATCCCCCGCCCTTCCCAAGGTCCGAGTACCTACTTCCCGCCTGGATCAACGGTTATGGATGCTTTGTGTCGGCAAACGGTGTCTTCGCTGGAACTCCGTGCTTTGGTAAGAACATCGACGACGCAGCCGTCTTCGACTGCGCTTCACAAGCGTCGACACCCGCGGGCTGCACGACGACGGTAGTAAGCTCGAATACAGCATACAACTATGATGTAACGGTCTGGTATCCGTGCACGAACCAGACCCCCGCGAACACGAATTGCTGCTTCCTGCCCGCGGTGGGCAATCCTTCGCCCCTGGACGGCTGGTGTATCTCCATTGGTTCGAATTCATTCATCATCGCAAATCAGATAACCATGCAGCAGAGTCAGTAGAGCCCAATTGAAGGCCTCCGAGGCGGCTAAGAAACCTGCCACGGCTATCATGCGACGGAGCAACAACCTCGGGTGATATCACCCAAGGTTCCAGAGAAGCGTTGGGTCAGTTCTAAGAACCTGTCGTGCCGACAGTCTGATACGGTCCTGCCGAGCTGTCAGCTGCCGGTCAATCACCGACGCTCGCTGGATGGGGCAGATCGCACCCTCTCGACGAGGTGCCGTGAATTGCGAGGTGTTCGTGAAATCGTGGGAGGATCTGCATCACTGAAAGTCGCCGCGAGCCCAAAACTCCACTCAAACCATTTGTGTGCCGACGTGCCATAAACTCAATCCGCTGCACGGCCCCTATAACTGAAGAATCGTGCCAACCCCGACCGAGTTGAGAAGCTCGATACGGCTGCATCAAGCTCGCTTGCGTGACGCTCCACAAGGTCCTTGTCGCCGCCTTGTTCCAGAATAAAGATGTCTTCTTGGTCTGCGAACACGGTAAGCGTGTAAAGATGTGGCTTTTGTCCTTCGTCATGGCCAAATCGCATTTGCTCGCCCGCCGTGCCATCACGGCTCAAAAGTGAGCGCTTTGCCAGAAGCGAGTACCCGTGGTTTTCTCGCAATTGAGTTTCGATCGCACGCGACCAAAACTCGAGTGTTCCTTGAGGCCGATTTGAAATAACTCGAACAGAAGTAACCAGCCCATCAGGGTGCGTCGCTCGGTAGTCAAACCCGGCATCGCTTTGATGATCGAGTTCGAGAAATCCCGCTGGCGTTGTTGCCACAAACGGGCGGGCACAAGCGACTAGACATAGGCATATTGTCAGAACAATCGATTCAATTTGCACTGGTTTCGCCATCTTAGGCCTCTTATAAACTGAGCAACTTCGATAGACCTAAGTCATTGAGCCATGTAAATGGCAATTTGAATTTTGAGTTGACCTTGTCGGATACCACTGGACGAAATGAAACCGTGATGGTTGAGAAAGCGACGAGTTCACTCATCAGGCGCAATTTACCCTTGATACTTTCGATTTCTCCCGTAATGCGACCCAATTGTTCCTCCACTTTGAGCGCTTCTTCGGTCGTCTTAGCCGAACTCAGCAATTGCTCGAAACGCGCACGCATTGCTTCGGCATTCTTAAGCCGAGTGGTAAGGTCATTCATTTCGGCAGTTACATCGTCCACTTGTAGGTTACGCTGCAGCACGTCTCCCAGCTTGAGTACGGCCTGAAGGCTTCCGTCGAATCCGGTGGCGGGCACGCGAACCGTAACCGAGTCGTCACGGCGCGACACGAGGTAGCCTTTGGCGTCTCTTGCAATTTTTTCAACGACGTCTAATCCCTTATTTACTTCGAACACGGCCAATATGATGTCAGCGCGATAGATGAGTAATGGTGCACGCACGGCTTCAGCGGTTACTTCTGATTCGGATTTTTCAGCAAATGCCTCTTTTCCGGCGATGGAAGTGGCCCTGTGCCTTGCGGATGGCCTTGCCTCGTCACTGCTAGCCGAATTCGAGGGAATCGACTTATTGTCGGCAAGACGACCTGACGCCGGCGCAAGGTGCGTAAGGGCAGTAGAGGTCGAGGCCAGACCCGCAACAAGAGACTCTGATTTTGTAGTTGGTGCTGGGGGGGCTGCTTCGCTTTCTGCAAGTTCGCTCGGTGCGGCTTGATCTTTTCCCTCTGATTGGGGGTAGCTCGGGGCCGTAGCGCTGGCAGGTTCAGACCTCATGGATGCGCCGCATCCCGCGCACATCATCGAGATGAACAAGGCAAAAGCATAATAGAGGCGGCTACTGTATGACCCACGTTGAATGCGCACGCTTGATAACCTCCGGCAAATAACGAATCCGTGGTGAAGACCTTACACCAGATTAGCGAATTCTCGTCCCGCTGTACGCCGACAGTCGGTTACGGCGCGGAACTCGTAAATCCAGATAAGTACTTGACAAAATACCACTCGCTGAGGCCAGCCTCAACGCCAGAGCGAACAGATACTCCCCAAATGGCGGAGCTCAAATGAAATGGATCGCAGGTGCCCTCGCCGCCTACCGATGCTCGCTCGACGAGGCAAATTACACCCTCTCGACGAGGTGCCGTGATTTGCGCAGTGTTCGAGAAATCGGTTTCATGGTCTGATGTTGGCGTATTCCACGGAAGCTAAGGGCACCGAAGGTGAGGCTCAGTTTCCGGTCGGATTTGCACAGCTAGCAGCAGTCACGTCAAGTCCGGTGGAATTGTCCGCTACGCATAGATTCGTTGTGGTATCGCAGTATGCAACACACTCAACATTGCTTGCGCAGGATTCCCCCACCGCCTTCTTGCTAACGCAAATCTGTGTGGTCGAACAGTATGAACTAGCATCGCATTCCATGCCCGTCGGGCAGGGAGCTCCGGCTGCGACTTGTGCGACGCACATGGATGTTGTGAGATTGCAGTACGCGCCGGTCACACAGCCCTGGTAATCCGTGCATGCACCACCGACAGCTGCTATCGAGTTACAAATATAGTCGCTCGCGCAGTAGAGGCCATCATTGGTGTAGCAAGTCGCGGTCCCGGATGGAGTGGGTCCCCCAGAGGAGGCGACTATGGCACTACAGGTAAGGCTATTGCCGTCCGCAGATTCTGTGCAAGTCGTGCCACACCCATCGCCAACCTTGCCGTGCGACTGGACCGCGCAAACTGTAGTCCCAGTTGTACCCGACGGCGTGCACGAAACTGTGCCACTAGCGGGCTGGGCGCAATCCCTGGTGCTTGTGCAAGGAGAGCCTACGGGCACTGTTCCGTTGCACATTTGATTGCACGAGGACGTTGCACTCGGGCCGTTCGAACAAGATGACAAAGTGGCCTGGAGTTCCGCGAAGCATTCCCCAGCGGCTTGCGGGTCGTATATCCTCGGAGCTGGACAAATTTGTGCCGTAGCTAACTGTTGCCCGAGATTGGTGTGGCAAGCCGCGTCATTGAAGACGAAGCCTTTTGACGCGCAACAGCTACCGTAACCGCTGCAGTACGCATTTATCGCACTGGCTGGTGCGTCACTTAGCGACACCGGGGCCGCCTGCCCTTGCGAACTGCTGCTACAAGCGGCCGCCACGGCTAGTGAAACCAAAAGAAAACAAGAAAATACCATCGTAAATTGTCGCATGAGAACCTCCCGCCGAGGTAGTAAAAGTTGACACATTGACGTTGCCCGAATTCATTCGTTTCTGTCAAGTGCCACCGCCAGCAAAGTTCATTCTCAGTAGGTTGGTCCTTCCAATACATTTTGCCTGATCCTGGTCGTAGAATTACGACATTATCGTAAACTGCGCCCCTCACACTATGCGGCACTTGCCCGGCAAGAAGCGAAGGACCTCGAAGGCCTGGGTGGCTTCGAATTGGATGCAATGAGCGGTCCGTAATTGAAATCGGGATAGGGGTGGCGGGATTTACCCCGCCAGGCCCCTCCCACACCACCGGACGTGCGGGTCCGCATCCGGCGGTTCGAAAAGTTGAGGTTAGCTCGCAAGCCGCGGTAATCCCAGTTGGTCGAAGTAGGCGTTCGGCAGCGCGATGTGAAGGGCTTTATGAGCCGATACGCTCCACCAGCGTTTCGCGTGAGCCGCGGCGGATAACGCTACGCGCTCGGGTACTCCCCGTGCGCATAGTTCGCGATACACCGTACTCCCACGTCTCCACTGTTTGAGCTGGATGGCTCTCAGTCGATGGCGAATCCACGTGTCGAGGCCACGGAAAATACCGGGCGTATCGGCTAGGTGAAAGTAGTTCTTCCACCCAACGAGATACGCACGCAGTTCCTTGGCCACGCTCGTCATGCTTCGCCCTCGATTGCGCCCGGTGATTTCCCGGACTCGGTCCTTCATCGTTTGCAGGGCCTTGGGTGCCACGCGCCGTTTGACCGCTCCTGCCTGGTTATAGAAGCTATACCCCAGGAACTTGCGCTCTTCCGGACGTGCCGCCGCGCTCTTGGATTCATTGACTTGGAGTCGGAGTTTGGCGAAGAGGCCCCGCAACGTTTGCATGGCATCTTGCGCCGCCCGCTTGGACTTTGCGTACGCGTTCATATCGTCGGCATATCGACAAAAGACCAAGCCTCTTTTCTCTAGCTCCTTGTCAACTTCGTCCAGAAGCACATTCGCAAGTAACGGCGAAAGCGGCGAGCCTTGCGGGACGCCCTCTTGCCGTTCCATCACTACCCCGTTGGCCATGATGCCAGCGTCGAGGTATCTACGAATGAGTCCCAGCAGACACTTGTCGCCTATTCTTCTCGCCAACCTTCCCATCAAGACGTCGTGATTGACTCGGTCGAAAAATCGAGCGAGGTCAACGTCTGCCACCCATCGGTACCCTTGCTGGATGTATCTCTGTGCCGCGCACACGGCATCGTGCGCTCGACGTCCAGGTCGGAAACCGTAGCTGTGTTCGGAAAACGTTGGGTCGAATCGCGGTTGAAGTACCTGCAAAATGGCCTGCTGCACGAGCCGATCCAAAACGCAAGGAATACCGAGTTCTCTATAGCCGCCTCCGCTTTTCGGTATCTGCTGCCGTTTCACTGGCTTGGGCTTGTAGGTACCCGCGAGTAGTTGTGCTCGCAGTTCCTCTTGGTGTTCTGCCAGATACTTTGGCAACTCGTGCACTGCCATCCCATCAATTCCGGGACTGCCCTTGTTCCGCTTCACGCGTTTGACTGCCTGTTGCAGATTGCGATGCTCGACCACCTCTTGCATGAGGTCGTCGTTTCCTGAGCGCTCGTTTCCGTTGACCGCCGTCAACACTTCACCGCTTCGCGGATATCTCGCGGCTTCACCGCTACTTGCCCACGGGAGCTCCAGTTGCCTGGTCTTCTGGTGCCTGGTGTCTTCGAGATTCACGGCTGACTCGCTCTCCTTTTCGTTCGGCCCTTCACAACGCTAAAGACTTCCGGGATTACGGGGTACGCCCTGCCCAGCTTCCACGTTGCTAATACGGCCTCGGCTGACTTCTCGCTCCGCCTCACCAGCGTCGCCCTTTCAGGCATAAGGCGAGATCTCCCCAGGTAAGGGTCGTGACCTTCGCTGCACAATCGCCGGATTTACACCGCTCGCCTTTGGTCGCGAGAGCTTCGCGGTCATACGTCCGCTTGCCCTGGCTTGCAGCGCCTCATATCCGGTTTCTGTTCGTCAACTCACAGCTTCTGCTCCTCGCTTCTTTCAGTGCCGACCTCGCGGTCGGTATTATTTCACCTTGCGACTTACTCGGGGTCCCTGCGACCAGGTTCCCCGGAGGACTTGCACCTCCTGGCCACGCCCATGCTGGGCACACATCAGGTACTACCCGCAGAGCGGGTAGTTTGAGGAAGGCCCCCCGAGGGGGGCCAATCCAATTGGAATGAAGGACGCTACGCGCCCTTCTTGCGTGACGAAGGGGACTGAAGTCCCCCAAACGGAAGAAGTTCTTGCCGTTTTTCTTCCTCCTCCTGTTCGCGAATGTATGCCTTCATTGTCTGTTCGTCTATGCCTTCCGTACTGACGCAGTAACCGCGGGCCCAGAAGTGAAATCCCGTGAAGTTGCGTTGGTGACCGAGAAACTTTCGGTGAATCTGAATCGCCGACTTGCCTTTCACGAAACCTATTGTGTTGGCCACACTGAATTTCGGCGCAATGCTCAGTAACAGATGAACGTGGTCTGGCAGGGTATGTCCTTCGACCAGCTCTATGTCGTGCTGAACGCACAGTTCTCTCAACATCGGACCAATCTCCTTTCGCAGCTGCCCGAATATTGCTTGCTTTCTGTATTTTGGTACGAACACTACATGGTACCTGCAGTACCATCGGGCGTGCGATAGGCTTTGCCACTCTCGCATGACGGTCTCCTTTCGTGTGGACGGCTAGGTCCACGCGAAGGGAACCGTCGCTCATTTCTGCCCTCCCCTACTAAATGCCGCGGATTTGCACGACGGGACGGCAGAGCCCCTTCGAGTCACACCGCCATAGGCGGTGGCTTGCTAGGTGAGTCAGGAGCGCGGTGGATGATGATGTGCACAATATCAAGTTGTTCTACGCGCTCGCGAGCGTTGTCCCCCCCGCAGTGGTATGTTGGTGGAACCAAACGAGGGTGCCTATGGACTTTTGGATAACTGTTAGCCTACTCAGTCTTGTGACCGTCGCAGGGTGCGTGGCCGGTGGTGCCACTGACCTCGGCTATGTATCCCCTCCTAACAGCGCGAGCAGCGATAGCGGATCTACCCCCACTGCTTGGGAGCTCAACACCAATGATTTTGCGCAGCCTTGGATCCGCTTATCCGTGCCGACGGGGCCGCTCGAATCCGTGATCGCAGTCACACATGCTGCTCAAAGTTACATGGCCCTGGTGCGCTACGACAACAGCAGCGGCAAGATGGTCGGAACGGTCACCCACCGGGTGGCCTCCTCTATCGACGGTCTGAATTGGTCGAGCGAGAACTTCGAACCGAATCAAGACGCCAGCCAAGGCAATAAATACTTTCAGGCCATCGCTTTTGGTGGAGAGCGGTACGTGGTTGTTGGCTACGCTGGCATCAATAGCCTCTTAAGTGTCTCATCGGATGGCGTTGGCTGGACGCCTCTGTCAGTGGGTGGGTCTGGGTTGTCATTTGCTGCATTTGCCGGGGAACGCTGGTTCACTGGGGGCATCCTTGGGTATGTGGCGACATCACTTGATGGCCTGGCTTGGAGCATTCAAAAATTGCAAGACGGCTCGATCAACGGCTTGGCCTTTGGAAATGGTGTTTACGTAGCGGCTGGCAACCTCGCTTTCTGGGTCTCTTCCGAAGGACAGACTTGGGAGCAGGTCAACATAATGTGTGATTCTGCTGCAACGTGCCCAGGTGTAACGCCGCCGGGCTCAACATTTCCGCAACCGGGGATCGTAGCCATTGACCACATCTTTTTTGCTCAACAGAAGTTCTTTGCCGGCAGCTCGAGTTCAGGATACCACTTCGCTTCGACGGACGGACGGCAGTGGCAAGTCGTGCCGCTCGGGCAGCTCTCGCCGGACCTTTATGTGGGGGGGCAATTCCTTGCAGTTACGACGGACGGTGCGGTTCAGGGATCTGCCGACGGGACGAACTGGACGCTCAGCACGACACTCACCGACAACAATCCTGATGGGCGGTCGTGCGCGTCGGATCGCTGCTTCGTTTGGGAACAGAACGTGATCTTAATTCCAAGCGGATAGCCATAGCTGTCCGTTGGGCTAGCCATGCTCGCTCCTTCCGTTTTCAACTCAGGAACGAGCCCAATCACGCTTTGATGCTGCAACCGTATCAGCAACATCACTAGGGGCTGTCCCGGGTAATTGTTGGATCATTTCGATCACTTAGGTGTGTGAAGATCTTTTTTCTTGAGTGTTTGTGCTCGATATGATCAAAGCTTTTCGTGGCGCACCTGCCTAGATTGGTGTACGGCTCCTGTGCTCGAAGTGCAGTCTGAGTATATTCTTGGATTCTGGAGTTGCTCATGACCGCCTTCAAGCGCAGCCAAGCCAAATACGTCAAGGGTTCGTACAAGGTCACCAACTGGCCCGAGTACGAAGCAGGTCTACAACAACGTGGCAGCCTGACGGTGTGGATTTCTGAGGACGAGTTGAAGGGATGGGGGCCACCAAGACACGGACGGCGAAAGCCCGGCGGGCAGGGTGTTCCACCTTCGATTACGTCAGACAGAGGGCTTTCTCCGATCCCTGTTTTCGTTGCTCGTTCTAGACGGACAAGTCCCCGACCACACTACGATCTCGAGACGAGCCAGGAAGCTCGGCAAGCTCCCCATCTGTGCGCCTGCTGGCAACAGACCCGTGCACATTTTGGTCGACAGCACTGGCCTTTCGATTCATGTGGGCAACCTACGAAAACCGCCAAAAGACAGGGATTGGCGCAAGCTGCATATCGCGGTCAATGCCCTCACCGGCGAGATCATCGCGTCTGACCTAACCAGCAAGAGAGCGACTGACGCTTCTCGCGTGCCCGCACTGATCAAGGAGATCGAAAGGCCGCTTGGCGTCGGTTTGCGCCGACGGTGCGTACGACAACAGAGGCGTCTACAAGGCCATTGAGAATCACACTGCCAATCGTTCGCCGAGGGTGCTCATCCCGCCGAAGAAGAACGCCCGGGTGAGACCCTCAACACCGACAGCCAGGGAGCGAAACCGAAACATTCGATCACGAGCCAGACTGGGCAGGCGACAGTGGCACACCAAGTCTGGATACAGCCGGCGCAGCATAGTTGAGAATACAATGTACCGCTACAAGTCCATCATCGGTCCGATGATGCGAAGTCGAACGCTACAAGGACAGAGGGTAGAAGCAAGAGTTGGACGCAGAATCTTGAACAGGATGGCCGCACTGGGAATGCCCGAAAGCCATCGGGTGGAATGATCCTAAAACTGAAAATGGACCCGAATAGCCGGAATCCGAGTCATGCACCAACGTCGGAAGCAGCATGAATTTCCCTGCAGACGAGTTCTCGGTAATGACAGTGTGCAAAGTCCGGATTTCGGGTCATCACACAGCAATGAGTTCACGAGCAGGCTCGAAATTGGTGTTCGAAGCCCCGATACCGGTCGGCCGTCTTTGCCGTGATGAGCCACCGGCACCCATGTTGCGCCACTGTGAGAGGTCGAGTAGTGAGGTCGGCATTATTTTTGAGCCGTTTCGCTCCTCCAAGATACGAACTCCATGAGGAATTTATGACGAATCATTCGCACCGAGTTGCGTCCGCAACGAACTTCGTGGTCGCCGCCCCAACCTCCTCGAACCTTCGAAGCAGTAGTGCATGCCCCGTCACCGCGTCCAATGGAGCCCAGCGCCCGGTGCACACGACGCTCATCGATGAAGCCTGGGATCTGCAGCCTACGGCGGCGTCCACGTCCCAATCCGGGGCCCGTCGAATCGGCGCGTCTCCACCACGCACGTCGCTCATCGACGCCGAGTGGGATCAAGCGGACGATGAACGTGCCGCGCACTTGTCAGATCCCAACAAGCTCTCGCGCGTCAGCCGCACACGACGCTCATCGACGCCGAGTGGGATTTCGAAGGTGTTAGTGCCGCCAATGAAGATGCGTCGGTCCCGCGTCCGCTGCAATCGTCGATCGTCGATCTGACGTGGGAAGAGCTCGAAGCAACGGAAGTCGATGAGTGGGATTCTCCGTTGGCCGACTGGGATCACGAGAGCGCAGGCGCCGCCAGCGCATCGGTGCCACGCCCGCTGCAATCGTCGATTGTCGAGCTGAAGCCCGGCGAGCCGCAGGCCAATAAAGCCGATGGCTGGGATCCCCCAGCCACCGTCGCGCGGTCGCCACAAACGTCCCTCATCGACTCGGAATGGGATTCGCCCGCCGCCGTCAGCGCCGCCGAGCCTCCGGTGGGTCCCAAGACGCTTGCGCTTCCAAGGCCGATCATCATCGCGGGCGCCGTCGCGGACCGCAACCCGATCATTACCTTCGTTGAACTCGATAACCCGGAGAGTCTCCTCGGTTTGCTCAATGCCGTCGCCTACAAGTGAAAGTACTCAGGGATCCGGGTCTTGGCGGCTTCAATCTTCGATGGAGCACCCTGTCGTGCGGCACTGCCCTGCTGAGCGTCAAGACCTTCCGCACTTTTCGGAGCGATAATTCGACAAGCTTGAAATCAAAGCAGAAATCAGTCACGGTGACCGTTCGGTCTATGTTTGACCACGACTTGCTACGCCTCGGGCGCGATCACGATCGACCTTGACCAGACGTCACGCCGCAACGTCTGCGACTCCCGTGTTCGTTTGGGCCACTGGCAACCCCTAGCTGACTTCTGACCTGGACATATCCAGTTTGACGATTCGGGAATGTGACATGGTCCCCTGGAATTATTGCTTCCCAGAGAAATTTGAACCGATCTACAAAATTTGAAATTGGCTTGCTTCCCAACGACAATTCGATTTTCCCTAGCCAGCGAATGTGAAAGTTGGCAATAGTTTCCGCGGTCCCGGTTCCCGTCGATCCATATGGTCGTGTGATCTGATATGGGCCCTGCAGCGTCCGCGGAGAACGGCGCAGGCCGTAATCAATCGAATTTAATCGCAGATTGGGCGCAAGCGAATCTTGCTGGGCGATAATGATGGTTCATTGAACACCGTAGCACCCCTATCACCCTCCGATGCCCCCTCGACGAGGCAAATCACACCCTCTCGATGAGGTGCTGTGAATTGCTGGGTAGTCGAGGAATCGATCTCTTGATCCAGAGTGGCCGTGACACGCAGGTCAATTGGCTGGGTCTAGATGCCATTCAAGCCCATCGACTTGCCAGCTTGCCCCGGCTTGTCCGCTCAAGTTACCATCGCTCATTCAGCCGTTGCCCCGCTGGTAAATCGGAGCAGCCTTGGACACAGCACCCCACAGTTGACTTGTATACGCGGAAGACCCTGTTTTTGCCGCAGAGTCGCCTGACGGAACCTCACCGAACCTAGCACGAGACCACGTGACGGCGAGGCGCGTTCGCGCTATGCGGCGGTCCTGATGAGCCGAATTCTGGTTGTAGGTGACGGCGGCTTTCTGAGTCATGTTTCCCGCCCGCTCGAAATAGCAAAGCAGTTGAGGGTTGCAGGCCATGATGTGAGTTTTGCCGCATCGGGCAGCTATGCACGACTGGCAAGCGATGCCGGTTTCGTTGTTCGACCAATCTTCACGGTCCCACTGGAGCATATCTTATCGCGTTCGCGGATTGGTCGCGCAGACTGGTACACACTCAAGCACGTTCGGCTGACAGTGGAGGCTGATCGGTCCATGTTCGACGAAGTTCAGCCAGACCTGGTACTCGGTGACTTCCGGCATTCTCTGCACACTTCTTGCGAACTCTCTCGACTGCCGTTTGCAGCCATTTTGAACGCATCCTGGACGAACTACTACTCAATCCTGTATCGAGCACCCGAGCACCTGTTCATCACGCGCCTACTTGGTAAGACCGTTGCAACCAAGTTCAGTCCATGGGTCAAGTCCGCAATTTTGCGCAGGGATGTCGCGGCACACAACCAATACCGTCAACAGGTGGGCTTGGCTGGAGTCGGAAACGTGTGGGACATGTTCAGCGGTGATCTAAATCTGCTCACGGATATTCCAGAATACGGACCCACGCAGAATCTGCCCGCCAATTTCCACTACGTTGGCCCGATCATTTGGGAACCAGACGTTGCCGCGCCAGAATGGCTCGGTCAATTGGACCGCAATCGCCCCACGATTTACTTTACGATGGGTAGCACCGGGCATGCAAAGTACTTGCAGGTCGCCCTCGAACAATTCGCAGATACGGAATATCAATGTCTGATGACGACCGCAGGTTTGCTGCAGCCTTCCCAGGTGCCCAAGAACTTTCACGTATGTGACTATGCTCCCGGCAGTGAACTCATGAAGCGCAGCGCTCTGGTCGTTTGCCAAGGTGGCAACGGCACGATCTATCAAGCGCTGCAACATGGTGTGCCCGTGATAGGCGTCCCCACGATGCATGACCAAGAATTCAATCTGCAGCGAGTAACTGATCTTGGTTTTGGCGTGGAGTTGAGCGACTTGCGCTTCAAGCCAGGGCACCTGACTCGCGCCGTGCGGCAAGTGCTGGACGAGCCGCGCTTCGCGGACGCGGCTCGGCATTATCAGCAAGTACTTGCTCAATACGACGGACCGCGAACCGCCGCCCGAGTGATCAGCGATTTCCTCGGCGGTTCAGGGAGCCCAAGTAAAGACTAAGTTGCTCTGGACCGCTGCCGACCCAGGGCTACCACGGACCCGGACTGCGCAAGATTCCCGCATCAAGTTCGTCAAGTTACGGTTTCGCCAGACCGCAATGCCGGAGTGTAGATTCTAAAAGCCGTCACCCTGCAACCCACGCCGCAACTCGCCGCCGCAGTTCACCGTCGTTCACCTAGCTACTGCTAGACGGAAAAATTGGGCAGTCTTGAATTTGCCTTTCCTCACACTTCTGTCGCTACGCTGTAGCGAATCGGAGCAAAACGCATTCCTATAAGTGGTGGGCTCGTACCTGACCGCGTGGTAGAGTTGGCTGCGTTATGTCCTTGTCACAACGGGTGTTCTCACTAAACACGGCCAGCGCGGCTATCGTCTCCATGGCGGTTCTTGGCTGCTCGGGGCAATCTACGAGTGTGCCTGGATCAGGCTCGACAGTGGGCGGCTATTCGTCGGGCAGTTCTTCTGGCGGCTCGTCCAATGCAGGTGGCGCGTCGAATGCTGGCGGTACCACGAGCACCGGCGGCGCCTCTGCTGGACCAACCGGGTTGCCATCGAGTTGCAGTGGCAGTTGCGATGCGGCAACGCCGGCCAATCCAACGACGACTGCGTATGGCACCCTAGGCAACGTCACCGTGTACAGCACCTCGGCAAGTAGCAACGGTGCTTGCGGCTACGGCAGCA
This sequence comes from uncultured delta proteobacterium, assembly GCA_963835565.1. Lineage (GTDB taxonomy): Bacteria > Myxococcota_A > Polyangia > Polyangiales > Polyangiaceae > FEN-1139. The sequence continues at coordinate 26,698 of CAWIGY010000040.1, forward strand.
CCAGTGTCATGTATTATGCGGCCATCGACTCGTCAATGGAGTGGAATGGCGGCCACATTTGCGGCCAATGCATGCAGGTGACCCTGCTGACGAGTCAAGGCGAAAAGTCCGTCGTGGTGCGCATCATGGACGAATGTCCCGACAATGATTGCGGTATCGATTTCGGCGGATCGGCGTCTGGTGCGGTGATGGTTGACGGAGCAGGTCGCTATGAAGGTGCGTGGCGATCGGTGTCATGCGTTGGTCAGACAGGCGTATCGGACGGTTCTCCAAGCTTGTATGTCAAAGACGGAGCGAGCTCCGGTTGGTCCATCGTGCAGGTACGCAATCCGAACGCCGCGGTTACCTCGATCGACTGGCAAAATGCCAGCAATTCATCGAGCAGCGGTACGCTCGCTTGGGCAACGGAAGCCGAGAACTATTACTCGATTCCGACGTCCATACTGGGCGCGAATGCCAGTTTCGTCTTCACCATTCACTATAGTGACGGAACGACCAGTACGGTGACATTGACTTCGGCGCAATTGAGTCAGCCGTCCACATCCTATCCGCTGAATTAGTCCATTAATTCTATTGAATCAATGTTGGTAGGGTCAACGACTGGCGCGGTTGTGATAGGCAACGGGGAGTAGCTGCTTCTTTTGAAGGATTATCGCATCCGCTCGATATCGATTGCACCCTCTCGACGAGGTGCAATGATTTGCGTGGTGTTCGAAGAATTGGGTTCTTGGTCAAATAAGCGAATGCCCAACACACGCCGCAATCCACCCGCCCAAGTTCACCGTCGCTCACTCAGCCGACACCCGGTGGCTAAATGGGAGCGGCCTTGAGCAGCCTTGATGAGAGAACTATGCCGAAAACCCCGGTATCCAAGGCCGCCAATAAGTGGCGCGCCACACCCAAAGAGAAAAGGACAACTAAACAGCTGAAGTCTAGCCCGACTCATAGTCGGGGGGATGGCAATCCGAGCGCCAGAACGGCGATTTCCTGCCTAGAAGAAGGCATTCCATCGGCCAAGGTGCCCTGGACTGTTCGGCGTCACACGACCAAAACGCTTGCCAGCCAATAGTTTCGGACCGCGCATGGGTTATACGGCTTTGTTTTCCCGTGAATCGAGGGACCGGTTCGTTGCGCCCAGGCATTACTGGCGGCCTGTGCCAGAATTGAAGGCTGAGCGAACATGGTAAACCCTCGCATCGTCATATTGGTTGGCTGCGCCCTGGCAATTGCTTGCAGCAGTTCAAACCGCACCAGCGCAACGAACATCGCGCCCACTTTGGATGCTGCCGCACCGGGCGGCAATCGAAAGGATGCTGCTGCGTCCAGCGGCACTGAAACGGACGCAGCCGGCGACTCGGGCGTTTCTAGTGTTTTCCCTCCCGCGCTCGATGCGCGCGCGCTCGGCAAAGCCGACGTTTCGAAACTGACCTTCGCGGCGTTTAGCCAGGTGGGCACTTCGAGTTCTGACCCGCAGGTGTTGGATTTGCTGCCGGATGTCGTGCCGCGGGCATGGTCTCAATGGGATATTTACGGCACGCAACCCGGCGATTACAACTTTGCCTACACGAAGAATTGCCAGGCCGCTGGCATTACGTTCATTGGCGGTTTGACCGCATCCGTCATTTTTCAAGACGAAATGGGCGCTGCCGACTTTACCGACGAAGTAGGGCGCGACGCGCAAGACAACCCGGTTCCGCACCCCGAAGTCGCGACGGGCGCCTACCGAGGTTCCCTGGCTAGCCCGGGCTTTCGCCAACGCTTGATTGACATTGCCAAGATTCAAATCGACGGCGGAGTGGATGGCCTCTTTTTCGACGAAGTCAACAGCAGTTACATCGGCGCCAACTACGATGGCGATGAAGGCTTCGACGATTACGACGTCGCCGACTTCGGCCGGTACTTATGCGCCAAGTACATGAACGACCCTTCGACACTCGATACCTTTGACTTGGCACCCGAGGATGCATTGAATTGCAATGCTGCGGACCCAGGTGCCAGCTTCGATTACCGCGGTTACTTGGCACGCCACAATGCTCAGAGCGCGCCGCTCGGTTCACTCAACCCACTCGCCGGAGAATGGGGAACCGCGGTGCAAAACCGCCCCGATCCAGCTAACAACACGTTCGTAGACACGGTTGACCCGCTAGTTTATTGGCAAGATATCGTGGTGCAGGTTCGAACATATGCGCGGCAAACGTACAATAAGGAAATATTGATTACCGCAAACGGCATATTCCCCTTCGTAGATTTCCAGACCGTCGGGCTTTACGATTGGAACCAAGATGGCCCTGGCCCCGAAGGCTTTAATTACGTGCCCGTCGTCAATGGCCACTATGACGGCACGGTTTCGTTTCTAAGTGTGCTATCGGGCCTCAAAGCTAGGTCGCAGCGGCTCATTGAAGCTGGCGGCGGCACGGCAGTTCCACTTTTAATGTTCTTGGATTGGCCGACGGACAGCATCAACCGCTATTACGCCTTACCCGTGTCGGAACGGCAAGATTATGTAAAAATATTCTCGGCGGAAGCTTATTCGTTGGGAATGATGTTAGCCGTACCGCTAGCCACGACCACCGACACGAACACGGCAACCACGCTTGGCATGCTCGGCTTCTTTCAGCAGCTTCGGGGGTTTTATGAGTCCCACGCAAGCCTGTTTAAGGGCCAAGTGAACGCAGCTGGCAAACCCAGTGTTTCCGCGGCAAACGTTGCGGCCCAGTTGACGACATTGCCTAACGGCCAGACCGTCTTGCATCTAATCAACCACAATTATTCGGCAGGGGTCATTACGCAAAACCAGGTTGCAGTGAGTTTTCCGGTGAATCAAGCGCCCAATTCAGTCACGCTCGTGTCCCCGGATTACACCGCTGATGTTGCGGTTCCCTTCGCCTACGGCAATGGCACAGTTTCGTTGACTATTGATGCGGTGGGTAGCTCGGTTGCCGTTTGGGTTCAATGAGCCGTAGGCTCGCAGGCACCGAATTGAGTTTCGCGAGACTTGGATGGACCTTGTCACCGATGCTGACGTGGCAGACACCAGCGTCGGGTGGTAACCGGGCCCTGCCGCATTGGCGCAAAACTCAAATGACGCTGTGGCGCCGGCACCAACCTGAGAGTTATCCCCGCTTGGCGTCACGGTCATGCGCACGCCGGGTGGGAAGGCAATCCAAAGCCCATCGTAATGCCAGTACACGCCCCGAGCCCCACCCAAGTTCACCGTCGCTCACGAAGCCGCTACTCCGGTGCCAAATGGGAGCAGCCTTGACGCTGGGTCATCGAAGCTACCTTCTACCAATGCCCGAGGCGTACCAGCTGGTCCATGGGCAGGCGCGACTTTGGACCTGGATGGTCTGCGGCGTAACCGAGTGGCGTAAATGCAACCGGCTCGACGTCATCGGGCAACCCCAACACCTCGCGCGCGGCATAGGGGTCGAATGCGGCCACCCAACACGTACCGAGTCCCTGTTCTGTGGCCGCCAGAATTAGATGATCCAAGGCAATCGTTGCGTCCACGAACGCGTAATTGACGCCGTCGCGTCGCGACCATGCCTGCTTGACGATTGCCACGATGCCGACAACATACGGTGCCTGGACGAACCAGGGCTGCGAATAGATTCGCATGAGCTGCCGCTCGTTTCCATGTGTTGACAAGACCAACAAACGAAAGGGTTGGCGGTTGCATGCAGTGGGCGCCAGCACTGCCGCGGACAATACCTTGTGCAGCAACGCATCAGTAACGGCGTCCGGTTTGTACGAGCGTACGGAATAGCGACCTTGGGCCAAACTGAGAAAGTCCACGGCCACTAATCTATCACGAATTGGTTTCTTGACTGGCGCAATTACCGCGCGTCTGTAGCGACCTCGGGTCGGGGGAGGGAGTTCGTGGCGGCCTATTTGCGGGGTTGGAGGGCTGGGAGCAATGTTGTCGGATCAGCGCCTTTGGTATGGTCATTGGTATGGCAACCAAGAAGGTCACGATTACTCTCGAGCAAGAGCAACTCGAGGGGCGCGCAGGGATTCTAAAGCCCATCACCCCGCCAACACACGCAATCACCGCCTAACACTACTGCCGAAAACTTTTCCATGGGTCAAATTTCGTGCGATGGGGCGATATGGCCCAAGATTTGGATGAATTTGCCACCGCCCGACTCCAGCAGTACCTCAACCGTCTCGGTACCCGTTTGAAGGACCACAGGAAGCGGGAATCCTTCGCTATTTATGCCTTTGGCATCCTGGGGGAATCAGCGCGCAAGAGCGTGGAGCCGATTGCCGCACTGGCGTGCCCCGATCCCGGGCTGACCAAGAAAATGCACGACAAATTGCTGCACTTCGTTGGACACAGCGAGTGGAGCGACGAGCAGGTGCGGCTGGAGGCCACGCGTTACATCTGCGAGGTGTTGGCTGAGCAAGAGCCGGTGACGACCTGGGTCATCGACGATACGGGCTTTCTCAAGCAGGGGACCCACTCGGTTGGGGTGCAGAGACAGTACACGGGGTCAGCTGGAAAGATCGCCAACTGCCAGATTGGAGTGAGTCTTGAGATTGCCACTGCGACGCAGCACGCGCCCATCGACTTCGAGCTGTATTTGCCGGAAAGTTGGACCAGCGATCCGGCACGTTGCGAGCAGGCCCGCATCCCGGGCGACGTGCAGTTCAAAACCAAGGTCGAGCTGGCGTTGGGCATGATCCAACGCGCCGCACGCGCCAAAGTACCGGGTGAAGTCATTCTTGCTGACAGCGGCTACGGCGAGTCGTGTGAGTTTCGCGCCACGGTGCGAAAGCTTGGCTTCGATTACGCAGTTGGTATCCACTCGACGACGAAGGTTCGTCGCATCCGCGCTAACGGTCGGCTCGGCAAGCCGATGAGCGTGCGAGATTTGGCTCGAACCATCCCGCACCGCAAGCGTCGCAAACTTCGCTGGCGCGAAGGAACCCAGGGCACACTTTGGGGACGCTTCTCTTTCAGTCGCGTCAAGACGACCCACGATGACGGCACACCGATCGATGAGCGAGAGGAGCAGTGGCTCGTTGTCGAGTGGCCATTGGACGACGAGCAAGCAACCAAGTTCTATCTTACAACACTGCCGCGCCGCATGAGTCACAAGCAAAACGTCCGCATCATCAAAGAGCGCTGGCGCACAGAACGGATGTACGAAGATCTCAAGGGTGAACTGGGACTCGACCACTTCGAGGGGCGGTCGTGGCACGGATGGCACCATCACGTATCGGTCGTCATCTGCTGCTATGCCTTCATTGTCGCGGAGAAAGCCCGCGCTTTTCCCCCCTCGGCCACAAGCAAAGGTGGAGCTAACGCGTTCCCTCTCGCGGCCTGAGAGACACTTCGCCGATTCGTTCGTTACCTTTCGACTTGCCTTCGCTCGCGCGTTGGTCCGCTGGTTGCCACGCTGCCCCCTCTGTCACGAGTCGCATCGGCGCGCTTGCAGCTCAGCCGAGTCTCCCGTCACGAGTACACCCCAATGATTCCAATCTTTTCGGCAGTAGTGCTAAGTTCGCCCTGGCTCACCCTGCCGCTATCCGGTGGCTAAGTTGGAGCAACCTTGGCTAATCATGCGCTGGTCGCCCAACGCTAGGTGATCGGGATTCGCATCGGTTCCGCTTGTGTCGACAATCATGGTGCTAACCTTTCAGCAGTTGACCTCTTACCTGGCATCTGATTGCTTGCGAGGAACCACGTCAAAGCCGTACTTGTAGTATCCGTGATCGTCCTGGGTTTCGAACTCAATGCGAATGCCACCTTCGTGCCGCACTATTCTCATTTGCTTGCAGCGCTGTACCCACGAGCGGAGCACGCGCCCAATCCAATCAAACACTTCATCCCACCGCTCGTCAAGCTGAGCCAAACTCAGGCGCGAGATACCGTGGGCTAGTTCAGCTTGCAGTTGACCGACATCAACGGCAGATGCGTAAAACCCCTTCGTAAGGTTCGGGCCGGCCACATTCATGTCAGTTTCTGCAACATCCGCGAGCACCCCGACGATCCGCGCCACAGTGCACTGGCGACTATCATGGGGAAGTCGCGGCGGCGCCGGGATTGGCGGTAGTGGCGGAAATGGAGTCACTCGATTGTTGTCATTCGATTCTTGAACTCTCAATTTGCGCGGCACCAAAGGATCCTACCACATCGGCCAAGTTGCCTCGAACGGAGAAGAACTTGCAATTAACCAGCGTTTGCGCCTAGGAGTGTCGCGGTAGGGACGAGTCTTAGGTTTCAGGGTCAACCCGCCCCCCGCACAGATCCCAGGGGGCTCAACGAATGCACTGGGCTCTTGCCTTGGGTTCCGATGTCGAAACCGTAATACTCAGGTCAAGCCCGGGCACCATGGCTTGCCCAATTCCGCGTCCGCCACCGGTGACGACGGCCGTAAGGCTCTTCAGTGACTTTGCATCCATCATTTGCGCTGCCTGTCTTGCAACAGGGGACTTCAAAGTACTTTTCCGGAAGGCTGGCAACGGTGGACCGTTCGAGCACCAGATGCGCCCGGGCTGCGATGCGATTTGTCTGATCTGAGGCCTACGCAGCGTTGTTCGTGTGCTCGTGGGCAAACTGTTCGTAATCCGCGAGCATGAGTTTGAGAAGCTTATGTGGCTGAAGCCCGTAAGGGCACCTCGATGCGCAATTCTGACACTCGGTGCAATTCGTTATGCGCCTCATGTTTTGCTGCCATTCGTCCGTTAGGAACTGCTTGTACGGAGCACGCCGAAGCAGAAATGACATGCGGGCTGCCATCGGTATCGGGATTTCTGCCTCACATGGAAGGCAATACCCGCAGCCACGACAGAAACTCGACGCTAGCTCCTTGCGATCTTGCTCGATCACGCGAGTCAGCTCGTCGGTGAGCTGAGGTGGATTTTGCTCAAGCTGCAAGAACTGATCGAGCTCGTGCTCGTGCTGAATGCCCCATATGGGTAGTACGTTATGTAACTGGCGAAAGAAGGCAAATGCGGCTTTTGCATTGGTAAGTAGGCCTCCGCACAATGCTTTCATGGCAATGACACCCACGTTGTGCCACTGGCAGAGCTCAATGAGCGATAAGTCATCGTTCGAGGAGATATGGCTCAGAGGAAACTGCAACATGTCGAATAGGCCAGATACGACTGCCTCGCGTGCCACTTCGAGCCGGTGGTTCGTGACTCCAATGAATCGAACGAGCCCCTCACGACGAGCAGTCACCAGAGCCGCATAGGCTGATCCTTCGTCGGCAGGGTCGGGGACTTTCTCGGGGTTGTGAAGTTGGATAATGTCAATGTAATTGGTTCGAAGTTGCAGGAGGCTCGCTTCGAGGTCGCGCCGAGCACTGCACGCGTCGGTAGCCAACGTCTTCGTCGCGACGACAACCTCGCTTCGTACGTCGGCAAGAGCCAGCCCCAACTTCTCCTCGCTATCCGAATATGCCCGTGCGGTGTCGAAGTAACGAATGCCGGAGTCGAAGGCTTTGCGGATCAGCCGCACAGCATCTTGCACGCTTGTGCGCTGAATGGGCAGCGCACCGAAGGCGAGCTGAGGGACAACAAGTTGAGTTCTGCCAAGTGAAACGAGTTTCATTCTTTACGTCAGATTACTAGCACGCCTCGTCGTTCCACGGTCACAAAAGGACGGTTGCTAAGCCAATGGCATCAATTTGTGATGCAATGGCTCATACGGGTATGTTCCTTCAGGCAATGCAACGTAAACATTGATTTACGCGACCGACGGTCGAAGTCATTCAATAAATAGCAAGTCCCATCGCAACGATCTCGCTGAGCGCTCTAACGAGGTCGCTTGTTCAGGCAAGTAATGAGTGTGTTATGGTTTGTCCGCAATTGCCGCGGCCCATGCAGGTCGCTGTGATATGGCATGGTAGTGTGCTTCGATATTGGGGTGGTCGGATGGCTTCAGCTGAGTGCGAGTGCGCAACATATGCACAACGGCGGCAATTCCCAAGTCAGCAATCGTAAACGTGTCAGCAGCTACGAACTGCCGTCCTGCTAACCGCTTTTCCAGTACGCCGAGGGCGCGAGCAAGTGCTGTTTTTGCTCGCTCTGCAACCCAAGCAGAATGGTTTACCGTGTCGCCATATTGAGTGTGCAGGTACAACTCGTAAGATGAAGTGTAGAGCGAGGAACAGGCAAAGTCACACCATTGTCGAACTGTAGCTCGCTCACGCACGTCCGTGGGCAGTAAGGCGACAGCCGGAAATTTCTCAGCCATATACCAGAGAATCGCATCCGACTCGGGGAGAGCGAAATCATCGTCCACCAGCACCGGCACTTTGCCATGTGGATTGATGGCCAAGTACTCGGGCTTTTGCTGCTCTCCCTTACTCAAGTCGAGGGCTACATACTGGTAATCAAGTCCCGCTTCTGCCAGGGCGGCGCGGATCTTCAGGACATTGGCTGCGGTTCGATTGGCGTGTCCGTAAAGGGTCAGCATGGTCGGACTCTACCTGTCATCTTGCGATCTTCAAGTATCGCCTGCTGAGTCGGCTATGCCGTTCAACGGGCCGAGTATACCGGCAAGTTGGGTCGAAATTTGGGATTGCCAACGCCTGCCAAATGACAAACATCAAGGGCGATTTGGCTAAGTTTAGTTTTGGTACCAGATGGGATCCAGACGTTGGAATAGCGGTTCATTGCGCGCCCTTGCCGTCGCTTCTCGTTTCATTACCAATTGGGCGCGAACCAAATCTTTCTTCGAAGCGCTTGAGCAGACGCATTAGTTCATGCTCAGGCTTGGTTGCTTCTGCGAACCGGATCCAGCGGGCTCCATGCTCTTCAGCTTTGCATAACAAATTTGGTCCGCATCGACTCATGAACTCTCGAAGCGTTTGGTCGGGCGCCGAGCATGCGTAATGCACCATCGCGCTTTGACCCTTTTGATACGCGAAAATGGCTTCGGCGCGCATCTGCACGACTCCGGGCGCGTTCGGCGCTTCGTTGATGGCGTCTGCCATAGGATGCCAGGGACCGAAGTGCACGCGACCAGCATAGCAAATGTGTTCACAACCTAAAACCGCCTACGGTACGTAGCTGGTACGTAGCCCGCTGCCCACCCTTTTGCGCCCTACGATTCGGTTGCTTCCGGAAGACGAGATAAATTGATGCCTCGGGTAGGGGAAACAAGCTGGATTCCAGAGGTGGCGGCTCAAGCGGTGTCACAGCTACAGTGTCGAACAGTCGCCTGCTCGAACTGTGGCATCGCTACATGTTTGAATCGGGTAATTAACATGACAGGACTTGCACCTGTTGGATTGTGGCCTTGTCGGCCGCTACTGAAAGCCGCCGGGAACAGCTACTCCCCGTTGCACATCGCAACCGCGCCAGTCCTCGACCCTACCAATCGGCCTTCTTATGTGCCAAGCGTTCCACGAAAACGAAGAGAGCCGGGATAAAAAATATACCGAGCAGCGTGGCAGCAAGCATACCGGAAACGACCGCAGTTCCGAGCATCCGCCGCGCTGCGGCACCTGCGCCCGTTGCTGACCATAGCGGTAAGCAACCAAATATGAAAGCAAACGAGGTCATCAGGATAGGGCGGAGCCTGAGCCTTGCCCCGTCGAGTGCAGCCTCCAATAAGGGCTTTCCAGCCTCGAACCGTGACTTGGCAAACTCCACGATGAGAATGGCATTTTTCGCCGTAAGTCCAATTAAGACGATGAGCCCGATTTGCGCATACACGTTGTTGTCAAGTTTGCGAGATAACAATCCCAGATACGCCCCGAGTACAGCAACCGGAGTGCTCAAAAGCACGCTAAACGGGAGCGACCAACTTTCATAGAGTGCCGCCAGTATCAGAAAGATAAAGATGAGCGACAGACCCTGTGTCTTGGCGGCACTCCCTGCCGCGACTTTCTCTTGGTATGAGAGGGCATTCCATGCGTAGCCGATTTCTGTCGGAAGGGTGCTCGCTGCTACTGCTTCTAGGGCGTTGAGCGCGTCTCCTGAACTATAGCCAGGTGCGGCCGTTCCCATAATCTCGACAGCGCGGTACATGTTGAAACGCACCGTGTATTCAGGACCATTAATCGATCTCACTCGCACGAATGATGATAGCGGGACCATGTCGCCGCGGGTATTTCTAACGTAGAAACTGCCAATATCCTCAGGCTTTACACGGTAACTCGGTTCGGCCTGCAAAAAAACGCGCCATTGCCTTCCGAAACGCGAAAAATCATTAATGTAAGAGCCTCCAAGGAATGTCTGAAGCGCGTTATAAATCTCGGCAATTTGGACTCCCTCCTTAATCGCTTTATCTTTATCGACATCCGCAAACAGCTGGGGGACCGCAGGCGAAAAGTTTGGACGCACATTCAGAAGCTCGGGGCGCTTACGCGCCTCGGCAACGAACTTCATGACATTTTGTGCTAGAAGCTCGTAGCTGCCACCGCTCTTGTCTTGCAGCATCATACTAAAGCCGCCTGCCGCGCTAATGCCCGGAATGGCTGGTGGCGCTACGGCAAATATACGCGCTTCAGGGATGGCCGCGAACTTTCTATTCAGACTCGTGATAATCGATGTGGCCGTTAGGTCAGAAGACTTGCGTTCATCCCAAGGCGCGAGACCGATGAAAGCAAGCCCGGTATATGGTGCGGCGGTTCGCGTAAAGATGCTGAAACCGGCAACGCCATTGTACGTGCTGATACCGGGTTGCTTGGCGAGAATCTCGTTAATTTTGGTGTAAACGGCACCCGTACGCTGCAATGACGCCCCATCAGGTAGCTGTACGCCGACGATGGCGTACCCCTGATCTTCGTCGGGAATAAAGCCGGTAGGAAGGCTCTTGCCGAGAAAGCCCGAGACCGCAGTGACTCCGCACAACAGTATCAAGGGAATGGCGATCTTTCGAACTAATCGGCGGTTGACGGAAATGTATCCGTCGGTGATTCGACCAAATCCACGGTTGAAAGCGCCGCCCAGGCGCCCGAGCAGGCTCGTGTTTGGTTTTCTCGGACGAAGGAGCAACGCACTAAGCGCCGGGCTAAGCGTCAGCGCATTAAATGCCGATATGAGCACCGATATGGCAATCGTTAAGGCAAACTGCTGGTACAGACGACCCGTGATACCGCTCATGAACGCTACGGGGACGAATACTGCCGCGAGGATGAGTGCAATGGCAATCACAGGGCCCTGCACCTCTGACATGGCCTTGGACGTCGCTTCACGCGGATTCATGCCTTCTTCGATGTGATGCTCGACCGCTTCGACCACAACGATGGCGTCATCGACTACGAGACCAATGGCAAGTACCAGACCGAATAGCGAAAGTGTATTGACCGAAAAACCGAGCAACGGAAA
>CAWIGY010000041.1:0-41634 GCA_963835565.1 uncultured delta proteobacterium
TGCTAGGCAACGTCACCGTGTACAGCACCTCGGCAAGTAGCAACGGTGCTTGCGGCTACGGCAGCACCAGTGTCATGTATTATGCGGCCATCGACTCGTCAATGGAGTGGAATGGCGGCCACATTTGCGGCCAATGCATGCAGGTGACCCTGCTGAAAAGTCAAGGCGAAAAGTCCGTCGTGGTGCGCATCATGGACGAATGTCCCGACAATGATTGCGGTATCGATTTGGGCGGATCGGCGTCTGGTGCGGTGATGGTCAACGGAGCAGGTCGCTATGAAGGTGCGTGGCGATCGGTGTCATGCGTTGGTCAGACAGGCGTATCGGACGGTTCTCCAAGCTTGTATGTCAAAGACGGAGCGAGCTCCGGTTGGTCCATCGTGCAGGTACGCAATCCGAACGCCGCGGTTACCTCGATCGACTGGCAAAATGCCAGCAATTCATCGAGCAGCGGTACGCTCGCTTGGGCAACGGAAGCCGAGAACTATTACTCGATTCCGACGTCCATACTGGGCGCGAATGCCAGTTTTGTCTTCACCATTCACTATAGTGACGGAACGACCAGTACGGTGACATTGACTTCGGCGCAATTGAGTCAGCCGTCCACATCCTATCCGCTGAATTAGTCCATTAATTCTATTGAATCAATGTTGGTAGGGTCAACGACTGGCGCGGTTGTGATAGGCAACGGGGAGTAGCTGCTTCTTTTGAAGGATTATCGCATCCGCTCGATATCGATTGCACCCTCTCGACGAGGTGCAATGATTTGCGTGGTGTTCGAAGAATTGGGTTCTTGGTCAAATAAGCGAATGCCCAACACACGCGGCAATCCACCCGCCCAAGTTCACCATCGCTCACTCAGCCGCTGCCCGGTAGCTCAAATTGGAGCGGCCTTGGACGGGCCTTAGCTTGTTTCTAGCCGCCGAATTCTCTCAGGCCCCAACACAAAGCTGATGCGCAAGTCAACTAACGTATGAAGCACAATCGCCGTTAGGAGAGTGCCTGAGCCCAACCAAATGGTGGCGAAGCCTGTTCCCAATATTCCTGTGAGCAGTACGCCCCAAATTCCCTGGTAAGAGTGGGCTAGACCGAATAGCACGGATGACAGGGCCACACTGTTCCACAAGCCAAGCTCAAACGTCGCCATGAAATACGACATCGTGAACCAGCGGCAGATGATCTCCTCCGAGACTCCTGCGACCAAACAGAATACTTGAAACAAGTGCCGCTCGCGGCGAGTCCGCGGTACAATACCCCCCGCTGTTTTTAGTAGAAACCGAAGTTGTTGGTCACCGCGGTGCCGGTAGATTAGAATTGAGATTCCCATTGTTACGGTTAGTGCTAGCAGCCAATTCATTGTTAACGGAAAAGAGGCCCACTCAAAACGGAATGGCAATTTCCAAGGGGCAATCCCCAACCAAGTCCCAGCCGCTGCCGTAACGATTGCCTTCGACAAACTGGTACGAACGTAGAATCGCTCGCGCGCGCCAGCAACACCCGCCTCGACTTGCTTGAGCAGGCGACGATACCGACTGCGCCCAAACAATGGAGAAATCGCCACCAAGTATAAGACAACCGCACCACCGAGCAGGTCAAGGGGCGACATTGATTGGTGTCAGTCTATCCTGGACGGGCCAAATTGCGCAACCGCGTACCCCCAAGCGGCGTTGATTTGTGCATCGAGCTACTGGTGGTAGCATCGTGTGCAATGGAGGAATTCCTAATCGCACTACTTGCTGGTGGAGCGGAATTCATCGTGCAGATTCTCGCGTGCTTCCCTTGGGACGTGCTGCTGTGGCTATTCCGCGACAGGTGTAGGCCACCTGAGATCAAAGACGATTCTATCGTCGCGATAGTCATAGTCGGACTATTGCTAGGTGCGGCGCTCGGCGGTGTCTCGATTCGGTACAAGCACCGAATCCCTGCGCCAACACTGAAAAAGCCTGAGGAACTAACCGTGGACGATATCGTCGCCCGGTTCCACGTCAGTCGCCACGTGGTGTACTATTGGATCGATCGCGGAATCATTGATGCACGCCAGAACAACAATGGATCACCATACTGGATTACGATAGATCCTGAAAAAGAGAAGGAGCTGCAAGCCTGGGTTGACAACTCGAAGAGAATACCAACGACGAGGTTGATGTCCTAAGCCTTACTGCAGGAGGTGCAATGTGAAGTCGAAGTCCCGACGGTTCGCGACCGCGTGGTACAGATGGCGGTGCTGGTCGTGCTCGGTCCCATCTTTGAAGCCGACCTGCCAAGGCAGCAATACGGCTTCCGACCTGGGCTCGATGCAAAACTGGCAGTACGTCGAGTCTTCTTTCACATCACGCAACATGGCAGACACGAGGTCGTCGATGGCGACCTGAGCGACTACTTCACGACGATTCCCCATGGACCGATAATGAAGTGCGTTGCTCGCCGCGTAAGCGACGGGACCATCCTGTCGCTCATTAAGCAGTGGCTGTCTGCTGCGGTAGTGGAGAGAACGCGCCATGGTCAGAAACGAACGACGGAGGCCCGAGACAAGCGACGAGGAACACCCCAAGGTGGGGTAATTTCGCCGTTAATTTCGAATCTGTATTTCCGCCGCTTCATCCTGGCTTGGAGCAAGTTCGGACATGACCAGGCATTTGATGCTCAAATTGTCAACTACGCGGATGACTTCGTCATCTGCTGTCAGCCCGGCAACGGAAGGGCCGCGATGATGAAAACGCGCGAGTTGATGGGGCGTCTTGGCCTGACCGTGAACGAACAGAAGACACGGCTGGTAAAGCTGCCCGAGGAATCGTTCGATTTTCTCGGGTACACGTTCTGTCGGCAATATACACGCAAGGGCCGAGCCTTTCTGGGCACGCGCCCCTCACGAAAAGCACTGAAACGAGTACTACAGAGGGTCCACGAGGAAACCTCAGTGCGATGGATATCGACGCCCGTTGAAAAGCGGGTGGAAGAGGTCAACAAGGTTGTGCACGGCTGGTGCGGGTACTTCAACCAAGGACCTGCTGACCGCGAGTACCATCTGTTGGCGCGATACATCGCCTGGCGCTTCCGGAGGTGGCTGGCGAAGAAGCATAAGCGGCGGGCCGCGGGAAACCGTCAATACCCGTACGAGTACCTATTTGGTACTCTCGGCCTCTATATGCCGCAGTCCGCTTCGTCTGCCGGTCGAGAGCGAAGGCATGAAGCTCCAGGTGAGAGCCGGATGCGGGAAAGCTGCAAGTCCGGTTCGATGAGAGGGCGCTGGAAACGGTGCGATGGCACGGATTGAGGCACCGACACAGAGCGAAAGCCGTCGGTAACCGCTACTCCCCGCCGCCTAATGCAACCGCGCCAGCGCCCTACTCTACTCAGGGGCGCCTGAATTGCTGTGCGCAATATATCGATTCCAGCACCCTTCGCGATACGATCAAATTCTGCCCCAAACTTGTTGTCGTTATCACGGATGATGAATTGGGGTCCTTCACCGAACGGCGTGATGTTCCGAAGCTGTTGTGCTGTCCATTCAGCGTTTGGAGAACGAGTGACGCCGACGTGAACCACGCGTTTCGTATTGACATCAATCACGAAGAACGCGAAGATGGGCCGAAACCAGACATCGTAGGTCTGCAAGAAGTCGCAGGCCCACACTGTATGGTTTCTCAAAAAGGCGCGCCAAGTCTGACCGCGAGGGAGTTCAGGTGGTCTTGTTTTGGGCATGTATCGTTGGATCGTCCGTTTCGCAACTCGGATGCCAAGCTTCAACAGTTCGCCCCGTATTCGCTCGGCGCCCCAAAGGACATTTTCGGTGGCCATGCGGCGAATGAGTGCAATGATCTCCGGGTCAACCCGCGAAATCGGGCCCTTGGTATTCTTCGACTTCCAACGCCAGAAGAGCCGAAATCCCTCACGGTGCCAACGTAGTACCGTGTCGGGCTTCACGAGCAATAGGGCCTTCCTCCAATGTGGCAGAAGACTCGCAAGCAGGACAACGAAACCGCGCTCATAGGCTCTGAAAATAGGACGTTTGACCTTCCTCGATGCGACGATGAGCTGCTGGCGAAGCAGGGCGTTCTCCAGTAGCAACTGTTCACGGGAGCGTGTGACGTCGGCAACAAGGCCAGCGAGTACCGGAAGGGGACGCGTCGTTTCTCGAATTGCCGTTCGAACTCGATTGAATACTCGGCCAGCGGCTGATCGAAGATGTTGAATGATGCTGGCCAACACGAGACCGATTTGACCCAAGCCAGCCGGAAGTTCAAGACTTGTACTCAACGAAAATCTGAACGATCATGAGGCGGAGGACTCATGTAGTCATGACAGGGGTTAGAGCCGTGGCGCGGCGGTCATTACCGGCGCGAACCCTATGTTGCGCATGGCGGTTCAGACAGGAAATCTGGTATATTCGCAACTATTCGGAGCCAGAGTTCGAATTGTCGATGACCCAGCAGTATTACTGCATGAACTCGGAGTTCAATCTCCTAGTCCGCACAGCGTGTTCCCGTAGCTGGCGAAGTCACTCGACAAGGATCTCTCTGACACGAGCCAATAGGTCATCGATCGAGAACGGTTTCGTAATGTACTGCCGCGCACCAGCCTGGATAGCGCGAATTTTGTCTGCCGCAGTGTCCTTGGCGGTCAGAAAAAGCAGCGCAGCTTTGGCACAGCCGGGAACGATTCGCAGGCGCTGAGCAAGGGTAAATCCGTCCATGCCTGGCATCATGACGTCCAAGATCAGTAGATTGACGTTGCTGATTTGTGCGGCCAAGGCCAGCGCGTCGTTGGGATTGCCTGATGACGTGACACGGTAGCGAACACTCAACACCCGAGTGATCAGAGTGCGAATGGCGGGCTCGTCATCGACGACGAAGATATGGCGCTGCTGATTGGATGTAATCGGCCAGTTGTTCGCCATCGTCATGACGCCCATTATGCAGCAAAAGCAAGGCAGCCCCTAGTGCTCCAGACGGGTCGTGAATCGTTTATCCGATAGCCACGTTGCGGCATCAGGCAATGGCGAGGTGTTTTGAACTTTCTTTGGCTCCGAGCGACGGAGAACTTGGGCGGTGATTGCGGCGTGTGTTGGCCCGACTTCCACAGTCTAGGGTGCGTAGTGCTGTATTTTTGGGGGGTTGCGTATTTTCTGGTCACTACATTCCGCGCCCGGCTTTGTGGCTGACCACTGGTGGGTGGGGCGCATTGGCTGATGTGGCACTGCGAGCCAATCGTAGATTTGGCGCTGCGCCGGCTCGGGTGTTGAGGCACGCCGGATTCGCAATTCGAGCCCACGGTTCGTCGGCAACACGATGGTGCAGACCTGATGGGTTTGGAGCGTCTCACGCACGCTTTCCCAAGAGGTATGCACACCGCGGTCAAGCAGCGTTTTCTCGATTGTAATGAGCAAGTGGTAGGCCAGTACGCATAGAAAAATGTACGTTTCAACGCGTCGCTCGACATGATGAAATATCGGTCGTCCTTCAAGAGGACTCTTCATCGCCCGGAAGGCGTTCTCCACGCGCGTGAGCAACACGTAGGTTCGCCATGCCTCGTCAGCGGACAGGTCCATTCGATCGGAGCGTAGCAAATAGCTTCCGTCAAGCGCCTCGGCGCGTTGCTTGCGTTGGGTGTCAAGCGTGTAGCTAAAGCACTTGGTGTCACTTTCGTACTGCATGGTGTAGTAGCGCGCGACACGCGGATAGCGCTCCTTGAGCCGACCGATCGCTTCGTGGATCTTGTCCGCTTTGCGCAGACTCCCCTTCTCGATGCGCACACGAAGCTTCTGCAAATCCACAAGCAAGCGCGTCTCGTGTTTCTCGCGGATCGCTCGGTCTTTCTGTACGCGGCCATCGCTGATGCACAGCACATAAGTGCCATTGTCGGTTCGGCGCAGTTTCACAAGCACTTGGCTCTTTTTCTGCAACGGGTTGCGCGGTGAAGGCTTACGAATCACAGGTTCGAACTGCTCTTCATCGTCAAACTCCGCCAGCCATCGATCCCGCTCAGGCTGTCGCGCGGCCACCACATAGTGCAGCTTGCGGTCGATGATCTGTTGCAGGTTCTCATCGAACGCCATGCCTCGGTCAACCACCACCGTCTGGCCCACTTTGAGCCCGACACGCGCGTCGAGCACGTCGAGCATCGTACCTACCGTGGCCCGGTCCTGCGTGTTGCCTTCATAGATTTCGTGGGCTCGCGGGAACCCGTCGCGATTGAGTACCAGGCCCACTACCAACTGCTTGCAGTCAGGACGATGATCGCGCGAGTAGCCACGCTTGGCCTTCGGGGTCTGCCGTACCTGTCCCTCGAAGTAAGTCGAAGTCAAGTCGTACAGCAGTACTGACTGGTCAAGGTTGAACAGCGACTGTTCGCGCGCCGAAAGCCGGCATTCGATCTCGACACGCTGCGGATAGAGCCGATCCAGGTTGCGGTACAGCGCCTCATCGATCAGCGACGAAAAGTCCGTGCTCAATAGGTCCCCAAGCGCGGTGCGCTCAATCCACTGTGGCATCGCGTGTTCTGAACACGGAGCAATCAAGCGATTGAGCACCATCGCGCAGGATAGCTCACGCGTGCGTTGATTCATTCCGATATCAGTGAGGATCTCGTCCAAACCCAGCCTCTTCCACATTTGATAGCCAACGTGTACCGTACCTACCTCGCGGTGCTGCTCGGTACTTACCCGTAACGGATCTATCAAAATCCACGGCAGGCTCTCTTGCCGCGCGCTCGTCCCATCGGTTGCTTGTGATCGCACTTGCTCGTCGCGTGCATGAATCTTTCGCACCACCTTGTTGACTTCCGGATCGCTCGTCCCCTTCAGCGACAACTGTTCGCCCAAAGCAGCCTTGACCTTGTGCGCTAACTCCAACCACTGCGTAGCGGGTCGTGGATGCAAATCGCCTAGGGAACAAACCACCCTCTGTCGCGGACCCTGGGGCGTGCGCACCGATTCTACCAACACGAACTTGACGTAGCGTTTGCCGCCGTGGGAGGAGATCACCTTACGGACATACATGCTTCGCGGGCACTACTTGCTCACGAACACGCATGTTGAGTCAACTCAACCAGATCACTTTTGGTCACTACATCGAGCCTTTCGAGCATACGCCTCGCAAAAACATTGGCCTTTTCGTCGCACATGACCCGATTTTTCTCCCATTGAGCCCTTCGACTGTGGAAGTCGGGTTGGCAAGGCCTGTGCCTAGATCCCAGAACCAATTTCTCGAACACCACGCAAATCGCGGCACCTCATCGAGCGGATGCGCGAATGCCTCAAAAGAAACTGCTACTCCCCGTTGCTTGTCACCACCGCGCCAGTCCTCGACCCTACTGATGCCTCGTAGTGATGGGGCAAATTACCCTTGGAGCGGTGGGCGAGATGAGATTCGTTTTTCGGCACCCAAGAGCGACTGAACGGCCTGAGCGAGCGTAGTCATCGTGTAGGGTTTAGACAACCAAAGCAATTCGGTCCTTGGAATGTCGTGGATGTCCGACATCACGCTATGTCCTGACGCAATAATGCATTTTTGCCTAGGGAATACCCGACGAATATCTTGAAAGACTTCCAGTCCAGTCTTCTCCTCGTTGAGCGCCATATCCATAATCAGCACATCGAAGGCGCTGGTCAAGGTATCGACTTTGGCGCCTGCCCCGGGCACTGGCAGATGACCGTGGCATAGTAACTGATACGCATGGGCACCGCTAGCAAGGGTTGTGATGTCGTATCCAAGACGACTGAGCACCCTGCGTGCTATCCTGAGTTGAATGGGATCATCGTCAACCACTAGAATCTGTGCGTGACCATGTTGGACGGAATTCGGTTCATCGCCAGTGATAATTGCGCCATTGGTGCGAGGAAAATACAAAGTGAAGGTTGTGCCTTGACCCAATTGACTGCGTACGTCGAGAAATCCATCGTGTTCCTTTACGACACTGTGAACGATCGCCAATCCAAGACCACTTCCGCTGACCTCGCTGAGTTTCTTCGTGCTAAAGAATGGCTCGAAGACCCTATTGAGTTGTTCCGTGGGGATCCCACAACCCGTATCGCGAACCGTTACGGTAGCGTATTGGCCCGGAGGCACATCTTCGTAAGCGCACAGAAGGTTATCCAATTTCACGCAGTCGGTTCGCACTATGACGGTGCCGCCTTGATCTATCACTTCAATGGCATTTCGAACCAAATTGCCGATGGCGCGGATCAAATGAGGTTCCGAACCAAGAATCGTCAACGGCTCGCCGGTTGAATCAGCCACTACGTGGATGGACCTGATACGATCGGCTGGCAATTGCGACCGGACATCTCGAATGCAACATTGGACGACCTGATTGACATCGAGCGGTTCGCGCGCGGCTCGTCCGCGACGACCCAGGGTCATGAGGTCTTTGATAGTCTCGGCGGCGCGCAGTGCGCCCGTTTTCATGGCAACCAAGTCCGCACGAAGTTCAGTCTCGTCATGATGAGGGTCTTGACGAACCATATCCAATTCTTCAAGAACTACGTCGGACAGGGCCACCAGCGATCCCAAAGCGTTGTTTAAGTCGTGTGCAACGCCGCCAGCGAGCACACTGAGGCTTCGCATACGTTCAGCCGTTGCTACACGTTCTTGGAGACCTCGTTCGTGCAGAGCCGTCTGGTTGATGGCTTGCTCGTGAAGCGCGGCCAGCTTGAAGGATGTGGCTATGTGGTCACGTAGCATCTGATAATCGAAGAATTCGTCGTGCGCCTCGATTACAAATATGCCAATCATGCGCACGACTGACACCATCGGCAATACAAAGAGAGTGCGCCGGCGCTCGCTGTCTCGAAAGTGTGAGGGGAAGAGGTCAGTTGCACGCACTCTTTCGACTGGGCGAGTGCAGGCCTTTCCCTCCCGAAAGCACACTAATGTTTCAAGCTCCTGCCTCGAATCCTCGGGGAAAAGCGAGATCATGAGATCTTTCGTGTGAATGCCCGTCAGTGCCTGAAGCAAACCGTCCCTGAGTGATCGTACATCAAGGGCCGTCAAGATGTGATTAGCGGCATCGAGTAGCGTATTATACATCGTCTCGACTTGAAATCTTTGTTCCAACTGGGAGCGCGCAAGTGCGCCTGAAATAGTCCGTTGTGTCGCACTCCATACGTTCTCAAATTCTTTAGATAAGCTTGGTTGCGCGTGACTACGCAGGTCCAATACAAGGGGAAGCAGGGTATCGCACGGATTATCACGAATATCCATTTCTTCGAGAATCGAATCTACCGTAGAAAGGACTGCACCTTTGTGCCCATTGAGTTCGTTAGTCAACGCGTTCGTCAGGCGGTACTCGGTTGTGAACGCGTCAATTGTATCCCGGCGGACAGGATCAATTAATTGTTGTTCAATTGTCGCATTGGCGTCGCCTACGGGGTCAGCGAGTGATGCCTTGGTTGTAGCCGAGTGCTGGCTGCCAGCAGGTGCGAGAAGTTGCGTGCAGCCACAGGAATGGCGAACCACCAGCTCCGCGTGAATATCTACCCGATCAGGGACTTGACGCCCCGAAAATTGATCCGCAATCAACTCGACTGCCTTCGCTGCCATCTTATCGAGCGGCTGACGCACGGTCGTCAATGCGGGCTCGATAAAGCGAGACAACGCCACGTCGTCGAAACCGACGACTCGGATGTCCTGAGGCACGCGAATGCCTCGATGCTTTAGGATACGCAGCGCACCAATAGCCATTCCATCATTGGCCGCAACTAATGTATCGAAGCTTTTTTGACTATCGAGTAGATCAGCGGTTGCACTTTCAGCTCGGGACATATCGAAGTGACCCGTGGTTATCAACCCGGGATCGATTGGTAAGCCATATTCCTTCAGGACAGCTTGGAATTCGTCCAACCGCATTTCAGCGTCAGCATTGCCGGGAGTGCCTCCCAGAAATGCCACTCGTCGGCTGTGATGCTTGACGATGGCGTGTTCTATCACTGACCGCATTCCAGCACGATTGTCGATGAAGATGCTCGGAACACCGGGTATGGTCATCCCCAGGCTACAGAGCGGTAGTGGCCGATAGCTTTCGCAGAGACGCTCAATAGCTGCTTGTCCCGTGGCACAAGCCAGCCCGGGCGACAACACGATGATGCCGTCCACGCAATCGGACGTGAGCAGCTTGTAAACAGAGTTATGGTGAGCAGACTGCGGTGATGGATCATCTAGGGCCCAACCCACAACGATAAGCAAGTTTAGATCTAACGCGCGACATTGTCTTTCAAATCCAACTCGAAGCTCTGACTCGAAGCCGTTGCTAGTCCGATCCACGTAGTCAACGAGGACGGCAATAGTTTTGCGGCCAGCTATCTTATTGGACATCCCGTGACAGGCATCGGTTTGAGGCTGCCGCGCACGTTCAGGCGAGACCAGATGTGATGAAGGCGACATCGGAAGGCGGGCTCGGGCGGGTCTAATTCCGTTCTGATAGTACTGATATCCACTCAAGGAGCGGCACTTAGGTCAAATGTTGCTACGGCTCTTTGTCTGATTTGATGAGTGCCGGGCTGACGAGCCGCCAAATCGTTGCCGGGCACACGATCTGGCAGCAGGCCCTTCGTTCTTCGGCGGTCAGCGGCTTGCCCTTCAAAGCAAGGCGGCGCCGTTGCTCGCCAGTGAAGTCGATCCCTTGGGGGACACGTACAGCGTACGGTTACGTTCAACCACTTGTACATAGTGCGCGCCGTTGACGCCGAAATCGCCA
Source organism: uncultured delta proteobacterium (assembly GCA_963835565.1). Classification (GTDB taxonomy): domain Bacteria; phylum Myxococcota_A; class Polyangia; order Polyangiales; family Polyangiaceae; genus FEN-1139. Next base: position 10,693 of record CAWIGY010000041.1, read on the forward strand.
AGGCCAAAGCGCTGCGCCGGCTGAATATCCCCGAGCGATTGCACGTCAATATTAATGCAGTGGCAATGCTTATGCCCTCGCAGGTGTCATCATGTCCCATGTAATCATTGGGGCCTATGCCGTTGGAATCCTGGGCTCAGTAGTGGCCGTGTTCATCCGCCACAAGTGGAAGCACGGCGCTTGAACGCAACATCATGAACGTTAGTTTGACGGCCAAAGATCATCAAGAGCCGGCCGCAAGAACTCCTTCATTTCCTGCCGTTCGCTCCACTGCAAGCATGGCAACCCGCGAGGTTTGCCTGCTAACAGTAGTGTCAGACGCACGGAGTATGGGCCCCTAATCGCGTAGCCGGATAGCTCGCGGATCGAAATTGTAATCGCTCTGCCTGCGTGTCGCTCGAGTGCGGGCCGATCGGATTCAGCTAGTTCGCCCGAATAGGCGATCAAGCTTTCAACGGCACTATTACTAAACAGCGAGGAATACGAATAAAGTTCGTTGAGACCGAACGTTGCATAATTTAGATATCTGTCGGAAGTGACTACGGGCGCGTGTACATGACTGTTTTTCAGGTCAACTGTGATTCTGTCCAGCGGTGTTAGCTTGCTTTTCTCGATTTGCTCCTTCGTCAGAACGGCTCCGGCCGACTTGAACACTGTTGGGGCTACGTGAACAAGCAGCCCCGAACGTGTGTCCACGCCATAATGTCGGAAACCTACGTGCAGTCCGACCTTGCAGAGCTCTTCTGCGCGAGCGTCCGCGAAATTGGTAATAGTGCCGTCAAACGTCATACGGACCCCTTTCACTGGCGGTGGTGACCGTGGCCGCGCACAAGACGGCGGGCGCTTGGGGCTAATAAGGGGCACGGCCAGCACACACGGTGTTCTGCCCAGTAACGTGGCGCCTCGCTAGCTCGTTCTTCCGGTCTCGGTGCGACCCGGCGATCAAGTACTTTCCTTGCGCCGCCGGGTCGAAGTCCCGAAAGCGACCGTCCAGAGCAGCCGTCGGGCGCCGGCGATTTGACCGGGGGCTGTAGGTAGTCCTTTCAGCCGATAGTCCGCCCTATTGCAGGTTTGCAGATGCACCCGAACCAACGGGCCGTCCGTCCACACGAATCGGAGAACTTTATCAAACTACCATGGAGAGGGGACCGTCGAGAGCTCCAGATAGGGCTCTGGATGCGGCCTTTGGGATTCGCCACGGCCATCTTAGCTACACAGAGAGCCGTGTTGCTTTGGATTTCTTCGAAACTTCCCGTGCATCCGGTGCCTTGGCTACCACCAGCACTCGACGTACCTCCCGTAGTTATAGTTCCACCCGTTGATGCAACACCACCAGTCGGTGGCGCGCCGCCAGTGTTTGCTTTTCCGCCTGTTGCAGGACTGCCCCCGGTGCTCTTGGCGCCACCTATGGAAGAAACGCCGCCAAGGGTGGCCACTGTTCCGCCCGTTCCAGTCGCGCCGCCAGTGCCGCCAATGGTGGTATTGCAGCTAGTGGACCAACTCGTGGTTGACTCAAACGGTTGGCAGCACGTAGAGGGGTCCGCTGGATTCGCTGCGCCTTTCCCGTAGACAATGCCGTCAATGGTGCAATAGGTGGTTTCGGGGTTACTAGTAATTGTCGGTTCGCCACCTGTGCCTATTGCTCCACCCGCGGCAGACAGCGGAGACACGAAGCTGTCTGGACTCGTCCTCGCGCCGCAAGCTATAAGCAGGAAGCTCCCGGCAATGGTTAGTGAAAGAATGTGACGCAGGGTGACCTCCGCTGATCCCAAGGATAATCCCAATCTAGTCGGACGCAGCACGGCTGCCCATTTATTGCGCAAAACTCATTTACAAATCGGCCCGTAACTATCCGGATTGGCAGGCGTCATGGGCGACCTTCCGGAAACCGGGCCTCGAGCGTAGTGCGGCTAAGTGGGGTATAATTGGCGGTGCTTAGCTAGGTGGGTGGCGAACGGCTGAATCGATGGTTGCTCTCTGGCCTATGCAATTATGAGGTGCTTTGCATTACCTTGGCGCCGGCGCGCGCAAGGCTGTCATTGACGGCAGACTCGATGTGAAAATCGATTCGTTGCGGATAGTCGGCTGTGATGGGCTTCCCAGTTTCGGGCAGCGGTTGGTAACGGAAGGGCAGCTTACCGCAACCGTATTTGTGCCACCGGTCGCTGGAAAAGCCATCGAAGAACTGTTCAGCGTGCTAAGGGGTGGTCGCCCTGCCGCCGCCTGAGATCAACGTGGGTGTTGAATGCTATCCCAGCTTAGAGAGTTTCGTCAGCAAGTACAACCCGCTTTTGCACGACAAGCGCAATGTGGCACTCAAGACCACCGTCAATTCTCGTCGGTGATAGCTATCGCTGGCTGACAAAGGTCATCGACCCGAGTGCGGTTCAACCCGGAGTCTACGTTGCAATTGGGCGTAACTATCGAGCCATATTGACGTGTCGCCGTAGATAAGAGTATCGTTTTAGAAGGTGGCACTGTGAATAATCGAAGAACTGTCGCTGTGCTCGTTGACTACTTGGGCGGCGACTACCAAGCAGGCATAATGCGAGGTGCCAAGACTGCCGCCGAAGAGCGGGACGTTAATATCGTGGCGGTGGTTGGGCGACCGCTGCTGGCACCGTTTCCCGGAGACCGCGCGCAGAACGACATTTACAATCGAGTTCACGATGAGACCTTCGACGGCGTTATTGTGGGTTCCGGGTGTGTTGGGACTTATGCAGGCCCCGAGCAATTGGCGGAACTTTGCGAAAGATTCGCACCATTACCTTTGTGCAGTATTGGAGTAAGGCTGCCTAAAATACCCAGTTTGGTGGTTAGCAATTTTCAAGGAATGAAGGCCATAGTCGATCATCTGATTGACGAGCATAGTTGCCGACGGATTGCTTACGTGCGTGGGCCGCTCGCTAGCGTTGAAGCCGAGGAGCGCCTGCAAGGCTACCAGGTAGCGTTGGAATCACACGGTATCGAATTCGACGCCGAGCTGGTCCATGTCGGCAGCTTTGTCGCGCCGAGCGGCGCACAGGCTATGCAAGCTTGGCTCGATTCGAGGCGTAGCAATCGACGCTGTTGCCGCGGCTAACGATTACATGGCCTTAGGAGCCATGGAAGTGCTGCGGCGACAGGGCGTTAGAGTGCCGCACGAACTTCTGGTGGCTGGTTTCGATGATGTGCCGATGTCACGAGTTTCGGGTCCGTCATTGACTACCGTACGCCAACCGGTCGAATTATTGGGACGGCTTGCATTGAATTGCATTCTCAGTCAATTGGACGGACAAGCCGTATCGGAATGCGTCGAGACAAACGTGGAGCTCATTGCGCGCCAATCCTGCGGGTGCGCCTACCGGGTCCTTCAAAGGCGCAGTTCGCTGCCTCCGCCCAGTTTGCAGCGAACGACGTTAGCGGAGGTCGAACTGCGTCGCGATCATTTGCGCCGGAAGATAGTCGATAGCGTCATACGCCCCATCAGCGAGGCGGAGGGTTGGCCAACACAACTGATTGATGCCCTGCGCGACGAAATCACGGGGTCATCCGGGCGATTCCTCCTCGAGCTCGAAAAATCTTAATGAAGCTTCCGGGCAAAGCCAAGTCATCGATGATCTTAGCTCCGCGATTGGTGTGATGCGCTCACATTTTCGCAACGCACCCACCGAGTTCGGTCGCGAAAATACGCTCGAGGACTTGTGGCATGCAGCGGTGTTGCTCCTAGGAGCCGCGTTCACGCGAAGCCAAGTGCACCTGCGCATTGAATATGAGCTTGCACTCGAGGTATTGCAACAAGGGGTTGCGCGCCTGTCTACGGCGCTGAATGAACTTGCTCTCGCCGAAGCCATGCAAAGCGTGTTGCCAACTTACGGAATCAGCAGCAGTTGCGTGAGTTTATACGAAGATTCACAATGCCAGACGCTGCGCTGCATCTACGCGTATCGGGACGGTTTCCAGCTGGATGCTTCGGGTGAATTGTTTCCGTCGCGTCAGCTGGTCCCAACCGGGTTCTTCCCGCATACTTGCCGTTGGTCTTACTTATTGATGCCGCTGACGTTTGGTACGGAACAGTTGGGCGTCATTGTGATGGAGCTGGGAGCGGTTGGCTACGTCTACACCATGCTTCGAGAACAAATTGGGTCAGCCCTCAAGGGCGCGGAGCTGCACCGCAACGTGGTGCAACAGAGCCGTCTTCGTGAACGGGCGGAGCACGAACAGCTACGGAAAGAGACAATTATCGCCAAGCGAATTCAGACGGCCATTTTGCCCAATCGAATGCAGGTACCAGGGTTTGAGTTAGCGGCAATCATGCTTCCGGCGGCAGAAGTGGGCGGTGATTATTACGATGTCATTCCAACCGAGAACGGCTGTTGGATCGGTATCGGCGATGTCGCCGGCCATGGGCTGCTGGCTGGGCTCGAAATGCTCATGATTCAAAGTATGACCGCCGCAATGGTGGCTCAGAACCCGAACGCCAGCCCAAAGGACTTGGTGATTGCGCTCAATCGAGCTCTTTACGAAAACGTTCGGCACCGGCTAGAGCGAGACGATCACGCGACGTTGACATTAATTCGAGTTGATCATGGCGGCAGATTGACTTTTGCCGGCTGTCACGAAGATATTATTGTCTGTCGATCCTCGAGTGGCACCTGTGAGCTAGTACCTACGCCGGGGTTCTGGGTCGCCGTGGTTCCTGAGCTGGAAGAACTAACCGAAGAAGCATACTTGTCGCTCAATCAAGGCGACCTCTTGGTCCTCTATAGTGACGGCATCATTGAATCGAGAAATCACCAGAATGAGCAATTCGGTATTGCCCGGTTACGGGGCGTGATTGAGGCGACTCGAACGCAGTCGGTTCGTGCCATCTGTGACGTTGTGCTTGGGAGCGTAAAATCATGGGCCGCCGCAGTGGACGATGACCTTTCTATCTTCGTCGGCCGCTACACGGGGACTTCCTAATCTGGACGAGCCAGAACCACCTGGAACAACCCCGTGGGGTGCCAAAATAGAAACGACCTAAAATCAGGCAGTTTCGCGGTGGTCGCGGCCAAGGTGACCACCACGGAACGCCCAGCTGTTTTTTCGACCTCTAGAATGGCTAGGCAGTGACGGCTGCTCTTTGATGTCCCGTTGTCCGGATGCGAGCGACAGCGAGAGAAAGGCAAGTCGAATCAGCGCATGCCCCGGCCAACGGTAACGCAGGACGATACACAAGATTGGTCTAACGGCAGGATGAATCATCAGGGCTGAGCCTCGGTCGCGAGTAGAAGCCCTGAGTATTGGGGCTTGCAACGGAGCGAGCGCGGGACGCACGAATTGTCCAGCGTCAAACAACGTCCACGCGGCGGCACAACCGCAACACGTCGGCTTCCATTTGCTCAGAATCTTGCGTTTTCTGCTCGTTTGAATTATGGCACAGGATGAGGTGTGGATGAGAATCGATCATCCGTTTAGCATGTAGATTTGGCCAAGGTGACCGTGCAGCAGTGAGCACTTCCATTACTTACCGACGACCCAACGAAGTGGCCGTATCCACATGCGCATTTGTATCGCTGAGGCGCCAGAACGTTTGGCAACGTATCTGTGCGCTTTGCACATGATCACTCGCCTTGTACTATCGGGGCGTGACATTGCTCGTGGGCCCCGTCGCGCCGCACGCGCAGGAAGTACAGCAACGGCAGTGCCGCCAGGAAGGCCATCCCCTGCAAGAAGAACGACTTTTCGAATGCCAGCACCATCGACTGAACACTCACCCGACCCTCAAGCGCCGCCAGCGCGCTGACCCGGCCTGGACCCTGAAACCCCGCGCGAGACCAGACCCGCGCGCATCATCTGCAGGAAACCAGTGACCTCCGGCCGGGCGTCTGTCACGGACTGCAGCAGACCGACTCGCGCCTCTGACCGAATACCTCGTGATCAACGTCGCGAACAGCGCGAGCCCGACCGAGCCACCGATCTGGCGCACGAACGAATTGAGCCCCGCGGCATCGGCGAGCTTGTGCCGTGGGACATTGCTAAGCGCGGCCGTGGTCAGCGCCACGAACAAGAAGGCAAACCCAACGCCCGTCACCGACATGGGCAGCAGCAGATCGAGCATCGACGTGTCCAGCGTCATGTGACTGAACTGAACCGAGCCCACGGCGAAGAGCACGACTCCAATACCGACCATCACGGCCGGTGGAACCCGGTTGTACAGCCGGCCAACAATCGGCATGGCCACCATCATGACGATCGTCCTGGGTACGAGGGCGATGCCGGCTTGGGTCGCGGACATGCCTTGAAGCTCCTGCATGAAAACGGGCAGCAGGAACATGCTTCCCATCAGCATGGCGAACTGCATGCCCCCGATGACTCACCTAGCAAGCCACCGCCTATGGCGGTGTGACTCGAAGGGGCTCTGCCGTCCCGTCGTGCAAATCCGCGGCATTTAGTAGGGGAGGGCAGAAATGAGCGACGGTTCCCTTCGCGTGGACCTAGCCGTCCACACGAAAGGAGACCGTCATGCGAGAGTGGCAAAGCCTATCGCACGCCCGATGGTACTGCAGGTACCATGTGGTAGTACCTGATTTGAAAGCTCGCTCCGCGAATGACCACAAAGGTTGCACGATTCCACTAGCCTACCGCGTCTCCTTTTAGGACTAAATTCCTGGATACCAGTTCGGTATCGCCAATCATGTAATGTTGACAACCGCTTATTACCGAACCTGATCGCACCAACCTTGTGGCCAGAGCAGGCATCGGCTCGTCTCACCTTTTGTATCCCACCCGTTCATCGAGCCGCAACTTACTCGACATATAGGTCCCGCTTCCAGTTGCCACAAGGCGGTCTTTGTAATCAAATGCCTTGGATTCAGCAACGGTCATTCTAGGGCTGCGATAAACGACCGTACCATGCGCTTTCAATCTTCCGCGTGTGACCGGTCGCAGAAAATTGATAGTATAGGTCGAAGTTAGTAAATGGTTCTCTGAATCAAGCGACGCAGCGGCAAAATACGAACTGTCGTCGAGTAGCTTGAAATACACAGAGCCGTGAATCGCACCCCCTGAATGGAAGAAGTCGTCGCGCACCTCGATTGAGACTTCACAGGTTCCGCGCTCAATTCGAATGTCGGGCAGATACTGCCGATTGGCATTCGCCTCCAAGTGCATGCGTTCCAACTTGGTGAAGTGTTCCTCGTCAGCATAGACTTCACGGTGCGTGCGCAAAGAATGCCCCGAGGATAGGAGAGAGGCAAGCACTCGATATGAACGTGCTAACTTGGCCGATGCGGACCATTGGGTCTTGGCCGCAGGCTATGGTAAAAGACGCTGGCTCCCAGTACCGGTGCGCCGCTCGCTATGCATTACTCCGAGCGGGTTCGAGTCGAGGAGCTAATCAAAGTCATGCCGCCCGGCGTGACTATGTGGGGCAAGATCTTCAGGGCGTTTATCAGCGCAGCCGTTGTCCCTTCTGTTCGCCTCGACGCAGCAACGGGCGCAACCTTTCGGCGAGAACTGTTCACAGCCGCTGGTACAACCTTAGGGTGATTGGAGGCGAGAGCACCATAGTATCGCGAAGCAACGCAGAGAACCGCATTCTGGTTCAATCGGCTCGATAGATTCACTGGAACTGGACCAGTCGAAAGAACTGATTCTACTTTCCTTGCGTCAAATTGCGCTATATCCGGACTTGCCTTGCTTCAACGACATCGCTTTCAAGTCTACTGGCTCGGCCAGACCCTATCTGGGTTCGGCGATGCCTTTGCTTTAGTTGCACTGCCGCTGTTGGTACTAGAAGCCACTGGTTCTGTCGCTGGGATGGGGCTCGTCAGCTCCGCTGGTGTTGGCGCACAGGTGGTAACCAGCCTCTTTTCAGGAACCATCGTAGATCGGTTAGATCGACGAAAATTGATGATGGTCTGCGATTTGGGTCGAGCCTGCGTTTACGGGATCGTCCCTATCGTGTGGTGGCTGTTCGGCCCATCACTGCCGCTATTGTTTGCCATCGTGATCCTTGGCGGTGCGTTGTCGAACATCTTTTCGGTGGCCTACATGACGGCTGTTCCGTCCCTGGTGAGCCAGGGCCGCTTGAATTCAGCCAATGCACGACTCCAGGGATCATTGGCCTTGGCTTATGTGTTCGGCTCCCTTGGAGCCGGTTATCTTGCCACCGCCTTTGGCTCTGTCGTAGCCCTGATTATTGACGCCGCAACATTTCTGATTTCAGCAATCAGCCTCACGTTGATCCGTTTTGACGCCAACGTTCGCCCGTTGGAACACAGGGCGGAGAGGGATCGTTTCGGCGCGGGAATGCGATTCTTGCTGCGTCATCGCTTGCTGCGGGCCATGACTGTGATGTTGGTAATCCTCGGCCTATCAGGAAACATGGGCGTGGGAGCTGGAATTACCGACTTGATGATATTCCACGTCAAACGCGAACTCGCACTCGATGCAAATAAGGTTGGCATGTGCGTGGGTTTATCCGCCATGGGAGCTGTGCTCGGTGCGGCATTGGCTCCTCGCGTCGCTCGACGCATCGGTTCCGGATTTTGTTTCCTTACAGGCAATTTCGTGCAGGCGGCGGGGCTGCTCTTGATTGGTACCGTTCATCATTTCGTGGCCGCCTGTACAGGTGGCTTGCTCTGGGGCGCGGGAATGCTGCTGCGCGGAGTGACGATGCATACGCTCCGACAATCATTGATACCCGTGACTTGCTGGGTCGAGTCACAGCAATCTCTTGGACAGCAATATTTGGAGCCAGCGCCATAGGTACGGCCGTAGTAACGCGACTGGCAGCAAGCTGGACTGCGGGAACGACCTTGAGCGGCATTGGGGTAGGAGTCACCATCATTGGTGCCGCCGCGCTGTTTAGCCCAATAACCAGCGAATCCAGCAGGATCGGGCAGCCACATTCTGCAGAGTAGCGTGCCCGCGGGTTCGGAGGATAAGACCAAGAGATATTCAGGCGGTGTCCCATTTGACGGGACGCTCAGATTCCTCAGAAGTTCATCGTCAGATTAGCGGTAACGACACCGGCATCAGGCGCGCTTTGGTCCTCAACCATGGTCGCAACGAATGATCCGTGAACGACGTAGTAGCTCATGCCACTCGAACCAGCATCGCTAACGTAGGGCGTGACCGACGTAAGAGTCATTGTCCACGAACCGAGTGGAGATTGTGGGTCTGGCAAGCAGCTTGAGGCAGGCTGAGCCTCATAGCAGACTTCGGGCGTTACCGGCCCACATGACGGACCCATAATGGGGCCTTGCATGGAGCAATACGGAACATTGCAAGCGCCAGCATCATCAGGGCACTGAACCCCGGCTGGCAAAGGTAAGTAGACGCAGAAGGCCAAACCCCCACACGATGTTCCATTGGAGGTACTGTACGTGCCGGGGCTTGCTGAACCAACGCCCGCCATGATCGTGAGCATACCTCCTGTGGCGTTGGGCGGATTTGTGATCTGAAGATAGCTCGCTGGGACACCTGTGAGCGCGGTATCGATCATCACCAGGAGTTGACTGCCCACGTAACTCGACGCCTGCGTTCGTTCCATGAAGGCGATGGCACCTCCAGTGCAAATGAACCCATCAAGGTCAACGCCTGTGAACGTGCCGCTGGCTGGACTCTGGTATGCGACCGCCCCAGCATCTGCGGCACACGGGATAATGGTCGTGCTCGCACCACCGCCCGTGCCACCGCTGGACTGGCTCGGGGCAGGCTGACCGTTGCAGGCAAACGCTCCTAAGACAAAAGACATAAGAATCCGCTGCATCCCCGAATAGTACCACCGCGCGAAATGAGGACCGCCTGGAAGTGGCCCCATGGTGGCTTGGCGTCGCAATTCCCTGGAGTATCAGCGACTTGCAAGTCACCGTCTTGTTTCCTCAGCCGTGTCGCGTACGTTGTAACTCGCAACACTTCGGTACTTCTGTTGCGAGTTGCAGAATTTCGACCAGGGCTGCACGAGTTGACCGCTATTGGCCTCCCGAGATTCTGGCTGTGCCTAGGTCCCGCTGGCGCGTGGTCAACATCGAAGCGAGACGAACTCGGTTCATACCGCCACTCCTGTCGCGATCCTGAGTTACGCAGTTTTCACCCACAACTCAACAGCCCTCCAGTGACAATAGTTTACCGCTAATGACGCCCGACGCCAGTCGAACGTAAATTGGCGGCGACGGACGGCAACATTAACGCCTCTACCCCGTTGGCAATCTGCCAATTGCCCCGGGAATGCGCATCTCGATTGCCACGAAAGATGCACCCCCAAAACGACAAACTATTCTTACCACTATGAACAACACGCAGGCGGGATCTGTTCTAGTCGTCGGCGCCACCGGCAAGGTTGGCTCCGTTCTCGTACGCCTACTCGAACAGCAGGCGGTTGCCGTTCGTGCCGCATCGCGAACGCCTCTGGCACAGAAGACTGAGATACCGACAACTCAATGGGTCCACTTGGATCTCGAGCGTTCGGAGAGTTTCGACGATGCCCTTCAAGGCGTGTCCACGGTGTTCATGATGGCACGGCCCGGTGACGAACACCCCGAAAGCACAGCAATCCCGCTCATGTCAGCCATGAAGCGGTCGGGGGTCACACGAGTCGTCAACCTGACCGCTATGGGCTGTGACAAGCGTCCGGACTTTGGGTTACGTCGAGTCGAGCTAGCTCTAGAAACCTCGGGCATGGCGTGGACTCACCTGCGCCCCAATTTCTTCATGCAGATCTTTTATACTGGCCCCCACTTCGCCCAGATCTCGCGACTTCGACAGATCCGATTGCCGGCTGGTGATGCGGCTATCTCGTTCATTGACGCCCAAGACGTGGCGGCCGTCGCAGCCAAATGTATAGTCGAAACGGGCCACGACGAACGGGCCTACACTTTGACCGGCGGTGAAGCTCTCACCCATGGCGACATCACTGCTGCAATCACGGAGGTTTCTAACGGTCCTGTCGCCTACACGGCGCTCACCGAAGACGAAGCGCGCGTCGAGTTTGCCAAAGCTGGTCTTCCTACCGAAAACGTGGAGCGGCTCATCGGTTTCTATCGCATCGTGAGAACAGGTCTAGCCGGCGTGGTAAGCTCCGATGTACAAAACCTTCTGGGTCGCGCGCCCCGAACATTCGCCGAGTTCGTAGCGGAACATCCGACCACGTGGAAAGTCCCGTAGTTGATTCAGGACGACGTATTCAACCGGTCTGGCATCAGTACCGTTATCGTATGCGCAGTGACCTCGAACCTGAACCGGTCGAACGAGCCCGGCATCGTATTGCTCGATTCGGGGGAAGGCAATTTGACGAAACAAGGTGTTTTGATTGTGTCGCAGGTCTCATCAGTCAACAAGACGCAGCTCGGCGAGTACGTCGGCACACTATCCGCCCGGCGAGTAGAGCAGATATTGGACGGCATGAGATTTCAGCAAGCGTCCTTCTTTGGCCAACGTTAGAATGGCGTTTACGGCGATGTCTGATCAACGGTCAAGTCGGATTGCGAATCAGCAGAAAGCCTGATAGAAGTCTCAGTGGTGCAGAGGCGGATCACGATTGGGCTTGCATTTCTTACCGCAACTATCGCAACCTGCCACATTGCCCTTGCGGTGGAGTCTGCACCCGCACCTGCTGTGGTGCCAACATCCAGCGCGAAGGATACGCCACGGATGTTGCGTGGCTTGGTCCAGGCATCGCTGGTCGGCTCCACTTTCGGGTGGAGGGGCGACGAACCCGGTAGTTCCCTGTTTCAACCTCGAGCCAATGGGGACTACACAAACACGGCCTACTCAAAGTTTTCGTTGGGAAGAGGGTACAGAGTCGGCGTTGGGGGACTGTGGAGAAGACCAACTTCCAGCTTAAGCTTCTCAGCAAGCGTCGAATACGAGTGGCAATACTACGGCACGTCGTACCCATCGAATGCGTTCGGACCGTTTCACGACAGCAATGCTTCGTTGAAGCGCTATGGGATCGAATTTCGCACGATTCTAGATCGTTGGACTGTCAAGCCGTACATTGTGGTCAATCCAGGCTGGGCGCACTTAGACCTGCCACAACAGGAAGTGTTTTGGACACCGCTACCACCCTATACCTATCATTCTGCTGACGCCTGGAAGTCGGGAATGGCGTTCGATGTCGCTGTGGGCGCACTCTACGAATTCGTACCCAACCTGAGCACCGGGCTTCGGCTAGGCTATCGCAGACTTGTCTTCAAACAATCTAACGAAGGCAGCTTCGGGCCTTACGCCGACCTCGTTGAGAGTCTCACCTGCGCCCTGAGCGTGGAATGGTGGCCTTGATGCTTCTCGCCTAGAGAGATGTTCGGACCAGCGGCGCTGGAACTGCGCGGGTCGAACGAGATCTGTCAGTAACAACTGCGCTGCCCAAATCTGCTCAACGCCCCGTCGAACATCGTCATCGAGCAGGTTGGCATAGACGGTCGTCACCACCGGCGAGGAGTGCCCCAGCAACCGCTGGGTCAAACGCAGGTCTCGGGTCTTTCGGTAGACCTCGACCGCATAGCTGTGCCTGGTCGCGTGTACACCCCACCGTGTGGGCAATTGGGCCGCTTCAAGTGTTCCTTTCCAGATTCTGTGAACCGCGCTTCGGGTCATCGCCGCAAACCGCTCAGACATGAACAGCGGACTTGTTCTATCCGTGGGCTCACCGTTGATGCGCTTCCAAGCTAGGAATGCCTGAAGGTAGCTACAGAGCTGGTCACTCACGGCAACCAGACGGGACTTACCGCCCTTGCCGCGTCGGACCAGTACATTGGCCGAACCCGAGTCGAGGAACAGGTCGCCAACCACGAGCGAGCACAGCTCACTCACTCGAAGCCCGGTACCAAGCAGAGTCTCGATGATTGCCGCGTTCCGAATTGCATTCCGATCACTCGACTCACGTTGGATAGACAGGTGGACGCGGAGTTGTGTGACCTGAGTCGGAGTCAGGAACTTGTCGGGAGTGACGATCCATGTGCTTGCGGTCAAACGCGGCGTGGTCATGCAAGTACCACGCGAAGAGCAACGGTTCTTCAACTAGAATTGTTGCGAACTCCCGCAACTCAGCGTTGTCCACTGCTGCCCACGGAATCTCCATTTTTCACCCATCGCCTATTCATCAATCCGATATTGGCAACGAACTATTTTCACCTGGCACTTTTGGGTTTCAGCCCGACTTCTTTGATGCAACGGCAAATCGATTGCTTCGTTTCACGACGGTACACACCACCGAGTGACATCGAAGTCAATCAATGCGTCGCTTGGGACAATCACACGGAAGCTGGCTTCCTCGAGCGAGGGACCGAGAAATGCAACATCAGCGTCTACGACCACCGCGGCTCGTGTACTACCGGCTGGCGCTAACCCAAGCTTCCGTTGGAAACGGCCCAATACGCTCTCGATAATCGCATCGGCGTCTGGCTCATCGTGGTTGTTCATGAACTACCTCTTCTATTCGCTTTCAGGGGCGCCCATGCGGCGCCCGGTGGCGTGCCAAGTCCGCATCACAATTCGCTATGCGCCTCGATCCAACTTCACACTGGGCTAGCTACCACTTGGCTCATACCGCGCACGCCTGTCCCGCAACGCGTTGACCAATTCCGCATCCAGATTCACCGGCGCTAGCCAGAGCAAACATTGTGGGACGTGGTCGTGATCGTCATGATCGGGTCCACGGGGGTCCAAGAGCCCAACCATGTACAAATCATCACTGCGTGTAATGGGGCAGCCACCGGGGGCGCGGTTCCACGCTTTGGTTCTTTCAGGCGACGGTGGTGCAGTGAGAATGATTCCGATACGATACTCATCAAAGTAGATCCAAGACACCAAGTCGCCAGGGCGGTATAGGCAATCGGATTCGGGACGACCGAGAAATGGATCTTCGCCGTGTCCCGTGAGCGCCCCACGGTACTTGCCGTTTGCGTCAAAGACGTATCTGGCGATATGGCCTCGCTCCCCGTCTAACGCGACAATCGTTGCAGTGAAGTAGTGCAGGAGAGTGCCGCCGCCGTCATCGAGCATGTCTTTCGCACGGCTGGCCGCGGTGCGATTGAGCCATTCGTAGACTCGGCCTAGCGATGAGTAGACGCCGATGCGGGTGGTGACGGCGGGGATGGCGTCGGTTGCCTCCGGGTCCTCAGAGTGGGCGGTGATTTCGAATAGTTCGATGATGGTTCTAGCAGTGGAAAGACGCATAGTTCCTTTCAATCAAATTGACCTCGCTCGTTTCGCTTTGCTACAAGAGGTCGGACATTCTCTGTCAGCACTCCTAAAATTGCGGTTGACTGGGGGTCACTGTTTCACTCATTACTAAGATCATGCGTTTCGATCTCGAGCACCCGAATCGCCCGGCGGTCTTAGCGGCCTTCGAGCGCGCGCGAACCCCTCTCGACGCCTGGATGCTACGCATCAATCAACTGTTTCCAATCATCCTGAATCAGCCATCTGGAATGCGACCTCGATGGCTGCGTCAAAGAGCTCCCAAAACTCAGCGGTGTCTTTGCCAGAAACACGTGCACGCGGTTTGCGCACTTTGCTGCCCAAATAAATCATTCTTTCGGCGCCGCGACGAAACGTGCCGTCGAGCGCCTTCATCCCGGCTATCGCCTCTCTGATTGCCCTCCTACGATCATTGAAGCCACGAACGTCATGTAGCAAGGTCACTACGAGACCACACTCGAGTCTGTCACGAATTCTCCAGATACGGTCGCTAGCCCCGCCTGCGTGGCGATTTCTAGTGGCAAGCTTGACCTTGTAGTACTCTAGCAAGGCATACCCAATATGCTCTTCGATCGCGTTGATGAATGCTTCTCGCGCGTAGGCCATGCGCAACCCAGCTCCGCTAGATGCGCTGCAGGAGATCCAATGTCTCTTTCGAAGCCAGCTCACCGTTCCAGTGTTGCAGCAGAACGTTTCGGTTTCTCTCGACGAACTCGATGACTTGCCGTCTGATTGCTGCCGGCAATTTACCGACTACCTCCGGCGGAGTGGTGAGTCGCACCGATACTGCGCCGCGCAGCCATTCAGCGGACAACTTGTCACCACCAATCACGACCAGAATCCTCGGGCCGAGTTCCGTCCCAGCAAATTCTCCGGCAAAGATCCATAGGACGACGCCTTCAATACCTGTTGTTTCGGACCGCAAGGTTGGATGCCAAGAAAAGGTCGGCAACAACGGGCTCAAGGTTCCTTGTAGGCATCGATTGATATTCCGGAGTTCAATTGCGGGTTGTATGGACGACGTAGTTGACGACACGCCTTCAACCTGTCGCCCATGACTGCGGCTAGGGCGAAGTTCATAGCTTCGCCCGATCTCAGGCAAATCTCGTCGTTTGGTTGAAGCTCACTCGCCATTCGCGTGTTCTATCTATGAGAATACGAATTCTCAAAGATTCCAACGGCGCCTCGGAACTCCAATTCCAACCACACAACCTTACGCAGTACAGCTGCCAACGATGTTCAACCGCCCGCCTCCCCTGCCCCGAATCCAGCGGAGACGTATCTATTGAGCCTTGGCAGCAGGCTCTCGTAGGACGATGAGCCAGGCCCTCGATGTATTGCTAACGTCATCTGCCCGGGTCAACTGCAGACACTCTGGATTGGTCCAAGGTCGGCTACGCGGAGGTTACGCGCGTCCGGGCGGTCCTGGCCGAGCGCTACTCCCCCAACATGGCGAACAAAGTGTCTTGGCGGCCCTCCGAGGCGTGATGAAAGCCACTTTCCGACTGGGACTGATTGATTCGGACTCTCTAGCTCGGGCATCGACGTCAAGCGTATTCGTGGCGAACGAACGGCCAAGGGCCGTTCCCTCGTTCCTGCCGAGAATCGCCGCGCTAATCGCCGCCTGCAACCATACCATGGCCCTCGGATCTCGAAATGCGGCAATCGTGGCAATCGGTTTCGGTTGTGGACTGCGTCGGGCTGAGATTGTTGGCTTGAGCCTTGGCGACGTACTCGAAAGTAGTCAGTCGTTGCGGGTTCGTGGAAAAGGTAACAAGGAACGAATCGTCTACCCTTCAGAGTCGGCCCGGACATATCTAACAGCTTGGCTTCAGCACCGCGGCAACGAACGCGGACCACTGTTTTGTCACGCAAGTACAAACGGTGTCAGCGTCCGCAAGCTCACTGAACAAACCGTCTACGACGTAATTCAATCACTTACCGAAAAAGCCGGAATGTCCCACGTATCGCCGCATGACCTGCGCAGAACGTTTGTTTCAACCCTGCTGGACAGGGGTGTGCCCTTGTCCACGGTGTCAGCAATGGCTGGCCACGCCAGCGTAGACACGACGTCGCGCTATGACGTGCGCGGCGAACGGGTCAAAAGAGAGGCCGCAATGTTGCTGAACGTTGAGATGCCAGCATAGCGTGCGCGGCGGAATGAATCTCGAAGTGCTGCCGCAAGACGTTCTTGACCTTGTCGCGGTACTTCGCGAGCGCTTGCTGGCTAATTGGTTTTTCCTTCAGGGAAGGCAACAGACGATCTTCGGCGATTTGCTTATTGCTGATACCGTCCAACAACAAGTCGAAATACAGCGGCAAGTCGGGCATCAGCCTTGGGCTGACGGCTTGTTCCAGCTCATGCTTGATCGCATCCTGTTCGCGCTCGGGGATCAATTCGCCCAATCCTTCCCAGCTGCCGGGCTCACGCAGTATTTCAGTGATGTCTTCGTGTCGACGCACATGCTCACTTCTGAGCATGTCCAACGCCTGATTCTGAACCATCCGAAGCACGTAGTTTTCAGCTTGGTGCAAATCCTTGCCTCGAACGCCTTTATCCAAGGATTTGTTGCTGATGAGCTTCATTGCGGCCAACGAGAGGACTTCGTCCACACTTTCCGGGTCGCGCAGATATCTCCAGGCAAGCCGTCGTGCTTTTTGGCCGAATTCGGCCCCGTATCCATCGGGTAGCTTGTCAATCTCTCGAATGGTTTCGGGCACAAACGGCGTCCGCGGAAGTCCATTGACACCAAACAGGTGAAACAGCCCGAATGCCAATTGCCCAAAGCTTCCAGCGTCCGCACCAAAACGCAGGTGGAACAGCAACGAACCAACGCGGAGGCCCCACGGCAGACTCGCGAAGACAGTGCGCCTCAGTTCGTTTGCGGCCATGATCAGCCGACCGCGTGTGTTCGATAGCTCGCAGCTTGGTCGTCTTGAGTTTGCTGAATGCGTCATAGCGTCCTCCCTTCGAAGTTCGGGTCTGTTTGCATCGCTGCAATCAACCTGGGTACGCTGACATACCAAAGCTTGCCCACTTTGAAAGCTCCGGGCAGCCTACCGTAGCCAGCAAGCTTGTAGACCTCGTGGACATCAAGCATCAAAAGCTCACGGGCGACTTGGGCCAAAGGCATAATGCGAGGAAGCTGGTGACTGGATGCGGTTTTCATTGCACCCTCCGATCTGACACTCGAACGGCGGTCGTTTCTTCGAGGCGCTGAACCTGGTCTTCGATCGCGCGCCGAATCAAGTCGGCGAGGGTCAATCCCGTTTGGTACGCTGCAGTTTTGGCTCGCCGGTGTAGCTCGTCCGGCAATGTAATTTGAATGGCCTTCATGATGACGATGACCTCCTTCATAAGAGGAGGCGTCATAAGCACTTTATTGAGACGGACGTTGACCGATGGTGTCCACCTGTGGGGCGACTTCACCCAATGGGCGCGAGCCGATCACAACGGTACCGGATAGACTGTTGAAGTTGGTCAAATTCGCTTGATTATCATTTTGACTCGTCCAAACAGGGGCTACGTGGCGAATCCAGCCCACGCACGGTACTTCTCGCTACGCGATGTCCAACTGGAGAAATAACTCTTCAGATGCACCAGTGGGGTCAAATCCAAATTAGCCTCGGCCGACGCCATTTTCGCTTTTGTCTATTGGGTTCAAATTTTTCTGGGAGGGCCATAAATCGGGAAGATCGCTAGATCGGAATCGAACTGCCTGCCTGAACGCCAAACTCCTACCTGTTGGCTTCAATCCCATCGCTCAGTTCCGCCAACGACTTCGCTCGGATTGCCTCCTCGTACTGCGGCTGCCTCGAAGTACCAAATCAATGATGTGAGCGCCGACAGCCATGGAGAGCGTTCCTCGGTCTTTGGGTGTACCACTGTGCGACCAAAAGCTCCGTTGATTGACACCACGAGCGAAGAGACCATAATGTTGCGCCTTATGGGCGGCATTTGCGAAAAGATGAAGTCAACGGCGTCCACGAAGTCTCGCCCAGTCGCTGTGCTGCGCAGGATGGCCCCAACACCCAATGAGGCATCTGCAGCAATAAGTTCAGCCATTCTTTGCAGAGCTTGTGCGCGGCAAACCTAGCCTTCTGCCCCTTCGGTTCCAAACCCCACGCTAGCGTAGATGCGACGGCCTAGCTGCATAGACTCGTGGAGATGACCTCCGGTCCGATGTTACGCTCGCGCGACCGGAGCGGCGTATCGATTGGGCTACCCTTTCGGGCGAATTACATTCCGTCGCTACCTACCAGCCTCTTGCCCAAACATTCGCTCGCTCGCCAACGAAGCTGAACTCGAAGAGCCTCTGCAAGTAGGAGAAAAGCAGGTCGCTCGACGAAGTTGGGGCGATCAATACCTGGCCATGGCCATGGCCAACTGGCGCCTTCGCCGCCCCAGTGACGTCACAATTGCCGACAGAACTGGCCAAAGTGACCATGGCACGACGCTCGCCACGCCTCCCGAATCTGTGATTCAGCCACCCGGTGGAAACTCGGATTCAAAAGGCGCCTTGCAAGCGGCGATCACTTCGCACACTAGCAGGGGTTCCTCGTTTGCATACCAGCGCCATGAGCCCGAGAAGACCGTCCTGTACCAAGATAGTGTCCGAGCATCTGGAGACATTTCTCGGAGAAGTCCACGATCATTACGACAAGCCGTTGCCGAAGTACGTTGAGAAGGAATTGCGTGACTACTTAGCTTGCGGTTTGTTGCAACATGGATTTGCCAAGGCCGTCTGCAGATTATGTGGTCGCACCATTTTGGTTGCGTTCTCCTGTAAACGCAGAGGGACGTGCCCCAGTTGCAACGCGAGGCGCATGTGCAATGGTGCAGCGCATCTCGTGGATCACGTACTCCCCGATGTGCCCGTTCGTCAGTGGGTTTTGAGCGTTCCATTCGAATTGAGACTTTTGTTGGCTTGTCGCGCGGATGCCTTCGGTGCCATGACCAGCCTTTTCGTCAGCGAGGTGTTTCGCTGGCAACGTGAGCGAGCGCGCGAAGACGGATTGACCAAGATCCGCTACGGAGCGCTCGTGATGCAGCATCGCTTCGGATCGTCATTGAATTTGAATACCCATCTTCACGCAGTATTTCCGGATGGCGTATTTTCACGACTTGCCTCCGGCATAATCGAGTTTCACGAGCTGCGCCAGCCTGAGCCGGACGACCTCGAAGAGATTGCTTTCAACGTGCATCAGCGATTCATGCGCTGGCTTCGACGCCACGGTTTGCTCAAGAATGATGATGAAGACGAATTCTCCAATGAGTCCCCTGAGCTTTCAGCCCTTGAAGCCTGCGCACAAGGTTCGCTGGGACTCGGCAATTTGGTGAAGAAGCGCAGCAAGCCACGAAACAGTAACCAGGATGCCGACGAAAGTGGATTCGAGCAACGAGCGGTCAATGGTCGCGTAGGTGTGAGCCATGGTTACAGCCTGTACGCTGGCAACGCGATTGACGCAGACGACAAAGATGCCCGCGAACGCCTGCTGCGGTACTGCCTTCGTGCACCGCTGAGCCTCGAACGCTTGTCAATCGGACCCGATGGCAATGTAATCTACCAAGTCAAAGCGACGCGGCACGGCAATGAGACGCAGCGAATGATGTCCCCGATGCAGTTCATGGCTCGTTTGGTCGCATTAATTCCGCCTCCATTTCATCCGTTACTGCGCTACTTCGGAGTATTCGGGCCGCATTCATCTTGGAGAAAAGATGTCGTGCCCGATGTCTGCACCAGCTGCCGAGCAGCAGCACAATCACGGCAAGCCCTCGGTAGCTTTGACTTCGAATCCATCGTCCGAGTGGTTCTGCTTCAATTGCTTCCTTGAAGAGTCCACCAGAACCAACCGTCGCATCGGCGATACTGGCGGCACTGGCAAGCGAGTCGAAGCAAGGGACGCGCGACCAAGATGTTGGACCTCGTCTCGGCGCGCCGTGGCGCATCGATTGGGCTACTCTTTTGCGACGAGTTCATTCCGTGGACGCTTTGGCGTGTCCCTGCGGCGGCAGATTGAAGTTCGTCAAACTCATCACCGAACCGACGCACAGCACGAGAAGTTCTTGCAGAGCATGGGATTGCCAACCGACCTGCCGCCCATTGCCAGAGCGAGGTCACCCGACTTCTACCAAGAGTCGTTCCGCCGACTGGGACTGAGCTCCAGACTGAGACAGGCACCCGATGGTCACCGAACCGGCCGGCCTAGGGCGATGATGCGCTTTGGATTCGATCAAGGCTGGCAGCGGGGTACCACCTAGCTGAGCGAGCTGAACCTCGGCGGTGATTGAGGCGTGATTTGGCAGGATGATGGGCTTTAGAATACCTGGCTGCCAGGGACTGCTGTGGGTACAAGATCAGTCAAAGTCCAATGTGGCCAGCGTTGTCGCCCAATTGACCAACCCAGCCAACGAGGCTGCTATGTTTGCGAACGTGCTACCGCCGGGCACTATCTTCGACGCCAACGTGAATTACGGACCCGAACTTGCCGGAATCTATGGTGACCCAACGTCGAACGACCCGGTCGCTGCCGCGCGCGCGCCCAATGTCTTTATCCAGCCCAATTGGGGCGTGATTTACTCGGGCAGCAGCAAGAAGATTGCTGAGCACGGCGGTGGTTCGCTTGACGACACCCATGTGGCGCTGCTCGTTTCCAATCCGGCGCTTCACCATCGAACGATTGCCGAGCACGTGTGGACCAAACAGGTGGCCCCGACTATCTGCGCTCCCTCGACCTCGACCCTAACGCACTTGAGGCCGTGGTCAAAGAGCACACCCGGATGTTGCCGGGTCTGAAAATGTAACCGCGTTGCGCGAGCCATGTCCCCTGCACGTAAGTACGGGGGACGTGCAACCTGAGTTAATCAGCTCCTATCGAAATTCGGGCCGGATGGGGTTTTGTTTGATGTCGATCCGGCACGAAAAAGGCGATGTGCGTAGCGGAGGTGCTCGGCACTGGGGTGACGCATAAATTCGCAATCGAGCGTTGACTCGGTCCTGGCGTTAAGTCGAGTGACCGAGCGGTGAGGTTACGGCGCTGAACGGTGTTTCATCGTCAAGGCGACGCCATTCTATGCCCGTAGACAATAGGGCCTCGCTTCGTTGTGCAGCCAGGATGTCCAAAGGCCGTCGAAATGCCCAATCACATGCGGCTAGGCGCCATCTGACGCTCGCCCGCGCCTTTCCGCGCCGCGCCGACCAAGAAAGAACCCGCTACGGTCGAGGACTGGCGCGGTTGCGATAGGCAACGGGAAGTAGCTGTCTCGCACAGCAACTGTAAGTCATAATAGCGCAGGTGCGCGAGTCGCCAACAGCAACTGCCTGGTGAGATCGATAGGTCTTCATGTATACGGCCCGCTGAGGTCATTGCAGCCCGTCTACTGCTCGGATTATTCGCCGAGATACAGCGCGGCTGAAAGCAACCAAACAAGCCCGAAACGTTCGGGCGTTGTTGGGACGCCTGTAACATTCATCGAGGCGAGCCGAATTCAACTCAGTCTTACACGGCCCATGAAACGAAGATATTTGTAACAATAACAGAGCTGGATTTTGAGTGGCTGCCCAAGGCGTTGCTCAGAATGGGAACATTGCATTCGCTGCGGGCAAGTAGCCTACGCCTATCAACTTGTAGGATGCGATTCGATGATTCGTCAACCCCACGCTCAACCGAAAACGCAGCCAGCTGACCAAGCGGACGCAATAACGCGGACAGGGGTGCCCATTGCCCACGGAGTCTTGAAGAATTTGGCATGGTGCAGGGCGGCCATGTCGTTGCTGAGCGAATCTTAGAGCAGAGAAACCACGTAACCGTCGGGTCGAACGTAGACAGCATGTTCGTGATTGCCTCGACCGCAATTCCTCCGGGCTTTCATCTTTTCGAACTCATAGGTTCGAATGACTATTTCAAT
The DNA here is from genome assembly GCA_963835565.1 of uncultured delta proteobacterium. Lineage (GTDB taxonomy): Bacteria > Myxococcota_A > Polyangia > Polyangiales > Polyangiaceae > FEN-1139. The sequence goes on from CAWIGY010000041.1 coordinate 32,771, forward strand.
TTTTCGTAGAAAGCATGTCCGGCTATGTCACATCTTCGATGGGAACATCGGATCTGGCAACCCTCAAGGATCTGTTGCGACCAGCGCGTAGGGGTGCCTATCGACTGAAGCTTAGCGACGATGTTGGCGGAAAGGTGGTGATAGCAGCACGACATTTCTATTTCAATTTGTAGCGGAGACACCCATTCAGCCAAAGTCGCTTTTGCCGTCTGCCGTCATGCGCGGGGCAGGATCCATTGATTGGCAGACGACCATGATTGCGGCATTCTCGTTTCTGCTGCATTTTCTCGGAATTGGATCGCTTTACTCTGATTGGCTGGATCCCACATTTGGCGACGATGCAAATCTTGCCAGCTTGATTGATTCCATTAGAACCTTGCCTCCACCACCAGCTGTGGAACAGCAAGCATCGGAACGGGAGCCGTCAGACAAAGTATCTGAAGAGAAAGAAAAGCGAGAATCCGCAAGCGCTCGAAATTCAGGAAAGTCAACTGAATCGGCCGCAAGTATTCGGGCCCGACAGGCTGCGGCGCTTGCCAAAGCACTCGACTCGCTCGAAATGGCAACCGTCGGAGTACTGTCAGCGCAGGCAACGGCCACCTCCGGTGTACTTGAGGGAGGCAGGCTGACCATGGGTGCGTTGGATGACGCTGCTAGAACGGGCGCAGGGGTGTCGTCGGGCATGGGTGGCAAGGCTGGCAGCGGGGTACCACCTAGCTGAGCGAGCTGAACCTCGGCGGTGATTGAGGCGTGATTTGGCAGGATGATGGGCTTTAGAATACCTGGCTGCAAGACGGGCCACACGAGGTCGAGATCGTTGTGTGTATAGTGTGCCCGTGTTAGCGGAATGCCAAACTATGGGGGTCACAGCGGCACGGAAAAGACGGGCGCTGCTTACGACGGTCTTGCGGCGCTCGCCAGACGCTGTTGCTGCTGCTGGAGGAATTGCGCGACTTGGCGCGATTGTTCGATGGCGAACTGCTTGACTTCGCGGTTCTGCGAGCCCGCGAGCGCGTTGAGCAACTTGGTTACGCGCTCGATGTCGCGGTCCTGGAACAGGGCTTGGAAGTAGTTGTTCGCCAGGCGAACATCGGTGGCCATCTTGGATTCATGCGGGCGCAAAAGTTCGATGACCGACTTCAGATCGCCCTTTTGGCCGTACAAGGCTGAGAGTGAGATCAAGGCCAATGGATCATGAGGGTTGCGCTCGATGGCAAGCTTCGCGTACTCGATGGCCTTGTCGCGAGTGGCTTCATCCGCCGAATAAATGCCTTGTAGTGCGATATAAGGGGCCGAACGCTTCTTATTCGTTTCGGCGTCGGCGAGCTCCTTGATGCGAGCCAGCGAGGCTTCCTCATTTTCCTGCTCTTTGATCTGCGTAAATAGGTAGGCCCAGGCGTCCACACAATTGCCGTCGATGTTAATCGCTCGCTCGATAGCTTCACGCTCACGGTCGGGCTCACCTTTGCCCTTGAGCGCGCGCGCCAGATGCAGCGAAGGGAACGGATTTTCCAGCAGTAGATTTTGCGCGCCGCGCAGCGTCGCAATTGAGTCATCGAAGCGCTGCTGCTGCAGCTGAGAGATACCGAGCCCCAGCCAATCTTCCCCGCCACCGCCACTCGCGACGACCTTCTTCAACACCTTTTCCGCCTTCTCGAAGCGGCCATACTTCATGAGCTCTTGCGCGAACAGGCGCGCCCTTTGAATGTCGTCCTTATCTTCCTGCCAATGCTTCTCCAGGCCGTCGAGCAAATCTTCAAGTCCAATTGCGATGGGTCGACCTTCTTGATCCTGCACCTGCACCGCGGGCCCGTTGAACCCGAGCAGCTTCCACATCTCGTCCACCTCAATGACCGATCGGACCTTGCTTTATCTTCTCGAGCAAATCCTCGGTCGGCTGCGCCAGCGGCACCACAACCAAAGCATTGCCTGGGATGCCAGAAGGAAACGCGGAAGGCGGCGCGACAATGGCGGCTCCGCCTCGCAACTGAAGATTGGTAGCAGGCGCACCACCGGGTAAATTCGGCTGACTCATAACAGTTACCTCATCGTCCAAAAAGGCGGAATTGGGAGGCGCAAGCTAGCAGCCCGGGTCCAAGGGTTCAATCACATCCCCGGGCCGACGTGATTTATCAACCATTTCAGGATTTTTTGGACGCAGCGGCACGGGCAGGGCGGGTTGAGCCGCCGAGGTGCGGAATTTGACGGCTGGGAAACAAAGGTTCAGACGATTCTCAAATCATCCTGGGCAAGCTGTCGCATTGCTTCACCAGTCAGGGCATAGCGCAGACATTACTTATGACCCGCGAGAACGCGCTTGCCATATCCCGCAGGGCTTCTCGTAGCACCTGAAAGCTACGAGATTCATTTCTTGCAGGCACCATGTACTCCGCAATTGATCGAGCTGCCTTAATCTTCTGTAGTCCGTTCTTGAAGTAACCCGCTTGCTTGAGAACGCGTTCGAAAGTTTCCCAGGTTCCTCCCGCAATCGCATCGGGATTTCGGTACTTAGCTTTCGATATTATTGTTGCGTCTACGCGCGGATAGGCCGCCCGCACTGCGCGCCAGTCTCCGAAATACCAAGCTTCGAGCTCCTCGATCGCTAGCCGATCTACCACATGATGTGGCTTTTGCTTCGAAATGGTTCTGGTCCTAAGCTTCGCGTCAGTGGCGGCTGTTTCGAGTTTGGCCTTGAGCACTTTGCAATTATCATTGTTGCGGTCCACCAATACCAAAATGCGGTACGTATCCGGGATCCACTCAGCATAGCCCGTGAGCCTTTGGGGCAATTTTGAAGCAAATCGCTCTTGCCCTGGTACGCGTGAATAGCAAAAGATATTTGCTTAGCATCTTTGGAAGCAAGATGTTGAGGGCGCGTTTCCATTGACGGCTCTTCGACGAGCACTTCCAAGTGCTCAATGTTCATGGGCGACGTACCTTTCGCTGCGGTACACCGGCGTCAACTAGCGGATCACCGACTCCTAAGTGACCTTCGAGCCAAAGGTCGCCCATTGAGGCGCCCGCGTCCATAAACTCCGGAATGCCGTCAAGGCCCGACGCGAGCTCCGACTGGGTATATCCGCGATCGCTTCTGTACAAAACCCGAATCTCTTGAGGTTAAACAGTATTGAGAAAGAAGGAGAGTGTGTGGTTACTAGCAGTTGCGAATGTTCAGTAGCATCACGGCATTCCTCGGCGAGTTCCGGCAACAAACGCGGGTGCAGAAAGTTCTCCGGCTCTTCAATTCCAACGAATTGAGGTGGCTTGGGATCGTAGAGTACTGTGAGATACGCGTCAGCATTTTAGCGTTCCATCAGAAGCAAAACGTGAGAGAATCGGCCGTTCAAAGGGCGCGTCTTTGATCTGCAATAATAAACGCCCATCTTCCATGGGCTCAGCAAGCACTCGCTCAAGCCGCGGAACACGTCGCTGGAGAATACCGAAGATCTTTTCGAGTCGCCTCGGATATTGCTCTTTTAGATACTGGACAACATTGGCAAGATTGTCCCCGGTTTTGCTCAATCGATCCTGAGGACCCGCTTCCGGTTGATTGCGAGTGTCGCTTACCGATAAATACGAGACATACCAGTCCGTTATAAACTCTCGAAGCGCGGCCACTCGTGGGTGCTCCGCAAACTGTCCAAGTGCGTTTACGGCAATCAAATCAGGTGATTGCAGCGGAGTGTCAATTCGTTTGCCGGTTTCATCGGGCTCTTCTCCCGACACGGCGCGCCCTTGACCGCGTCTATACTCCAAAAACCTGAAGGGCCGTCCTGAACCACCTCCCCGCGTCCACTGCAGCCACTCATGCGTGACAAAAACCCTGCCGCGATCCTCGTTGACAGCGAGATGGTAAGTCATTAACGGGTGATTTGGGTTCTTCGCGGTACTTGATCTCAATAACTACCGGTCCAGTCTGGCCCCGCGTCTTGAGTTCCTTGGCACGACCCCGACGGTCCCAGGCGTGACGGAGTCCATGTTGGAAACACTCAGACAAGAAATTAAAGACGTCAAATACGGTGGATTTTCCGCTACCGTTAGGTCCGAGCAGGACCGTCAATGGCGTTAGTTCCGTAAGCTCAAAGTCTTCGAGCGCCCTAAAGTTTTCAACGCGTAGGTACTCGATGCGCGCTGGGCCCGTAGGGTTAGGGCGCTTCTTGGCTTTCTTTTTTGCTGCCATGATATGCCTTGCGTAGCAGATGGGGAGTCGTTTTTGCCACCAATTTGTCGAATTTCTGTAAGAAAGCATCCAAAGTGTTACGGTTAGGCGGTATGCGGATGCCCCAATTTCGACAACATTGTGAAGACGGCAGTGCTGATGGTACACTGCGAGATCATTGGCATTTTTGCACGCGGTTGGTTGCGCATCCGCGTAGTGGTTCTCCAGAGCATAGTCGCCGCGCCTGGGGAACTGAACGAACTAGACCGCGAATATTTGAGGCATCTTCGTGAAGACTATCAACTGCCCCTTAGGTACCTCTGCCTTCGACGAGGCATAACAGTAGTTGACCTGCCGCTTTGAGTGGCGTGGCAGTGCTAGCTCCCAGACTCAGTTCATGATTGTTCTCGACCAATCGCCTTCGACGCAATCACGCCGCCCTCGACGCTTCTTCGCAGCGGGACCAGGCTGTTCGGCGCGGGCGCCAGGGGTTGGATGGTGACCAGGGCCACCGCGTGTTCGGTGCGTACACGGCTGGCGACGCGGTCACAGACATCGACTCCGTGGGCGCCGGGAACCAACACGACGTGCGCGCTGACCGCGTCTACGTCGTCACTGATTGACCACACGTGCAAATCTGCGCAACGCGCGACGCCTGGCGTCTCGAGAATGGTATGAGAAATCTTGACCGGATCCAAGTGAATCGGAACGGCTTCCAGCAAGATTGCCGTAGTCTCTTTGAGCACGCGCCAGCCGCTGAGCGCGACGAGCACTGCAATTACGATGCTAAACAGCGGATCTGCGCGAGTCCAATTGAAGAGCAGCACGCTGATGCCCGCGCCGATCGCGCCGACTGAGCCCAGGGCATCGGTCAATACATGAGCCAAGGCGGCGCGCACATTGACGCTTTGCTCTCGGCCGCGCATTAGCAGGCGTGCAATTCCCAGATTCACGAGCAAACCCAGCACCGCGACGGTGAGCATCGCGGAACCCACGATGACGCGCGGGTGATAGAATCGCTCGACTGCCTCGAAGATGATGAGCAGGGCCGTCACGGTTAAGAGCACTCCGTTGACGAAGGCTGCCAACACCTCGGCGCGCCGCCAGCCATAGGTCGAGCGCTGCGAACGGGGTTTGGCCGCCCAGCGCTGCGCCCACAGAGCCAGCCCGAGCGCGCCCGCGTCGGCGAGCATGTGCCCCGCGTCAGCTAGCAATGCGAGACTGCCCGACCACCAACCGACCGCGGCCTCGACACCGAGAAAGCCAAAGGTAACTAGAAAAGCCGACCGAAGCACGCGAGCGGGCGTGTCGCGCGAAGAGCGGTGTTCATGGTTGTGCGACTCAGCATCGTGCGCCTCATTATGATCGCTAAAAGACGATTGATGCTTGGGGTGTTCAGGCACGGAAAAGTCGTACGCGCAATCGCCCCAAGGCCGCAAGCCGCAGTCGCCCCCGAGTGGGCAAACCACCCGGAGCCGTGTCGTCCCATCGGCCAGCGCACCCCGGCTGTGCGTGCCGAAACAGCATAAAAAAAGCCAAATTCAGCCGGTACTGGCCGGTCGAAAAAGTTGGTGTAGAGTGGGCCATGTTTGAACAAACTTTGCGCGAGTGCCTAACGTTTGACGACGTTTTGCTGATGCCCGCCTACAGCGACATCGTGCCGAGCGACGTGGACGTACGCAGCCGTCTCACCCGCAAGATTGACCTGAATATGCCCATCGTCAGCGCGGCGATGGACACCGTGACTGAGTCGCGATGCGCGATTGCGATGGCGCGCAACGGTGGCATCGGCATCATTCACAAAAATCTGAGCGTGTCGGCGCAAGCTCAGGAAGTGGACCGCGTAAAACGGGCGGAGAGCGGCATCATTACCGACCCAGTTACCGTGGGCCCGATGCAATCACTGCGCGAAGCCGTGGGCATCATGCGGCAACACGATATCTCGGGGGTGCCGGTGGTGGAAGGTTCGCGACCGGTTGGGATATTGACGGCGCGCGACATACGGTTCGAGAAAAATCTGGACCAACCGGTGAGCGCCCTGATGACGCGCCAGCTGGTGACCGTGCCGCCGAGCGTGAAGAATGACGACGCCCGGGAATTGTTGCACAAGCATCGCATCGAGAAATTGCTGGTTGTCGAGGACGGAAGGCTCGTCGGGCTGATTACTATCAAGGATTTGATGCAAGCCGAGCGCAACCCGAATGCGCTCAAAGACGAACGCAGCCGTCTGTTAGTGGGTGCGGCGATTGGACCGGGTTCGGATCGGCTGGCACGCATGGATGCCCTGGTTGAAGCAGGCATTGATGTTATTTGTGTCGATACGGCCCATGGACATACAATTGGCGTTATTGAAACGGTGCGCGAGGTCAAGTCGAGGCATCCCGAGATTCAGGTGATTGCCGGCAATGTCGCCACGGCCGATGGCACACGCGCGCTGATTGAAGCCGGCGCGGACGGCGTCAAGGTTGGCATGGGACCGGGCAGCATTTGCACGACGCGCATCATCGCGGGAATAGGTGTGCCGCAAATTACAGCGATTGCAGACTGTGTGGCGGTGGGCAACCAACATGGAGTTCCCATCATCGCCGATGGCGGGATTAAGTTCTCCGGTGAAGTGGTCAAAGCACTCGCCGCCGGGGCTTCCTCCGTCATGATAGGATCGCTGTTCGCGGGTACGGACGAAGCACCGGGTGAGCTGATTTTATACCAGGGCCGAAGTTACAAAGCGTATCGCGGCATGGGATCGCTCGGAGCCATGAAAAAGGGCTCCAAGGATCGTTATGGACAGAGCCATCAAATCGATGAAAAGCTGGTGCCCGAAGGCATCGAAGGGCGTGTGCCGCACCGCGGATCGCTCGGCTCGATTCTGTCGCAGCTGATCGGAGGGCTTCAGGCCGGCATGGGATACACCGGATGCCAAAACATCCGCGAACTGCACCAAAATGCCCGATTCATTCGGATTACTTCACAAGGTCTACGCGAGAGTCACGTGCACGATGTCTTGATTACCGAAGAAGCGCCGAACTATCACGTCTAGTTGGGGTCGAGGCATGCCTCCTGCAAACTGGCCTAACCTTCGGAACTCGTCACTTCCCGCTAATTCGGCTCAGCGCGGCGTCCGCTCGGCGCTCTGCCTCTCAATCATCGATCCGGGATACTCAGGCGCGAGCGAGCTGACTTCATTGAGCAGTATTATCTCGCTTTCGTCGAGGGTTACGTCGGTGGCTCCCAGATTGTCGTCGAGCTGCTCGGGGGTTTTGGCGCCAATAATGACGGTGGTTACGGTGCTTTGAGCGAGCAGCCAGGCGAGGGCAACGCGAGGCACCGAGATGCTCTTTCGCTGGGCGATGTCCCGCATGACGTCGATGATGCGAAAGGCGCGCGTCCTTATCCACAGGAGGGAAGTCGAAGCTGGCGCGGCGCGAGCCTTCGGGGCCGGAGCCATCTTGTTTGAATTTGCCGGAAAGCAGGCCGCCGGCGAGTGGACTCCACACCATCAATCCCAGGCCTTGGTCGATGAGCAGCGGCACTATCTCCCGCTCGAGATCGCGACCGGCGATGCTGTAATAGGCTTGCAAGGAATCAAATCGGGCCCAGCCGTGGTGCGTAGAGAGCCCAAGCGACTTCATGATCTGCCAGGCAGCGAGATTCGAGCAGCCAATATAGCGCACTTTGCCCATGCGCACGATATCGTCGAGGGCGCGCAGCGTCTCCTCGAACGGCGTGAGCGGATCAAAGCCGTGAATCTGGTACAGATCGATGTAGTCAGTGCCCAGGCGCTGCAGGCTGGCATCAATGGACGCCATGATGTGTCCACGTGAGAGACCGACATCATTAGGACCTGGACCCGCACGGCCACGCACTTTGGTGGCGAGCACGACGTGCTTGCGTTGCGTGCCGAGCGCTTTTCCGAGAAGCCTTTCCGATTCACCTTCGGAATAGACGTCCGCCGTATCGAAGAAATTCACGCCTTCATCTAGCGCGCGAAACACGAGCCTGTCGGCCTCTTCCTGACCGAGCTGGCCCACCACTGTCCAAAATCCGCGACCGCCAAATGTCATCGCGCCAAAACAAAGTTCCGAAACGAAAAGGCCAGTCTGGCCGAGCCTTCTGTATTTCATGTCACCAACTCCTCGCCCCGAGGCATGATACCGCACGACCATAGAACAAGCGGTGATTCTGTCAATGTGGCCCGGACTGTCGTAAGTGGCGGGAATTTTTCAGCGATCAGAGTGCCGGTGGGCGGTTGCTGGTTGGCGGTAGTCATTGACAGCCCCCGGCGGCGCTGCCAGATTCGGCCGCGGAGAGATGACCGAGCGGCCGAAGGTGCCTGATTCGAAATCAGGTGTACTCTGACGGGTACCGTGGGTTCGAATCCCACTCTCTCCGCTGCCACGAGTCCGTAGTCGGCTCATGCGAGCCCGCCCACGCAACGCACCAAACCTGGAGAGGTGACCGAGAGGCCGAAGGTGCATGACTGGAAATCATGTGTACGGGAAACTGTACCGAGGGTTCGAATCCCTCCCTCTCCGCAACGACGATTCTCGACGTTTTGAAGATCTGCTTTTTTGTTTTGCGCGGCACTCGCACGTCAAGGATCGTTGGTCACGTTCTGATTCGGATCCGGAATCAGAATCAGAGCCTGATTCAGAAACAGATTCTGATTCGGAGTCCGAGCTCGGATTCGGTATCAGAATCTGTTCTG
>CAWIGY010000042.1:0-89408 GCA_963835565.1 uncultured delta proteobacterium
CACCAGCTAAGCATGTTAGCTGGCTCGAGAGCTCTGCCAGGCTGAGCTACCTCCCGACAAAGTCCATAAGGATTAGAGTAAAGAATTTATGTGTTTTGGCATTTTTAGCCGTGTCGAGCCATACTAAACATTTTAATCTTTTATAAGAGTGTTTAGTAAAGTAAGAGGCATTCGATTGACAAAGACTATCGGCATCGTTACATCAGGTGGAGACGCGCCAGGCATGAACGCCGCCATCCGAGCCGTAACGCGAATAGGCCACACGAAAGGCTTTCAAGTTGTAGGTTTCGAGAGGGGCTGGGATGGCCTATTAACTAACACTTGCCGAAAGCTGACGCCTCGAAACGTGGGTGGCATTATCCAGCTGGGAGGCACTATACTTCATACTTTGCGATGCCTGGAATTTGAGAAAGAGGGCGGTGTTGAAAAAGGCGCTGAAACTCTGTCCATTAACAATGTTGACGGGTTGGTAGTTATTGGCGGTGACGGCTCGTTTAAAGGCGCCTTAGAGCTAAGCAGAGAGAGCGACGCGTTGATGGTGGGAATCCCAGCCACAATCGACAATGACGTTTACGGAACTGATGAGACAATCGGCTTTGACACAGCCGTAAACACCGCGGTAGGGGCTATTGACAAGATAAGGGATACAGCGATTTCTCATGAAAGAATATTCATAGTTGAGGTTATGGGTCGGAAAAGAGGCTTCTTAGCGCTGGAAGTAGGAATATGCGTGGGCGCAGAAGTCATTTTGATTCCAGAGAAGCCCGTAAGCATAGCTGAAATAGTAAAGTTTATGGAGGAAAACGCTAAAAAAGGCAAACCCGCTGGAATAATAGTTGCTGCAGAAGGCTGCGGTGGCACAAGTAAATTGCCCAAGAAATGCAACAACAAACGAAATCTGAAGTCAGACTCTCAATTCTCGGCTATGCTCAACGTAGCAGAAGACCCCCATTTGGGCCTTAGCTCAGAATAAACCAGCGAACGTTGGGCGTTACCTCCAAATGAAAATGATTAGCATGGTGCACGTCGTAATTGGGCGTCAAAATGCTCTGAAATAGCCGCATCTCGGCCGACGAGCAGATGATACTGCGAAGCTCGCGCGCTTCGGGCGTATTCGGGGCCGGAAGCGGCGCGTCAGGCCCGCAGACCGGTGTTTCGAGCCGTCCGTGGAAATCGCGCTCTATCACAAGCTCGCCCCCGGACCGCAACCGAAATGCGTGCACGTCCAGAGCCAATGCGCCCGAATGTCGTTTTCCGTCGCTAGCGTCGCTCGGCGCCTTGGGCGAAGGACGCCAGCCGGACGAGAACACGACGTCGCTGACCCCGTGGGCGTCCAATACTTGGGTCCATTCATCCAATGCCAGAACCAGCCGGCAGTCGAGAACTTCAAAGGGCGATCGATCACGTTCGGCTTCAGAAGTACCGGTAATAAAGCGAATTTTACCGATTGGACCTTTCAAGCGAACCGGCGTTTTAACTCCCGGAGATTCGCCCTCAAGTTGATAGGCAATTTGTCGGCGAGCAAGCTCCGAAAGGCATGTCTTGCGATCGAGTTGCGCGATTCGATAGGCGACCGTCGAGGTCACATCAGTGGGAAAGGTGGCTCGATTGTGTCCAGATTTGTAGGTTGTTGCACCGCCGCTCTGCGTGACGGCAATACAAAAAGAAAAGCTGAAACGTTCCTCATCACGGACCACGGCTCCTTGGGGACCGCCAAAAGTGTAGCTTATCGCGCGCGATCACTTCCAATTTCTGGACAATTGGGCCATTTTGGCTGACCTGGTTTTCTGTCGATCATTAGCGTTTGTCGAAATTTTCGGGTCTACAGGGGCCCGACCTCGTGCGGCCGTTTGCTGGCATTTCAGACTTGGCAATTTCTCTCGGAAACTCCCTAGTTACGAGACACGAGCCTCCGTGATATATTTCTCAGGTGGCTGAACCACTCACTCGTCGCGCACGTGATGTTTTGTATGCGCTCTTGAACGAGTTTATCGCAAAAGGTGAGCCGGTTGGGAGCCGAACTCTAGTCAAGAAGTACCGCTTCGATCTCTCCCCTGCGACAATTCGCAACGTTTTGGCTGACTTGGAAGATATGGGGTTTCTGGTGCAACCCCATACTTCGGCGGGCCGCGTGCCGACTGAGAAGGCATTTCGCCTGTTTATCGATGCGCTCATGAAAACGCGACAGCTATCGGCTCCTGATGCGGCCAAAATCGCTGATTGGCTGCGCCACGAATCCGCTGGGGAAGACTTGCTGCATTCGACGGGACGGCTGCTTTCCGAGCTGACGGGATCACCCGCTTTGGTCGCTCGACGACGCGCCGAGTCTCGGCCTCTGTTGAAGATTCGTTTTATCCCGACCCGCCCGGATGAGCTGCTCAGCGTTGTGGTGTTTCGCGACGGCACGGTTGAGAATCGATTCATCCACATTGATGTGCCTTTCAAGGATGGCGAACTCGATCGAGTTCACCAACTCCTGGAGGAAGTGGCGGAAGGCCGAACGCTGGCACAATTGCGTGACCACTTCGTGCATGCAAAAGGCACAGGTCGCGACGAGACTCAGCCACTCAATGATCGCGGATTGTCGCTGGTTAGCGCGGCTTTGGATCGAACGTCGCGCGCCTCGGAGTTAGTGGTTGAAGGGCAAGCAAGATTGCTCGACTACGCAGGTTGGTCTCAAGGTGAACAGCTCAAGGATCTGCTGCATGCCCTGGACGACCGCGACCGTTTGGTGACGCTGCTCGATAGAACGTTGGAATCGAAGAATGTCCAAGTTTTCCTGGGGGGTGATGTCGGCGGAAGTAACGAGGCGCCCATGAGTCTGGTGGCTGCCCCCTATCGCAGTCAGAGCGGCGAACCCGGAGGAGCGGTCGGCGTCATTGGTCCTACGCGAATGGACTATTCGGTAGTGGTACCCCTGGTCGGCGCCACGGCAGATGCCGTCGCTACCGCCTTGGCAAGAGCGGAGCAAAGATCACAGGGAACTCCAGGGCAAAATCTTGATTCGAACCAACATCTCCAGGTGCTAACGCCCGAGGCTAAAACCTCGAATAGTTCTCAACATACCGCAGGACGTAAGGTACGTTAAGGCGTTTAATGGTAGCCATGGTACGGCATGACTGACATGAAAGTTTCGTCTGAAAATGTGAGAGCCGAGCGAAACTCCCTTGATATTGCCTTGGAGCAGGTGTTGCTAGGGCAAAAAGAGCAGCCTCTGCGTTGGATAGCGGCGGTGCTTGAACAGGACCCACAACGAGTCATGGCATTTTTCTTGGCGGGTTACCTGCTCGGAGAGGCGGGACTGATTGAGGATGCCACACGCGCATTGCGAGTTGCCGTACATTTCAGCGTTCGTGAAGGATCGTTAGCGCGCGCGGCCGCAGCCGTCTGTGAGCTTGCAAGAATGGGGCAAAATGTCGAGCTTGAAATTCAAACAATCGCGGAAACCTTTTCAGTCGATTCGCCCTGCTTGTTGGACCATGGCGCAGCACCACCCGCCCTTTTGCGCAGTCGGCTCAGTGTTAACCCCGCACCGATTAATTCGAGCGAAGAAGAACTCCTCGAACATATTAAAGGCGTTGTAACCGAATCTGCCGCGCAACTTGAGCAAGATGAATCCACTGAAACGCTCAAGGTGCCTAGGCAACCATTATTCTCGACTTTGGACAGGTATGGATTGCGCGCGTTGCTCGGCATGCTGGAGCTGCGATACGTCAGCGCGGGCACCCAAGTTGTAATTCAAGGCGAACCGGGTGATGAAGTTTACGTCCTAGCGCGGGGCGAAGTCGAAGTCTCAAGAAAGTCCGAGAATGGCGAGGTTATTGCACTTGCTCGCCTGGGAAGTGGGTCGCTGATTGGAGAGATGGCACTTCTGTCTCAGGCGCCACGAGCAGCCCAGGTAGTCGCCAGTCGCCCATGCCTCCTTTTGGTCCTCAGAAGAGACGCTCTGGATGCTCTGGTAGCAGACGAGCCGGAGCTAGGGATGGCAATTGCCGCGTACTGCCGCAGGCGAATGATCGACAACCTGATTAGGACCAGCGCTGTTCTGAAAAGTGTCAATGCGAGGGAGCGTCCTGCGCTCGTCCAACGCTTCGTTACCTGTGCGTATGAGGCCGGTGAGCGAATCATTGTGCAAGGCGAAGAGCCCGAAGGGCTCCACCTGATTGCTTCAGGAAGCGTGGTCGTAGTGCACCGCGACGGGGATGAAAGCACCGTAATAACCACCCTTGGCGTGGGCGAAGTGGTTGGCGAGATGTCGCTGGTGCTGCGTCGGCCATCCGCCGCGGACGTCGTGGCAACTGTGCCCACGGTGACGCTGCACTTGACCAGCGAACAGTTTCTGGAAATTGTTCGGGCCTACCCTGGCGTGCTTTCGCACCTGTACGAGCTTGCCGTAACGAGGGACGCCGAAACGCGCACCGTACTCGTGAGTGAAGCCGAGGACGCCGATGACAGCGTCTTGCTTTAGCCCGATAATTTTTGGCGACTCATGCGCCCTCGCCAAAGGTGGTTTTCGCTGGGAGGATTCCCGTTAGCGACCTGAACGCGCGAAGCTCGTTGTCCTTGAGTCAACTTTTTCGGATGCCGTTTTCCGGGTCGGGACCCGGAAAACCAACACAATAAAAACGTCGCAACGAACCGGAGTGAAAAAGTACAGCACGCTGTACATTTTCACGGAGGTAGACGGTCCTCGCGCAGCGAGGAACGCCCGAAGGGCGTAGTGAACCTGCGGGTGACCAATGAAAACCCAACGCACGGCGTGCCGGCATTTCAAATAGAAATAGCAAACATGGAGTCACCGGTTGGGAAAAGGCCCATTAGCGATCTTCGTCAGCAACCGCTAGATTGGGATTTCTGATCAATTTTGTGATGGTTCCTCTAGTGTCCGACTTTCCAAGATATTTTCCAACTTGTTTGGGAGTAATCCCGTACCGTTGCAATGCGGTCATTTGAGTCGGCGTCGCACCAACCATTATCCATTCTAAAATATCTTTATTCTTATTGTTCAAAAGTTCAACCCATGCGGTCATGGCCGCTTCGGTAGTGGTATTTCGACTGGCGAGTGCGCGAGCGCGCAATGCACAAAGCGCGACAACCGCCCGCCAGCACTTACTGGTAATGGCTATTCCAATTGATAATCTCGTGTCGATTTCAGCTGATGATAGCGACAGTCGTTGAGATGCAACTTTGTTGAAGACGCTGTCTTGAACAATTTCTTTAAGAGTCTTCTCAAGTGTACCCATCATGGCTTGCGAGATAGTGGAAAGTTTCTTGGCGGCCATCTGTCCTTCATAGCAATGCCTCCGATGAATTGTAGCCATGATTTGTGGATGCCGCGGCGCTGATGCACGGTCGTCTCTAGTCAAGACTTGCATGTGACGAAAATCTAAGCGATTATCTCGCCTAGGATGCGTGTAACCTACCTATGATTTCCCGTGCACTAATTACGGGAGCTTCCAGTGGAATCGGTGCCTGCTTCGCTCGGCGTTTGGCGGCCGATGGACGGGGACTATCACAAACCAACGTGGCTTGAAGAGATTCCCGGTTAGGGCGGCCACAAAGTGGCCAAAACGCCGATTAGTTATCGCCAAATAGCGTGCCTATAGACGCCGGCCATACGGTAGGTGTATTTACATGGGTCACCATGGTCAATAACGAAGAACCCGAGTCTCTCGACCTGGGAATAGTTCGGCGAGTACCCAATTCCGCCAATCTAGGTTGCTTCGCCCTTTTTCGAGTGTTCGAAGACAAGGACGCGCCCGGAGCGTTGACAGGTTGGACATGTCTGGCAGTTCCCAAAACACCCTATGGGCAGGTACTCAACCAAATTCTGCAAAATGAAGTTGCTCGAAAGCAGCTCACAAGGGCCACACACTTTTTGGCTTTTCCTTGTTCGTCAGAGATTGAACTTGCAGCAGTTCATCAAGGTCTCTGCAAGAAGTACCAACCGTTGCATATAGTGTGGCCCCCAACTTCTGATTAGACACCCGGATTGACCGCCGCGCGCTTACTGGCAATTCTGCGCCAAACCTAGGTACACTTGACCGAGAGCCGTCGCTGTTGACCAACTTGGCGTTTGGGATGGGATCCGCACTGAACCAGGAGTAGCGGAACACATTCGGGTTACCTTCCAAGTACGGTATGGAAACGCGCACGTAGGCCTCCTGCTCTGCGGCAGTGGCGCTGGTATGGCAGGAAAATTCCGTCATCCAAATAGGCTTGCCGAACTGCTCGAATACCTCAAGACTGTCCCCCCCCGGTACAATCCCGTCGTTAACAGGCACCAGCATCGGCACGGCTGGTCCTAAGTGCAATTAGACGACTGTGAATTAGTGGCGCGATTCCACCGAAGTGATGGGTCCTTCGGACTGGACGCTGCGCAGCGGGTCCACCGGCCGGCTCCGGCCATCGATGCGGATTAGAGCATTTCTGGCATTCCCAATCTGACATTGTGACTACTTACGAGCTTGCGCGGGCCGACAAGCCCGGCTAGTCACGGGGGTCATGAATCTTGTTCGCCCGGTTCGATTGCGCCTGCTGACAACTTCAATTCTGTTGATGGCAACCTGTGCCTTCACGGCCAGGGCTGAAACGAAGATCGCGGTGGTCGACACGCAGCGCGCTATCATGGAAACCGAAGAGGGGTTGCGCGCCCAAGCCACTCTAAAGAAGCTTTTCGATAGTCGCCAACGCGAACTGGACAAGAAGCAAGAACAACTTCAAAAGGAACGTGAAGACATCGAGAAGCAGCAGGGAATATTGAGCAAGGAAGCCCTGGCTAAGCGCCTTGAAAGCTGGCAACGGGACATGTCGCAACTCCAGGCGACGTTTCTTGAGTACAATAAAGAGCTGCAAAAGAAGCAGGGGGAGCTTACGCAACCCATCTACCAGCGAACCATGGCGCTGATCCGACGCATGGCAACCAATGAAGGATTGGATCTGGTGATCGATCGGCAAGCAGCACCGTACGTGCGCGGTGATTTGGACCTCACGGATAAGATTATCCAATTGGTCAATAGCGGCGGCGGCACCAGCGAATCTCAGCCGGGCAAATCCGGCAAAGCATCCGATGCGAAGAAGGTTCCAAAAGAAACGCCGAAGCCGCCGGCAGCCGCCAAACAATGAGTCGCAAGTCACCAGGGGCCGGTCGAGTCGAACACGCATTCGTCCGACTCGAAATTGCACGGATTCTCGAGATTCTTCCGCATCGCATTCCTTACTTGCTTGATCGGGTTACCGATGTAGTGGCAGGGGTTTCAATCCGTGGACACAAGATGGTGACCCAGGGGGAGTTTTGGTGCCCAGTTCAATTTCCACGGACCCCCATTATGCCGGGCGTATTGATAATCGAAGCATTGGCTCAGCTTGTCAGCATTTTGGCCTACGTTTCAGAACCTTTCGATCCGTCGCGGTCGCAACTGTATTTGCTAGGGATTGACAAAGCCAAACTACGCCATCGGGTGATTCCTGGCGACAAACTCGATCTTTTTGCAGAGGTGTCGCAGCATCGTTCAAACACTTGGAAATTTAGCGCAGAAGCCACGGTGGACGACACGTTGTGTGCTCAGGCCGATCTATTGGCCTCGGTGGTAGATCGGGACGACTGAAGCATTACTTGCTGCCAAACAAGTCGTCAAAAACTCGCTCGAATTCGTCTTCCTCCCCAACAGGACGCCGAGTCGAAGCGACCGTCTCATTCTGCACCTGCTCAAGCACCAAGAGGCGCTCGCGGATATCGCGGTACGCGGGATCCTTGCGGGCAATCTTCTTCAAGTAGTACGCAGCCTCCGGGTAGGCGCCTTTCATTTCATTTACGATGCCAAGGTCGTAGTAAAGGTTCATTTCTTGATCGACTGTTTTGCGTCCCGCCTCAAGACCCCTGAGATAGGCCTTCTCCGCCGCATCTAACTCGTTTTGTTCTAAATACACCAGGCCCACCATAGCAAAGCACATGCATTCACGTGCGGGATCGCGCGCTGCAATTTCAAGTTCCTTGATTGCATCAGCGATAAGACCCATTTCCTTGTAGGCAACGCCTAAATCGTAATGAGTAGCGCTGTCACTTTCTTCCACCTGCGCGCGGACACCCTCTTTGAATTTCGCAAATACCTGATCTATGTCAACATCGGCGTTGGCGGCTTTGAATTGTGCCGACGATACCTCCAAACTTTCCAGCGCGCTCAACGTTGCTGAGAACTCGTCGTCGTCTTCCGGGGGATATTGCGACGGAATAACGTGGGATTGTTCCGCTCCGTCTTGTGCAGGCAACACTCCGGCCGAGGCTTGCAATACCTCGCGCAGCTTTTCCAAAAGCAGCGGATGATTGGGACTGCGCGCAAGTTGGTCTTCTAAAATGCCCCTTGCGTCGTCGTAAAGCCCCCGCGCCGCGAAAAACTCTGCTTCATCGAGAACTTCCTCGAGTCCGAACCCGGTATCATTGGTTTGATTCGTGGTCAAGGAATTGGAAAGAACTGGCTCACCACGCCCATCAACTTCGAATGGTTCCTCGATCGCAAAACTCGGGAGTTCGGATCGATAAATGGGTTCCCTAAGATCGCCAAATGGATCATCGACCTGATCCAATTGCGGCGCGCCTTGGGAATCCGAATTCGGCCGCATAAATTGCCCATCTTCATCATCGAATCGCGGTAAGGGTTCACGAGACTGACCCATGGCTCGACTTTGAGCGGTAGCGGCCGGTGAATGCCCATAGATACTGGTGTAAAGACGAATTGCCTCTATATTCTGTGGTTCCTCGGCAAGCACTTCCGAAAGAAATGGAGCTGCCTCAGTCAAATACCCGGACTCCGCCAGCAGCACTGCAATTTGCAATGATTCCGCACGCATCGCGGCAAAGTCGCCGACTTCAGCCAGCACTTCCCTCAGTTTGTAGCGAACGGTTAAATTGGCTGGATCTAATTCCAGGGCGAAGCGAAGCGGCTCGATAGCCTTGTGATGCAATTTGACGCGACTAAATGACTCAGCGTCAGACAAGGCCTTTTCCGCGTAGGTCGCAGCATCAAAGTCCGCATGGTCAACCACGTCGTAGTCGAGGTTAACCGGAGCTGCACTGTCCAATTGCCGTCGCCCAGCGTTCGCCAAGTCCGCCTCGTCGACGAGGTCGTCGTCGCGCAATTCAACAACGGCTTCTTCGGCTGGCATGGAAGGCGGAACCAGACTTTGTGGCTGCTGTAGAAGCAACCGCATAGCTCTGACATGATCGTCTTGGGGAGCTACCTGGATAAGGTATTCGACCAGTTGCGAAAACAGCGCTTGGTCACCCTTTTCTCGGGCAATCAAGGCCATCTGCTTGTAGACTTCAACGGCCTTTTCCGGCTGCTCGATGAGGGTAAATGCTTGGGCCAGCATTCCGAGCACCGTGAGATCTTTAGGATCCGCTTGAAAGCTAATTTGCAGTTTCGATAAGGCCTGAAGGCCGTCGGCTCGATTAGCACGACCCAGCAGAATTTCTGCCGCAATTCGAGCCAGCGTGGGTTCGTTAGCAAAATGCAAAGCCCGATCAATGACGCGGATTGCGTCGTCGTCACGCCCCGCGTTTCGCAGCAGTTCAACCGCCGCGGCGAACGACTGCTGCCCCGACTCAATTTCCTCGATTTGACAATAGGCCTCGGCCAGCCTCACGTACGAAAGTGGATTGGTTGGATCCAAATTGACTATTTCGCGGAATGCATCGATGGCTTCGCGACGCTTGCCCGCTCGCAGCAGACGCGATGCGACCTCGTCAAACGCTTGGATGGCGTCACTCTTGAGACCCAGTTGGGTGTAGATCCTGGCTAGGCGGGGAACTATGTGAGAGAACCGGTCAGCAAGTTCTGGTGAGCGCTTCTGAATGTGCTCGCGAATCTGCTTGTATACGGCCAGCGCCTTTACGGCAAAGCCCTGCGCTTCATAGACTTGCGCGACTTTGTCGTAAGTTTGCATGGCATCAGCAGAAAGCTGCATGCGCACCTGCAAGTCGCCAAGTTTGAGAAGCGTGCGGGCGTCATTTGGATCGTCTTGAACGAGCTTTTGATACTCTTCTAGTGCACGATCGAATCGCCGTTTTTCGATCAACTTTTGTGCAGACTGGAGGATTTTTCGCGATCGAGGGCCACGGTAAATTTCGTTTGGCACGCACAGTACTCGAATTAGGCCTTGGCGCACGTATCATCTCTTGGCATCATGAATTGAGCCAAAGTCAGCCTAAAGCAAGCTGCGCAATGCAGGACCACCTCAATGATACACCGTATTAAGAGGTCCCGTAGCTTTCGGCGCCATTTCTACACTGACGCTTGGGCCGCAGTAGTCATTTGTAGACGCGGAAACACAATATCCTACGGTGTGGTATCAAAAAGGTTTGACGACCCCCAATAGGGCCGCGCTGCCTGCAAAAATTAGCAAAAGTACTACCGCCTTGATCGGAAAAGCTGCCTCTCTTCGACCGGATGCCAAGCGGCGGGCGACGATGCCAATCCAATGATGAAGTGCGATCACCCCGAGGGCCAGAGTCAGCTTCAAGTGCATGCTTGGCATCCTCAAGATTGACTTCGAAGGGTCCATGATTAGGCAGGCAACACCGAAGGTCAATGACGTTAAGAATGCCGGCACTGCAAGCCAGCGGTAAGGCCTCAATGCTAACTTTGCCCGCTCTCGAATTAGACCCTGGTCATTGGCGGCTAACATTAGTCCGACCGCGCCGATCGATCCGATCCAAACCATGTTGGCGAATACGTGCGCGGCCAGCAAAAAGCGGTAGGTAATCACGCTCAGGGAAGTGCATCAAGCAGAGGGCTATCGCAAGTGCAACCGGGGCCATGTTGGACCGGCTTGCGAATTTTGGGCCTTTGGCCCATGGTGTTGCAGATGACACTTGACCTCAGCGCAGAGGCAATAGTTCCGTTCGCTCCAGGTGGAATGTTCGGCCTAGATACCAACACCTACGAGATGTTGTTGTCCGAGGCGCTTTCTCGAGGTGGAAATTACGCTGATCTGTTCTTCGAGCACCAGGTCGCGTCCAGTCTTTCGTATGAAGAAGGCATTACCCGAACCGCGACTCGAGGGGTGTCAATCGGGCTTGGAATTCGCGTCTGCCGGGGAGATGCAACCGGCTACGCTCACACGGAGGATCTCACTTCCGGCGCGATGCGCCGAGCGGCAGCAACCGCAGCCAAAATCGCGGCATCCGAGCCAGCTCACGCAGAATTACCGTTCAAAAGCATTGCAATTCCAAGACGTTACGACTTGGACCGACCGTCAATAGGTGAATCAGGCCTCGAAAAAAAAACGTTGTTGGAAAGGGCGAGTCAGGCCGCCTTTGCCGCTGACGCACGAATTCGTAAGGTACAAGTCCATTTTGCCGAAGAAATGCGCGAGATCTTGGTGGTTAACAGTCAAGGCAATCTCGCCTCGGATCGCCGACCACTGCTGCGGTTTGGTGTGCAAGTAGTTGCCGAAGACGCTGGACGCCGCGAATCGGGACATAGCGGGGGTGGCGGGCGGGTCACTTTGGGATATTTTGCTGGCCGATCTCCAGAATGGCACGCTCAAGAGGCCGTCCGGCAAGCAATTACAATGCTGGATTCGCGGGTGGCGCCGGCCGGGCAATTTGAAGTCGTGCTTGCGCCCGGAGACAGCGGCATTCTGCTGCATGAAGCGGTCGGCCACGGGCTTGAGGCTGATTTCAATAGAAAGCAAACCAGCAACTACAGTGGGCGCGTAGGCCAACTAGTCGCGAGTCCATTGTGCACGGTCGTTGACGATGCAACGTTGATTCAGGGCCGCGGCTCGGTAAACGTAGACGACGAAGGCAACGTTCCTTCGAAAACCGTGTTGATAGAGGATGGCATCCTTTTAGGCTATCTGCACGATCGGATTTCTGCCCGGCATTTTGGTGTAAATCCGAGCGGAAATGGGCGACGCGAGAGTTATTCTAGTCACCCGATGCCCCGCATGACCAACACTCTGCTCCTTTCAGGCCCGGATGATCCGGAAGCAATAATTCGAAGCGTGAAGAAAGGGGTGTATGCTAAATCGTTCGGAGGCGGCCAGGTGGATATCTCCAATGGCGATTTTGTTTTCAGTCTCACTGAAAGCTACTTGATCGAAGATGGCCGATTAACCGCGCCCCTGAAAGGTGTGAATCTTATTGGCAATGGTCCCGAAACATTACTGGGGGTAACGATGCTCGGTAACGATGTGCAGGTTTCCGACGGCATATGGACATG
This sequence comes from uncultured delta proteobacterium, assembly GCA_963835565.1. GTDB lineage: Bacteria > Myxococcota_A > Polyangia > Polyangiales > Polyangiaceae > FEN-1139. Next base: position 12,225 of record CAWIGY010000042.1, read on the forward strand.
TGGCAAGGAAGGCCAAAGTGTACCGGTTGGTGTCGGTTGTCCCACGGTAAAACTCTCACGGATAACTGTCGGTGGAACGCAGATCGATTAATTTAGCCAAGAAGCGACCTAAAACCTTCGTCGGAGTGTTGGGTCATGTGCAACATCTTGAACGTGAGGATGGTGCGGCCGCCACATTGCGACAACTAGGAGCACTGGTTCGAACCTTAGATTTGTGGGACGACCCGGTAAATCTCATCGAAGAGGCGGACGATGAACTGAACGTCAGGCCAAGGGTATTAATTATCGAAGCACTGGACCGACCCGATCTGGCTATCGCCGCGCTCCGATCAATTCGGCGGGAGCCCTTCTTTGACAACGTGGGGGCCATGATAACCGTAAGTGTCGGGCAGATCGCTCGCATTGAACCGTGGAGCGGCTTCGATGATTTCTGCCTTCATCCTTACGTGCCAGAAGAGCTGTACGCTCGGATCCGCGCGCTTGAATGGCGTCGGAGTGAATTTGCCACCGAGGAACGCCAAAAAATTGGTGGGATCGTCATCGACAAGGCCGGCCATGAGGTCGCGGTTGACGGGATACCCGCGCAACTGACCGCAAAAGAATTTGCCTTACTTTCATATCTTTGCGAAAGGCGCGGCAAAGTCCTGTCGAGGGAGCATCTCTTGGCGAGAGTATGGGGAAGCCGTTACGAGGGGGGTCCGAGAACAGTTGATATTCACGTTCGGAGGCTGCGCGCAAAACTCGGCTCCGCTCTGCCACTGGAAACACTACGCGGCTCAGGCTACAAGCTTCGCGCACCGGAGAGCGACAGCCGCTCTTCTAGTGATGCGGAGCTTGAAGAGGAATGATCGTCATATCCACCGGATGCCCCGCTGGCATCGGACCCGAAATCTCGGTAATGGCTGCATCAAAGGTCAGGGCTCCCTGTCTGTTGGTGGGCGACCATTCCACTTTGCGTGCCGCCGCTACAATAGTTGGAGTTCCAAAAAACCGGTTGGTGCCTTTCAGGGGTCAGCGTCTTTCACCTTCAGAAATTGCCATATTGCAGGCTGGACCCGAATTGACTGCCCGTGATCGTTGCCCGGGCAAACCCAATCGACGCTCTGGGTCAGCTCAGCTTGATTACATCGAAACCGCTTTCGATTGGGTCAAAGCGCATGAGGGCTCGGCACTGGTCACAGCTCCCGTCAGTAAAGCAGTAATCGCAAGGTCTGGCGCTGAGCGAGCCAAACAGTTTCTCGGTCATACTGAATGGTTAGAGGCACGCGACGGGGCGAAAAGCTCAACCATGTGTTTTGCCACACGCAAGTTTGCCACGAGCTTGGTGACAACCCATCTGCCTTTGGCCAAAGTTCCAAAGGCAATCACGCCCGCGAATGTTGCCACCGCAACCTTCGCGCTCGCAGAACTACTCACGAGTCTTTCTGACCACATACCGCGAATCGCCGTTTGCTCGCTTAACCCACATGCCGGCGAAAGCGCACTGCTCGGTGATGAAGAAAATCGAGCAATCGTGCCAGGAATGCAATCTGCGAGGCGCCGCTTGGGCAAACGAGCGGTGTTGACTGGTCCGATTGGCGCTGAAACCGCGTATCGAAAAGCTCAGACGGGTGTTTTCGATGGAGTAGTCGCCATGTACCATGATCAGGCGACGATTCCCACTAAGCTAGTTGCCTTCGGCGAGGCGGTCAATGTAACCTGGGGGCTCTCGATAATTCGCACCAGTGTCGACCACGGCACAGGTTACGACATTGCGTGGTCGGGTACCGCAAATGCCCAGGGCATGTTATCCGCCATCTCGCTGGCTAGGCGCCTGTTACGCGCCAAGCTGTAGAAGCCCGCAGTCAATCCAGATTCGACATCAATTAATCTAGTATATTGCACAATGATAACTTCAAGCATTGATGCTGCCGTAAGTCTGTTGCGAAATGGTCAAGTTGTCGCTTTTCCCACTGAAACAGTCTATGGTCTTGGTGCAATAGCATTTGATGCACAGGCCGTTGCAAGAATATTTGAGATTAAGGATCGCCCGCGATTTGACCCTTTAATTGTGCACGCTGAAAATGCTGAGCTAGCCTTTGACTTATGTGAAGGCACGTCTTTGATTGCACTGCGCCTGGCCGAAGTTTTTTGGCCCGGTCCTTTGACCTTGGTTTTGCCTAAGCGCCACACGATCCCGGACATTGTAACCGCAGGCCTCCCTTCGATTGCGATTCGAGTGCCCGCTCATCCAATTGCACAACGACTGTTGGCCGCGGTAAAAGCACCGCTAGCAGCACCCAGCGCCAACAGATTCGGTCGGGTAAGTCCCACAACATCAGCCCACGTTCAGGATGACCTGGGGTGTAACGTGCCCATTATTTTAGAGGGTGGGACCTGCGGCAGAGGTATTGAATCCACTATCTTATCGCTCTTGGACGAGCCTCCGCGTTTACTCCGTCCAGGCAGCGTTCCCTTGGAGGATCTTCAGGCGTTAATTGGTGACGTGGATGCAACCGTCGAAGTTAGGCAAAAACCGCAAAGCCCCGGTCTATTGCCCTCACACTACGCACCTAAGACCCGGATGGAACCCTTTCGGATTGATTGGCAACCAGCAGCCGGCGAGCGCGTAGGGCTGCTGGCAATAAGTCCATCGTCCGCAACAGGCTATGCCGCCGTCGAAATCCTTAGCTGTACCGGAGATCTGCGCGAGGCCGCGGCTAACCTGTTCGCGGCATTGCGACGCCTGGATGACCAACGGTTAGATCGAATTATCTGCCAATTTGCCCCGGCGCATGGCCTGGGCAATGCCATCAACGATCGCCTTTGGCGCGGGTGTCAGCGTTGCCCAGCTGATTCTCCGGAACACCAAACTTAGGACTTATACCACTGATCGACCTGCGCTCCAAAACCGAGCGAACCAGGCTCGAAAAATCCTCGACGCGAAAGGGCTTTTTCAAGAAGCCATCAATCGCCACATTCGAAAGCCGTTCCAGCACCTCTTCCTCGCCAAAACCGCTGGTAAGCACAATTGGAACCTGTGGTCGCAATCGTCGAATTTCGAGTAGGGCCTGATCACCTGTCATCTCGGGCATTGTCAGATCCAAAATCACAAGACTAATCTCGTCCGCACGTCGGGCAAATTCATCGATGGCAATTCGACCGTTTTGGGCGAGAACCACGTGAAAACCAAGACGTTCCAGGATGCGGCGACCCACGGTACGCAGCGGAAGCTCATCGTCAGCAAAAAGAATACACCCTCTGCCATGCCACCACGGTGACGAAGCCGAAGGCATCAGTGACGATCGGCGTCGATTGGTGGGTAGTAGGACACGAAATACGCTGCCGTGTCCTTCATTGCTGACGACCTGAATGGCACCACGGTGACCGCGTACAATGCCGAGAAGTGCTGGCAGTCCCAGTCCGCGTCCTGCGAATTTCGTGGTGAAAAACGGTTCGAAAATTCGTGCAAGTGTCGTCTCGTCCATGCCGCAACCGTTGTCAACGACCTCAAGCACCACATAACGTCCCGGCTGTAGCTCGTCGCCCAAGAGACAGTTGGAAAGTTCATCGCGACTGATGTCCGTTACGCAGGAGCGGACTATAACATGACCGGTGCCCGATGGGGCAGCCTCCGCTGCATTCATAACCAAGTTGAGAATGACCTGTCGAATCTGGGCGGCGTCAACGTTGACCAGTGGCAACGCTGGCTCAAGTTCAAAGGTCAACCGTGGTTTATTAACGAGGGATACCTCAAGGAGTGGCCGCAGATCTTCTACGAGAGTCGTGAGCGATACCGGTTTTACAACAAACCGGCCTCGGCCGGAATAAGCGAGTAGCTGATCACACAGTACCGAGGCTCGTTCTGCACATTCTCTCGCCAGCGAAAGCGATTGGGCAAGAACGGACTCAGGCGTAAGGTCGGTAGACGCCAGGTCAATACTTCCAAGAATCCCGGAGAGCAGATTATTGAAATCATGCGCAATGCCACCCGCGAGCACACCCAGGCTCTCTAACTTTTGCGCTTGCTGCATGCGAGCTTCCAATTGGGCTTGCTCGCGCTCTCCCAGCAACCGCTCCGTGACGTCCCTTATGGTACTTACAACAATTACACGCCCGTCTAGCACGAAGGAATTTTCCTTCGCTTCCACCGGAAACACAGTTCCATCAATTCTTCTATGATAGGTTAGTGTTACGCCAGTTCCGGTCGGTGTGCGGTGCGTAAGTGCGGAATCCGCAGCCGGAGCGATTAGGTCATCCCAGTTGAGGTTCAGAAATTTATCTCGATCCCACCCGTAAACTGCAGTCGCCGCGGGATTCGCGTCGAGCAGACGCCCGGTTTCGCCGTCTGCCACAATAACCGGGTCAGAAACTGCGGCAAAGAGCAAATCGAATCGACCTGGGTGACTCTCAGGCAATGCGGTAGAATCGGTAAATCGCCGGTAAACTTGGCCGACGACAAGTGCGGCAGCCACTGGCGTCGTCGCGACGGGGTCCGGCACAAAATGAAGCGTTGAGACAATATCCGATCCAGGATATTCTATAAGCCGTGAGACGGGTTGCTTTGACTTAGCGACCTTATCCATGCACTCTTCGATGATCTGCTTGATGTAAATGGGTAGTGACTCAAGTGAGGTTGGACCGGATTGCGACCCCCGGTACGCAATTCCAAGAATATTTCGTGCGAGGTCATTGGCAAATGTAGCGCTACCGGCACGGTCAAATCGGGCGACGATTGCCGGAGCCTTCCTCGCCAATAGTGTCCAACTGGCGTTGTGATTTCGAATCGCAGTCTGGATTTCGTGGGATTGATTCACGTCGACCATTACGCCAAGTCGTGCACCATTGAGACATTCGTTATCGAATAGGTAGTCTGCCTCAAAACATTGAACGTAAATCCATTGTCCAACCGCATTCTTCAATCGAATGCGGTATGCATCGAATGTGGAACTCTCGTCTGTCCGGTTCGGAAGCTTTAAATTGAGTGAGCCATGCCCAGTCGTCGGGATCAATTTGAGAGTCAAATGCCGCCCATCGGGTTGCGTCGGGTAGATCACCACGGCCACCTAACAGTTCCGCAAGTCCGGTTCCAACAAATTCCTGTTGGCCCCCGCGCAAGTAGCGCAGATACATGCAACTCTTGGTTTTCGGGAGCACGTTCTCAAGATTCGGCGCAGTCATTGGCATCACACGAAGTGTCGGATTCAAGGCGAATGGGCGCAGTGACAAGTAGAAGAGGCCAAGTGGGGTGACTGCCCTGGCAAGCCGCCGTCAACCCATAGCGCATATTGATAGGTCACGGCGCGCCAGGAATCTCAAAGTTTGTTCAAGCGGATGTCCGGTTGAACAGCCGCGTTGCGACCCTCACGCCATGAGTGAAATCGTGACGGCAAATTCCCACTCCAAAACTAGCAAGGTTCGAGTCTCAACGGAGAGGTCTGGTTTACATCTCACCTACAGTGTGCGCGTGACGCCACAGACAGGCCGCGTGCGCGATCGAGGTCGAATGCTTGCACGCATTAGCACGGTTTAGAATTGAGGCCGTACTCCAAATGAACGGTCTGCGTGGGAAACGCGAAATCGGAACCTGCCTTTTGGACGCAATCCATGAACTTTAGAAGTACTTCCTGTCGAATCGCTTGAAATTCTTTCCAGTCTGAAGTTAGAAACCAGGCCATTACGTCAATGTTGAGCGCTGAGCTGCCGAATTCTTTGAACCGAACCACGATATTCTCGGGCCAAATCCGGGGGTGATTGGACAGGACCACTTCCAAGTCACGGAGCACTTGGCGCATTTGCTCCGCGGTCGTGCCGTAGATTAGTCCAAGCGTGCAAAATAGGCGTAACCGATCACGAGCGGTATAGCTTTCAACTCGCATCTCCGACAGTTTTCCGTTAGGAATGCTAACTAGCGTTCTGTCGAGAGTTCGAATCCTCGTCGATCGCAGGCCCAGAGATTCGACAGTGCCTGTAATATCGTCAACCTTGATGAAATCACCCTCACGAAAGGGTTGGTCGGCGCCAATTGAAAACGCGCCGAACAAATGCTCCACCGTCTTTTGCGCAGCCAGAGCTAATGCGAGCCCACCCACACCTAAGCCCGCCAAAAGACTGGCAGCGGGGTAGCCAAAGGCCGAAACCAATGCAATGATCGCAATCACAAGTACGGCGATCTTACCCACACGAACACCGAGGGGAATTAGCGATCTGGATGCAGAATGCTCCTTGGCCCAACCCGACGTCAGAACTAACTTGCCCCATACTTCGATCAGGCGCGATAGGACCCAAAAGAAGATAAACAGATATCCGCCACGAATTAGGCCCTTTACGAAATCCTCGGCTTGCAAATAAAGCCCGAGCCAAGGCAACAGCAAATAAACCAGCGCCAGCATCCACGCTAGCGTGAGGGGACCGCCCAGTCTTGTGAGTAACGCATCATCCCAAGCAGCGGCCGTTCGCGCAGCAATACTGGCCAGCACACGGCGCGTCGCTCGACTCAATACGTAGCCCGCAATAAAGCCCAGCAGAAACAGGATTGGTAACGCAATCCATTGCCAGTAGAGCAGGTCACGCGGGCCCACTTTAAGCAGGTACGGTGGCAGATGCTCCAGAAACCAACGCTGCTCGAGTTGGTCGTACCAGTCGTCGATTTGATTGACGGTCAAACGAGAGAAGACCCAGCGGGCTTCTGGTCCCGGGTAGCCTCGTCGAATTAATCTCAGTGGCCCGGGTTTGCCTTTGGGGCCAGCGATTTGGCCAATTTGTTCCTGGCCGGGTGGGAGCGAAGCGTTCTTGCTGCCCTCAGAGTTTGGAGACAGAGCGTCCAGGTCAATTTCAAATCGGCTATCGAGCACGATCTTGAGACGCCGCGCTAATTCCCCAGAGCGCTTGGATTGCGCCGTCGTAACACTGAGATAATGCGCGGCATCCTGATAGCGACCTTCATTACAGAGACGAAGATAGGCTTCGACGGAGGCGCGAGGTGAGTCGGCAGCCCCGGCTTCTTCCGCTTCGTCTGAGACACTAGCAGGAGGCGAGGCTTCGGCATTTGTCTTCTGCACTGGCGCGGGAGCTGTTGCATGCAAAGGTGCCGCAATTGCCTGAAGCGTCATCAAAAATGCAAACAACGTGACTGATGCAACTAATGCGATGTGTGTCAGAGCACGGCGCATGGTGGTCATTGGCGACTCACTACAAACTCCCTTCAGGCGAGTTTGTCAAATCACTAACGGGAATCCTCCCAGCCGGTAACGCCATTTTCGCCATTTCGATCTGAAATGCCGGCACGCCGTGCGTTTGGTTTTCATTGGTGACCCGCTGGTTCACTACGCCCTTCGGGCGTTCCTCGCTGCGCGAGGACCGTCTACCTCCGTGAAAATGTACAGCGTGCTGTACTTTTTCACTCCGGTTCGTTGCGACGTTTTGATTGTGTTGGTTGTCAGGGCCCCGGCCCAGACAACTGCGCTCTGAGAAGTTGCCTCAATCGCCGTGACTTTTTCGCTCTAAGGTCGAATAACAGGCTGACGGACCAAATTAGATTAGAAGGGCCCCAAGCGATCAACGCCACCAAATAGAAGGGGGGATGGGCGGCAAGGCGTACACGCCTGGGGCCAAAGACTGATGGGCATTTATACGCAATTGAGCCCCGTGGCAATGGGTTTCCACACGCTGACACAACTTGAGCCGTGACACGGGGCAAATCTACCCGGCCGATGGAGACGAATTGCTATTCGTGCGACTCTTCGTCTTGCAGAGCCGCATCCAATTCTTCGACAAAACCAAACTGACGAAGGTCCTCAATTCTTTGCGGATATAGAATGCCGTCGAGATGATCGACTTCATGTTGGACCACCCGCGCGTGAAAACCATTCACCGTCCGGTCGATGACGTTGCCATCCGCGTCAAAGCCTTGATACCGTAACTGAGCATATCGAGGCACTAACCCGCGCATACCAGGAACCGACAGGCATCCTTCCCAATCCTCGTCCATCTCATCACCGAGGGGCGTCAATTTTGGATTTATCAGGACTGTGAATGGGACCGCTTCGGCGTCGGGGTATCGCGGGTTTTCATCGACACCAAAAATGACAACCCGCAACTTTACGCCAATTTGAGGGGCGGCCAGGCCCGCGCCATGCAGCTCCCGCATCGTTTCAATCATATCCGCTACCAGGCCATGCAGCTCCTCGGTATTGAGTTTTTTCACAGATTCTGACACTTCGAGTAGCTGCGGATTTCCCATTCGAAGCACCGGTCTAATTGTCATGGCAGCTCCAAAATCTGGTACTTGAGCTGAAGCGGCGTCGGCCATAAATGCGACGCACCGCTGAGGCGGTAGCGGTTAATTGTACCGCGAACCGGTAGGTGCAAGTGTTGCAGCGCCAGTTGGCCGAACTTCTGGCGTAATTCCCGGCGGCAATACCGCCAATAGCGGACCAAACGGGCCCGAACCTCTCAGTTGCAATTGAGTTTCTCCCGCAGTTCGTGCGAGGCTCTAGTAGCACGATTCCACTGAAGTGATGGATCCTTCGGACCCGGCCGCTGCGCGGCCATCGCGCTACTATCCTCATTTTCTTGGTCATTCGCCCAAACCCAAAATCGCTCCGCGATTTTCTAGTACATCGATTCAAGAGAATCGATGTACTAGTCTGAAGCTAATGGGACTCCTTGCAGCCGGTGACGTTCAATTGCTTGCCGTATATGACGCCATTGGGTTCCCGCTCGTCCGCGAAGCCTTTGACACGGGATATTGGCGTTGGGTCCCTATCGGAGTCCTGGTGTGTTTGGCCTTGGGGTTGTGTCTTTCGATCGCTCGTCGCTGGCTACTGCGAGTGCCAACCAGCCAGCGAGCGCCGCTTGGGGACCTCGATATTGAGACGCTGCAGAAGGTCGTTTACCAGGTGCGCGAACGCATCGTGGGTTGCCTGTCACAACGGCAACCCGACATCGTCTCAACGGTGCACGAGCTGATCCGCGGCGCAATTACGCTGCGCGCGAGTGATATTCACTTTTCACCTCTGCCCGTCGGACTCCAGGTCACCTACCGTGTTCATGGCACACTGCACGAAGTTACCACAATTATACCTGAGCTTTCGCCACGCGTCGTCAATCGCATCAAGGTCATGTCACGCCTAGATTTGCACATAAGATCGACGCCGCAAGACGGGCGACTGGTAACCACGGTCGGCACCAGCATTGTCGAAGCTCGAGTTTCCACCTTGCCTACGGAAGGTGGGGAACGCGTCGTTCTGCGCCTGGTGCGCGGGGGCCGCAGCGTGCCTGAGTTAGAATCGCTGGGGTTCTCCGAGCTGGTTACCCAAGGCCTGCAACAGTTGTTAGTGCGCCCCCAGGGTCTGATTTTCGTCACGGGTCCAGTGGGCAGCGGAAAAACAACTACCCTGTACGCGGCACTCGACCACATTTCGCGCTCACGGGGTACTACAACGTCACTGGTTACTCTGGAAGATCCGATTGAACTCGAGTTACCCTTCGCCACACAAACTCAGATGCGCGCCAAAGCCGGAATGAATTTTGCGAGCGCACTGCGCAGCGTACTACGCCAAGATCCAAACGTATTGATGCTCGGAGAAATTCGCGACCCTGAAACGGCTGACATTGCCATGCAAGCCGCACTCACCGGCCACTTGATTCTGACAACGGTTCACGCCGATGGTGCCGCCGGCCCCTTTGCGCGACTGATTGACATGAAAATCGAGCCGTTCCTGCTAGCTAGCGGCACAATCGGCAGCTTGTCACAGCGGCTGGTTCGCACCTTGTGCCCTGCTTGCAGAAACATTGCTGAGCCAGAGTCTATTCACCGAGAGCGATTGCTTCGCTTGGGCCAGCCATTGCCACCCGGAGACTATTTTGAGCCCAAGGGCTGTGAACTCTGCGAAATGCAAGGTTTTGTAGGGCGCGCACCGATAGCGGAACTGCTGGTGATGACGGGGCCACTGCGCGATGTAGTGCACCAATGTCAACCTACTGAAAGCATAAGCCGCGTGGCCACTGAACAGGGCATGCTATCGCTCTTGGGCGATGGGCTGCGCCTCGCAATCACTGGCGAAACGTCATTGACCGAAGTGTTACGGGTGGCAGGATGACTCGCCTCGTGCGCCTCGAGCGCGCCGTTTACCGCCTTGCCTTGTTGCTGACCTTGGTAGCCGCGGCCCGTTTCGGGTGGGTATTGGCTCGTCAGGGTTGGCGGCAAACGACCGCCGAAAAGCCCAATGAAACAATCAGGGAACACCATGAGCTGCCAGGCCTGGCTGACCTGCAGCGGCAAATGTTGCTGCCGATGGCGACAGCTAATTCAATCGATTCCGAAATTGCGGCTGCGGTCGGCTCAAGCAAACCCCCGCCTTTATCTCGCGAATTCATCAAAAGCTACTTGTCGGTGCAAAGTGGGCCAGCACGCTCTGAGTTGCGCGTGGATGGATTGCTAGTGGGTCGTACGCCTTATGTCGGACAAATTGGATGCGAGCGGGGCAAAACGGTCAAGATTGATTTGCTGCCTCCTAAGGGCATGCCGAAACATTACGAAATCCCTTGCCTCGAGGGCGAGATGCATCTGCGTGACGAACCGTAATTCTTGAGTAGAATTTTTCTGTCACGGCGTCACGGAGCCTCAATTTCGCCCGCATTGGCGCTCAATCGCGAACCGGCAATCCACAACGACTAGCAGTTACTGACATTCGGTCTAAAGCCAGATAAACTGTAGCGGCTATGCGCAAAAATCGTTACGTTCTGTGGAAAGGAACTCTGGCAGTCGCTCTGTCACTGCTCGGTTGCGCCAAGCGCGACGTGCCCCATGATTTCCGCTTGGAGCTCGCGGGGGTAGTCGATTCCACCGATCCAGCCAAAGTGACGGTACGCACTTTCAACTCGGAAGGGGCTAATTCCCTCAGCGAAGACGAATACAACTTTTCGGTCCAACCAACAGGCTTAGCCACTATCGACAATCATGGTACGCTAGTTTGTCAGCGTAGCGGTGACGGCTCGATCAACCTTACACTAGGTCCAAACAGGCGAACTGTTGCCCTAAAGTGTTGACTGGTCGCGCGCATCGACGCTACGGATGTAGGAAGAGTGGAGCTCACGGCCGGCCTTGTCAAGCCCAAGATTCGTGTTCTCGGTAAGCGCGACGAAGAGCTCGATAGCGTGCAATTACTGCTGAGCTCACGAAACACCGAGGTATTGATACCGCAGGGGAGTGAATTGTTGCCTAAGAATGTCGGGACCGCGACGATCCTGGCGCGCGCAGGCCAAGTCTCACATACATTCAAGGTGGATGTTATTCGAAAGGTCACACCCGAAGCCCTGCCCCTCGAGCAAAATCATAAGATCTATTTCTCGCTAGAACCCGGCAAGTATGAGCTCAGAGTCGTATTGCCAGAATCGAAACGGTTAACGGCCGAATGGCGTAGCGCCCCGTATTGCAATTACGCGGCTACCTCGAAGGAGCATGTGTCAGTCTGCGTGCTTCGCGCCAAAGGTGGAGTTGTATTCGATAGTCCTTCATATTTGATGAGCGGCTCGACTGAAATCTCGACCGAGGGAGTAACAATCGCGGAAGTGCCTTAGTGATGTCTGCCTGGTCCTGTCAAGCCCTCAATTCGAGCGTCGGAGTCGGTCGAGACCCATGGCTACAATGATGATAAAGCCGGTCAATATCTCCTGAATCCAATTGGGTACGCCTACGTGCGTGCAACCGGTGCCAATGACTGTGAGCAGTAGCGCGCCAAACAGGCTTCCCACAATTGAACCTTGTCCACCCGACAAGGAGCCGCCACCGATGACTACGGCCGCTATGACTGCGAGTTCGAGTCCGACGGAATCCGTAGGATCGCCTACGGTGAGCGTCGAGAACTCGAGCACTCCGGCGAGCCCTGAGAACAGGCCAGCAATCAAGTAGACCAGTATGGTTACGCGTGAAACATTGATGCCACAGAGCCTCGCTGTGGCAACGTTGGAACCGGTCGCAACGATATGTTGACCAAATCGCGTGAACCCAAGCAGTCCCGAGGCCAACAGCGCGACCGCCAGGGCAATCCAGACACCCGCCGGAAATAGTTGCCAAGTGTGCTCATGCCCCAAAACCATCAAGTCACTGAGCCCGGTTGTCCTGGCATCGATCTTTTGTTCATGAGCGATGCCCTTGGCTAGGCCGCGCAGGAGGCTCATCGTGCCAAGCGTGACGATGAAAGGTGTAATGCGCAGGCTAACCACCAAGGCCCCGTTGACAAGCCCTGAGATCAAAGCAACACCGATACCGCACAGCGTAGCTGCAAACGCGCCCTGTCCATTCTGAATTGAACGGGCTATCACGACGGTAGTTAGCGCGACCAGTGAACCCACGGATAAGTCGATGCCACCTTGAACCATGATCAATGTCATGCCGACCGCGACAATTCCGACTACGACGGTCTGCCGAATCATGGTTGTAAAGTTGATCCAGCCAAGAAATGTATTGGGTGAAAGAACGGCAAAGAGCCCATAAATGAACAGCAGCGCCACGAAAGGCCCCAGCGCTGGGCTGCCGAACAATTGTGTCCATTTCTGTCTAGCCTGCACCGCTTGGCTCATTCAACACCTGTAGCCTGCATCAGCAGTGAATGCTCATCCCATTCGCTCACCGGCCTGGGTTCTCCGAGGCTACCGCGGCACATGACAGCAATCCTGTCACAAAGTGCTAGGAGCTCTGGCAGATAGCTCGAGATAAGTAGTATAGACTTGCCGCGCTCTACTAATTCGTCAATCAAGCGGTGAACGTCAAGTCGACTTCGCACGTCGATGCCGCGCGTGGGCTCATCCAGGAGCAGGATATCCACATCATGATGCAGCAGTCGGGCGAGAGCCACTTTCTGTTGGTTACCGCCCGAAAGCTCTGCCACGGGCTGGTCCGCGTTCCGGCATCGAATCGACAGACGTTCAATGAAGGGCTGGGCCCTGCATCGCTGATTTTTCAGTGTAACGAATGGGCCCCAACCGGTCATTTTCGACAGGGTGACGTTCTGTGTAAGGCTGAGGGACTGCGCGAGCCCTTCCCTGCGGCGATCTTCGCTGAGCAGCCCCAGGCCTAGGTTGAGACAGCGCGCCGGAGACGGTCGACCTTCAAAGTGCTTCACGCGCAGACTGCCACTTTTTACCCTATCCAACCCGAAAATCGCGCGCAGCAGCTCGGTGCGGCCGGAGCCAACCAGCCCGGCAATTCCAAAGACTTCACCGGCATGCAAATCGAAGTTCACTTCCCTCGGAAGCCGCTGACCCGACAAGTCTCGAACTTCGAGCATGACCCGGCCCTGGTCGGTGGCAGCCCGGTGCTTGCGTTGCGCGACGGCCGCTCCGGCCATCATGGTAACTAGTTCGGCGGCGGAGGTTTGAGCGACATTACCGCTGCCAACCGAGCGTCCGTCACGCAAGACGCAGTAGCGATCAGCAATGGTCAAGACCTCTTCGAGGAAATGAGACACGTAAAGAATCGCGATGCCGCGCTGCTTTAGGCCGGATATCACGGCAAACAATTGCTTTACGTCCGCCGTGGTAAGGCTGCTCGTCGGTTCGTCAAAAATGAGCACCCGCAGGTTAGACTGCGAAAGAGCCCGGGCAATGACTACCAGCTGTCGTTCACTCGGCGACAGATCCCTCGCGCACCGCCTGCAATCAATGGGGCGTCCATGCGCGGCCACTTGCTCCAGAGCCTCCTCGGCTTGCTCTCGCAGAGCTGCCCAGTGAATGAACCCGTGGCGCTTGGGTTCACGTCCCAGCAAGATATTTTCTGCCACGCTCAGATGCGGAGCCAGCTCTGCTTCTTGAGGTACCAGCGCTACTCCAGCCCGGCGCGAAGCCGCTGGATTATCCGGACGATGCCATTGATTCTCAAGTGTAATCTGGCCGGCATCGGGACGAAGGACACCCGCGAGTAACTTCATCAATGTGCTCTTGCCAGCTCCGTTTTCGCCAACCACGCCGAGGACCTCGCCCGCCTGCGCGTCGAGGTCAACGCTTTCAAGCGCTAGGGTGCCGCCAAAATTCTTGGACAGGCCTCGAACGCTCAGCGTGATAAAACTGTTCAACTCCCGGCAAGCCATGGTGAAAGGTCCGGCAGCAGCAAGGCTTTTACTTTTGGATCGGCTAGGTTGTCCTTTTGCACGAAGGTTGAACCCGTGTCAATCAGTGGCTGCACCGGTTCGCCGCGGAGCCGCTGCACCATGGTCTTAACACCGAGGTAACCCATGTCAAAGGGATTCTGGATCACCAGCCCGTGAATCTTGTCCGCTTTGAGGGCAGCGACGAGTTTTTCCGAGGCATCGAAACCGACAAATTTAATCTTACCGGCGAGCCCGGCTTTTTCTAAAGCCAACAGCGTGCCAAAAGTGCTTGATTCATTGGGCGCAAACATGCCTTGCACCGACCCCTGCCCCGCGCCCTGAGCTAAAAGCAGACTCTCCGCAGCGGCGTATGCGGATTCCGTCGTGGCCCCTGCGTATCGATTGTCGCTGACGAGTTTGATAGCGTCGTGCTTGCGAATCGACTCTAGAAAACCCTCCTCGCGCTCATGCGTACTCGCTGAACCTTCTTGATAACGAAGCAATATCAAATTGCCCCGGTTACCGAGCAGCGCGGCCATTCGAAAACCCGCCAAGCGTCCCGCGGCTCGATTGTCCGTGGCAACGAAGCTAACCGCGTCCTTCGAATCGAGAGCTGAATCGACGACGACTACGGGAATCGAGTTCTGCGTGGCATCATGAACAGCTGCGCGCAAAGCTTTGCTGTCGAGCGGGGCTAACACAATGCCCGATACACGCTGCGCCGTAAAACCCTGCACCAGGTCAATTTGGCTCTTGAGGTCGTCTTCCTTCAGCGGGCCTTTCCAAACGATTTCCACTCCAAGCTCGCGCGAAGCCTTGACCGCGCCGGCATGAATACTTTTCCAGAACTCATGCGTCGTGCCCTTGGGAATGACTGCAATGCGAAGCTTCTTTGGATTGCCCGGGTTGGCTTTGGACCCGCGCTGACAGGCGGCCAGCAACAACGCAGCCAAGGTGCCTAGGAATTCTCGTCGAGCGTTCACCTGGCCCTTTTATGGCGAGTTTGCCAAAATGCGCAAGTCTCCGTGCCTGTCCGGGAATGTTTGTTCGCGTTGGCACGCAGGGGCCCGGCCCTGCGTGCGGCAGATTGCTGAGCATATTTCGAGACTTGAAATCGCCTAGTTCCGTTCAACAAAGTACCTAGAACCGCCCAGGAGTACCGAGACGGCGCGAGCGCTTAGGATGCCGGTTTTTTGTATTGCCGGCACGGAAGCGCAGTTTGATTCAGTGAGACGCTTGTGTGCCGTCAGCAGTCTTGTCACACAGTTCGGATTGCGAATCACTGCGCCTTCGGTATCCGGAGCCGCCAAGAAAAATGTGCCCTGCGCGCTCGCGCACATCATGGGGAAGTACCGGCGGTGGCTCAAAAGCAACCGGCGGCAAGTCGAGTACAGGTGGCTCCAAGGCTACGGGCGGCAAATCGAGCACCGGTGGTTCTAAAGCTACCGGCGGCGCGAGCACCGGTGGGTCCAAGGCGACAGGTGGAACCAAAGCCACCGGAGGCAGCAGCGCGGCGCCCGTTTGTTCCCCTCCGAATTGCGATGACAGCAACGCCTGCACGACCGACGTCTGCAATTCGGGAACCTGCACGCATACGCCGGTCACCAACGGCACGTCCTGCAATGATGGCAACGCATGCACGCAAACAGATAGCTGCCAAAGTGGCACGTGCACGGGAACCAATCCCATCGTGTGCACGGCGCTGGACGCCTGTCACGTAGCTGGGACGTGCAATCCATCCAACGGCACTTGTTCAAATCCCAATGCCACTGCTGGAATTTCCTGCTCCGACGGCAACGCCTGCAACGGAGCCGAGACCTGCAATGGCTCGGGCGCGTGCATGCCCGGCACGCCTGTCGTGTGCGTTGCCCAGGACGCTTGCCATGCGATTGGGACGTGCAACCCCAGCACCGGCACTTGTTCCAACCCCGTAGCTGCGGACGGCACGGCTTGCTCAGACAATAACGCTTGCACTCAAACAGACGCCTGCCAGAGCGGCACCTGCGTGGGCAGCAATCCTGTTCCCGTAGACGACGGCGACCCCTGCACAACTGACAGCTGCGACCCAGTGCTCGGCGTGCAGCATGTGCCGGTAACGGATAACCCCAATTGCGCCCAATGGTACTCGGGAGGTCTCAAGGTTGAGGTCAAGACCAACTACTGCGACCAACAAAAGGCGCAGCAATATTTCCAGGTGACCAACACGGGAGCTGCTCCAGTCAACCTGTCAGACCTATCGATCAGGTACTGGGTCTATGACACAAGCGGTGCTAACGTCATCTCTGACATCTACTACGCCGGGTGCGTAGTCACCTCGCCGTCCAATTTGACCTGCGAACATCCGGTGACCGGCGTGTCCGCAACAGGAACGCAATTCCCGGCATGCGGACCCGATGCGAATCATCAGGCAAACTGGGAAGTAACGCTCACGCCGACGGACAGCTATGCGCTGCAACCAGGTCATCAATGGAACAACCTGCAGACAGCCGTGCACCTAGACAGCTGGGCCAATTTTACGCCCGGCACGAGCCAGTGGTACAGCACCTGTCTCACGAGTAGCAGTTACGCGACTGACCCCCACTTTAGCGTCTACTACAAGGGCAACCTGGTGTTTTCGTTGGGTATCAATGCGCCTAGTTGCCGCGCGCCGCATGGGACGCAGCTGATTACGGGCTACACCGCGCCACCGGCAGCTGCGGTAATCGGCCCTGCACCTGGCAACATGGTCATCCAGGTGGAGGTCGGGTTACCTCTGCGGAATCTGAGTTTGCTGCAGAGCCTGATCGATCAGGCGTCGGATCCGACGAGCCCCAGCTATCGGCAGTGGGTGAGCCAGACTGATCTTTTCGCAAATCATTTTCCGACGACGAGTGACTACAACACGCTCGTGGCTTGGGCACAATTGAGAAATTTCACGGTTGGGCAGTATGCTAACCAGCTGGTTCTGGACGTGACTGGCACGGTTGCGCAGCTAGAGCAAGCATTCTACGCTAACGTGATTCTTGCGACCCGTCCCGACGGCAGCCAATTCTATCAGATCGATCGCCAGCCTTCCGTGGACCTGGGTGTTCAGCTGCTGGGTGTCTCCGGCCTTGACAACTACGTCGTACCTAACACTACTGCCGAAAACTTTTCCATCGGTCAAATTTCGTGCGATGGGGCGATATGGCCCAAGATTTGGATGAATTTGCCACCGCCCGACTCCAGCAGTACCTCAACCGTCTCGGTACCCGTTTGAAGGACCACAGGAAGCGGGAATCCTTCGCTATTTATGCCTTTGGCATCCTGGGGGAATCGGCGCGCAAGAGCGTGGAGCCGATTGCCGCACTGGCGTGCCCCGATCCCGGGCTGACCAAGAAAATGCACGACAAATTGCTGCACTTCGTTGGACACAGCGAGTGGAGCGACGAGCAGGTGCGGCTGGAGGCCACGCGTTACATCTGCGAGGTGTTGGCTGAGCAAGAGCCGGTGACGACCTGGGTCATCGACGATACGGGCTTTCTCAAGCAGGGGACCCACTCGGTTGGGGTGCAGAGACAGTACACGGGGTCAGCTGGAAAGATCGCCAACTGCCAGATTGGAGTGAGTCTTGAGATTGCCACTGCGACGCAGCACGCGCCCATCGACTTCGAGCTGTATTTGCCGGAAAGTTGGACCAGCGATCCGGCACGTTGCGAGCAGGCCCGCATCCCGGGCGACGTGCAGTTCAAAACCAAGGTCGAGCTGGCGTTGGGCATGATCCAACGCGCCGCACGCGCCAAAGTACCGGGTGAAGTCATTCTTGCTGACAGCGGCTACGGCGAGTCGTGTGAGTTTCGCGCCACGGTGCGAAAGCTTGGCTTCGATTACGCAGTTGGTATCCACTCGACGACGAAGGTTCGTCGCATCCGCGCTAACGGTCGGCTCGGTAAGCCGATGAGCGTGCGAGATTTGGCTCGAACCATCCCGCACCGCAAGCGTCGCAAACTTCGCTGGCGCGAAGGAACCCAGGGCACACTTTGGGGACGCTTCTCTTTCAGTCGCGTCAAGACGACCCACGATGACGGCACACCGATCGATGAGCGAGAGGAGCAGTGGCTCGTTGTCGAGTGGCCATTGGACGACGAGCAAGCAACCAAGTTCTATCTTACAACACTGCCGCGCCGCATGAGTCACAAGCAAAACGTCCGCATCATCAAAGAGCGCTGGCGCACAGAACGGATGTACGAAGATCTCAAGGGTGAACTGGGACTCGACCACTTCGAGGGGCGGTCGTGGCACGGATGGCACCATCACGTATCGGTCGTCATCTGCTGCTATGCCTTCATTGTCGCGGAGAAAGCCCGCGCTTTTCCCCCCTCGGCCAGAAGCAAAGGTGGAGCTGACGCGTTCCCTCTCGCGGCCTGAGAGACACTTCGCCGATTCGTTCATTACATTCCGACTCGCGATCGCCCGCGCGCTCGTTCGCTGGTTGCCACGCTGCCCCCTCTGTCACGAGTTGCATCGCCGCGCCTGCACCTCAGACGAGTCGGTCGTCTCGAGTACACCCCAATGACTCCAAACTTTTCGGCAGTAGTGCTAAGCCGATGGGCGTGCCAATTCCCCATACGCTCGCATCGGGTGATATTCGTGGACGATACGTCGGTTCGCTCCTCCCGTGCGCGAGTTGGACTGGCTCTGGACAATCGATCGGTATACTAGAGTTCTCCGGCTTCAATACGGACGACATAACAGCCTACGAAACCTATTACACTCTCAACAGCTTCGGCGGTGTGCCGACCGTACAGGTTCTGGTGGCGGATGATCCAAATGGACTGCCACCAGACCAGGCACCACAACTGCCAGTCACCGGTCTCTTAGGCACGGCGGAGGCCTCGGCCGACATCGAGTTGGCGATCGCAATGGCGCCCCAGGCTCAGGTCATAGTCTTCGAGGGGCATAACCCCTATAACCCCGACCCCGTCCTGGCACTCATGAGCAACAATCCAAACGTCGGCCAATTCTCGTCGTCGTGGTTCTTTGGTGTGGGCGCAAACACACAGCAGTTGCTTACTGTGCTCGCCGCGCAGGGGCAGTCGTTCTTCCAAGCGTCAGGTGACTGGGGTGCGTACGAGCCAACGACAGCAACTTGCCCCCCCAACGATGTCGCAGCAATTGCGGATGGCGGTGTTTCCGCGACGGAACCTCCTCCAACCGATGCGCGGTCCATGACATATGTGACTGTCGTCGGAGGAACCGCCCTGACGGCTAACTATAACTTGTTCTACGAAACCACGTGGTCCCAAGCCCAAGCGGACACTTCCACAGGATGGGGAAGCGGCGGAGGAATCCTACCGACTGTCCTTATGCCCAATTACCAGGCATCCGCGAATCCGCAAAACCCCGAGGTCTCGTCCACAAACCGCATGCTTCCAGACGTGGCCATGGTCGCGGATAACCTCTCCAACCTTAACACCAATTGCAATGGAGTAGGACCGTATCCCAACGATGTTGACCCTCTATCGCACAATCAGCTCGGGCCTTGCCCAACGGCACAATTGACACCTGGACAATGGCAACCGTTTCAGGGGACGAGCGCTTCGGCGCCCTTGTGGGCGGGCTTCATGGCACTGATTAATCAGCAGGCTGGGCCTGGCCTGGGACGGGTCGGTTTTGCCAATCCCGCCATCTATCAGATAGGCAAGGACTCGACGCGGTATGCGCAATCCTTTCGAGACATAGGCAGCGGCCCTACGACGGGACAAGGCAGCTCCGCCCCCAACGGCTGTGGATTCACGTATACTGCTCAGACCGGATACGACTTGACGACCGGGTGGGGCACGCCTCAGTGCGGCTTGATTCAGCAGATGAACATGCGCCCCACCATCAACGTCGGAGCTTGGGGCAATGCGAATGAAGGCCCCTTCATTTGTATAAGCGGCCAGGGCTTCACGGCGGGTGGCACAGTTACGGTCCAGTACGCGGGGGTACCCGAGGTTCCGAATGATGTCAAAATAGTTTCTTCTAGCCTAACGGTAGGTGCTGACGGTTCCTTTAACATGAATGACAACGAGCAAGAGTTCGTCAATGCTGCGGTAGCGTCCGGCGTCACGGGGTGCACTGCAGACGAGATCGCCAGTGGCGTTGTGTCCGTCAATGTTATCGACAATATGACGGGAATATCAGCTACCGCGACCATGCCTGCGAGTTACTGGTGCCAAGTCACTCAGGTGGTGTCGTATGGCGCAATATGCCCAAGGGTAAACATTTACTATGAGCAATATGACGCCTGTACCTCTCTGCCCAGCCAGGCCGGTGGAACGGACTTTGTCCCTAACGGCGCGTATGTAGTGTTTGAGGTGGACGAGATCAACAACCCGTCAACGCAGACGTTTCACTTCGATCCAAACAAGCTATATGTGCAACAGCCAACGCAGCAGGACTTCGCCGACTCGACCCTGTATATATATAGCCTAATCTTTCAGACGTTTGCGGCTGTGCCGGGCACGTTCGAAGCGGGAGAAGATGCTCTGTTTACACAACCGGGGTTTCTCGCTACGGTCGTCAGCATTACCTCGGGTGACCCTGCCATTGTAGCTAATAATACCTCGTACAGTCTGTACTACGCCAGTCAGTTAACGGACCCCTTCGTGAATATGATTAAGAGTAATGCGTCTCAAACCAGTTGGACAGTTAACGAAAGCTGCTGTGACATCGGAATCGCAACCTGCAATTAAGCCAAGTGAATGGATTGGGAACTTGCACGCCCCGGCGAGCTGCACACGACTGACATTCAGAAAATCGATCAAGCCTTTTTACCTGGTTCTCGGGGAAGACCCGAACAAAGACGGACATGCATTTATGCTTCTCAGACAGACAACCAACCTGTTAGCGTTACTGGGCGCCGGCCTGTTGTTTGGGTGCGCAGTCAAGACGCCCAGTAACCGAGCAACGGGCGAAGTGGACTCGTCTACAGCCGACGCAGCGAACCCGTCTGACGCAGCGAGCTCGTCTGCGGCAGACGCAGCGACCTGCTCGACTGCTTCTATCACGTTTAAACTCCACGAAGCCCCAGACAACAACAGCACTTACTGCCTCCCATCATATTGTCGAAGCCTTTCGTGGGTCATCTTACACACTTCTGACGGTGAGGCATTACCAGGAATTTACACTGGCTCTAGTTGCCTTCCGAGCTGCAGCAACTGTCAGCCTGTCATATGTGCCTCCGGTTGTGTCCTTGCCCCTCGGCTTACCGACGCAGGTGTGCAAATGACTTGGGATGGGAGTTATGGCACGGCGGGGACTTGCGGCTCTGGTTCAGCGTGCATCGGAAATGCTTGCGCGCCAGAAGGCAACTATATAGCAACCATGTGCATGTATCTCGACCTCACAGGTGATGCTGGGGTTCCGTGCAGCACCGTGGATCCAACGCCAACTTGCGTCCAAGTCCCGTTCACCTGGCCACCTCCAGCAGGTGGTCTCGAGCTGGTCGGCACGCTCGACGCAATCGACGGAGGTAATTGAACCGCACATAACCTGGCCCAGCCAGAGCCAAACAGGTTTCAGACTGGGCCCACGCAGTAACCAGCGGTCGCGTAATTCACACTTGTGGTTTCGAGCGCGTTGGTGGTCAAGTTCTTAACCATGCACGCGCCGCCGCTGAGACGCTTGCGTGCCGTCAAGACATCCAGTCCGTATTAGACTTCCCGACTCACAGTCCACAGACACAAGTGATGTACGTTGAAAGTGTGGTCAGCGATGCCGGAGTCGTAATATTGTACCAATCCGTACAAGTGGGATTACCGTAAGCGCCCGTCTTTGAACAGAGGGGATCGGCCGCCGTGATGCAGGTTGAGTTGGCCTGCAGGCAAGTCAATAAGCCTTGACAAGGTGTCTGTTCCCAAGAGGGCAAGGTACTGCACACGCCTTGTTGACAGGTCGAATTTGAAAAATTGCAATTGCCAGAATTGGCGCTGCTCGAGCCGCCGGTAGCGATGGTTCCGCCCGTGGCTAAAATGGCACTCGCTCCACCGGTAGCTTTCGTTCCGCCGGTGGCCTTGGAACCACCCGTCGCCTTCGCACCACCAGTGGCAATGGCGCCGCCAGTGGCAATGGCGCCACCCGTTGCCATGACACCGCCAGTTGAGAGGGCCCCACCGATTGCAGCAACACCACCCGTCGATTTCGCACCTCCGGTACTGAGGGCGCCACCCGTTGCGACGGCACCTCCGATCGCCTTGGCGCCGCCGGTTGCAGCTCTAGTGCCACCCAGCCCCTTGGCTCCGGCTGCGGGAGACGCTCCTCCAATTCCAGCCATGCCTCCCGAACCGAAATTGTTCCCGTTTGCGGCAGCACCGGCAAAACCGCCAGGACCGGTGGCTCCGGCTGTTCCACCGCGCCCGATTGAACCCGCGCTATTGCCGCTACCCGCAACGCCCGTGGCTCCCCCTTCCCCAGCATCATCGGCGCTGGCGTCACCCAAAAGCAGCGGACCTAAGTTCCCACCTGTAGCACAGGCGCTGGTCGCTAGCAGCAAACCAACCACCGCCATGTGCAAGCCGTTGACCTTCATTTTAAAGCAACCTTGAACCACTTAGGTCGATTCAATACCAGCCTATGTAATGTACATCTCAATGGTCGGACGTCAACCTTGCCGGAATGTGCCCCAATGTTTGAGCGGCGCGGTTCATCAAAAAAATACCACATCAAGCGGATCCGTGACCGAGGATTGGAACTCAGTGACTCATGCTTTGCGGCTGCACATCGCTGTGTGTCTGAGTCGATTCCAGGGGTCATCAGCAGGAAGGAATACCGGCTGCCAACTGCGACATGGACCGAAATATCTTACAATGTGGGATCGAGACATGCCTCGACCCCGGCGCGATTAACGGGAGTCCTTGCAGCCGCTGCCTCGAAGGCGACCCCTGTGACCGGATACGTCGGTAACCCGCGCGTTAGTATTTCACTGCTGACCCGCAAGTTCACTACGCCCTTCGGGCGTTCCTCGCTGCGCGAGGACCGTCTACCTCCGTGAAAATGTACAGCGTGCTGTACTTTTTCACTCCGGTTCGTTCCGACGTTTTGATTGTGTTGGTGACGTTGAGGAATGGTCGGAGGACCATTGTCTGGGTCCCGGCCCAGACAACTGCATTCTGAATAGTTGACTCAAGATTAACGAGTTCTGGGTCTTAACGTCGCTAAGGCTTCGTCACTTCGAGCACACGGTCTAGCGAGACTCCCAGCGCCGCTTTTGCCAAAGGATCGAGATCAGCGCGCTTACCCACAAAGTGAAGCGTGCGGTGCACGTGAGTTATGGATTTTCCCGGAGCCAGGGCGGCCGCCGGTGAACTCGTCTCAACTTCGTAAAAACCTCCAAGAGCGGCTTTGCCGGGCCCCAACGGGCCATCGTTGTAGCTATTAATGGCGTCCCCGCCATAGGGTTCCTTTTGCTTCTCCCACATGCTGTTAACGTAGTCCTTCGCGCCTTCGGGTTTGTCGTAGTGTACAAGTGTGAGCAATGAGGCCGACTCGCTGTAGCTGCCCAACCAGGGCTTGGCGCGCGCTGGACCCAGGCCAATCTTGCTGCGAAGCGCGCCATCGCAGTGGAATGTCAAAAAGCCCTGATCGGCAAATACATGCAGCCGGTCAGAGGGAACCACGCCAAAGTATCGGTCATTCACGATTTCGCCCGGTGCTTCTTTCGCGAAGGGGATGACGACATTGGTATCGGAAGCAGGATTGTACTGGGACAGTATCCAAATGCTGAGCAACCCTTCATTCTTGGTCCAGGCTTTCTTCCCCTTATTGGTGATTTGATTGACTGTCTCGAAACCGACCCACTTGACGGCTCCGAGCGTGGTAACACCCGAAAGGCGCGAGAGTACTTCTTGATTGGTCAATACGCGAACGGTGCGTTTGACCTCGAGCTCAAATTCGGTGCCGGCGTGATTGCTAAGTTTGATGGCGCGCGTAAAGACTACTGATGTAGTTGACTTTTCGCCGACTTCCCAGGGCCCCTCTTGTAGTGACGCGGGGGCCTGCCAATTCGCAAGCTCGAATGATTTGCCCTTGGCAAAGTACAGGCCATATTGACCCCCCTCGGGCCCAAGCCAAAAGCGATCTTCCCCGCCGTAGTTGTCGAACGGTGTACCCGTTTTGCCATCGATGATAAACTGCCGATTGATGTAACCGAGGCTGGCGGCGTCGCGGGCTACGGCACTGGTCATGACCCGGCCTTGATACTTCGCGGACAGTGCTAAAATACCATGTTCCGCCGTTTCGAGCTGTATCACCGGGCCGTGATCTTCAAGGAACTTCAGGTCTTCCGCAAATAGTGGCCCCTTGGCAACCGGCGCGGCCGCCACAGTCGCAGAGGGAGCGGCAATTGCCTGAGGGGATATAGCCGGTTCATAGGCCACGGGCGGCACCGTAATGGGAGATGGCGCCGGGGGCGGTTGATTAGTCTCAATGCAGCTAATTGTGCTTATGACGCCCAAAGCCAGAATTGACCAGCCATGAAGTCCTGGGTTGAAAGCTCTTGAAATTCGACGAGGGCAGCGGCTCAGTTGGGTCATAGCTGCACGATATCTCGATTTGGATCGAACCGGAAGAGTGGATTAGCAGAAATGGTCTTGAACTTGACAATACGGGTTGAACCCCGGGATATTTCATCAGATCCTGGCCTCAGGACAGGACTTGACGCCGGTGAGAAAATTGCGATACAGGGGACTAAAGCGAAAGTTGGGTGCTTATATGAACACACGAATGTTTCAAAGTCTCATGGGTGGATTGGTGGTTTCAATAACAACGGCAGCCCTGGCGCAGCCCGAGGCCCCTCCGCCAGCCGAAGCCCCGCCGCCAGGAGCGGCAGCGCCCCAGACGGCACCGCCTGCATACACTCCGCCCCCGCCACCAGCCTATCCGCCTCCGCCTCCCCCGACGGTAATGCTAATGCCACCGAAGGCTCCCGATCCGGGCCGTCACTTGCACGATGGTTTCTACTTGCGCACGTCCTTGGGCCTAGGTCCCGGGAAAGCGACGGAAAACATAACCGGTGAGCCTCAGTACATATGGTCGGGTACCGCCCTCATGTTTGACGTAATGATTGGCGGCTCGCCGGTGCCAGGTTTCGTCTTGGGTGGAGCATTTGTCTATCACGGAATTTCTAATCCCACAGTCAAGCGAAACGGAAGCGGTCTGTCAGAAGACACTTCGGATGTGTCACTCAATCTTGCTACCTTTGGACTTTTTACTGCGATTTATCCCATTCCGACGAGAGGTTTCAATCTGCACGCATTGCTTGGGTATAGTCAGGTTTCAGTTAGCATCGGAGGTAACACTATCGACCGTGGCAACCCGAGTGGACCATCATTCATGGGCGGCGTAGGCTATGATTTTTGGATCAGCGATAACTGGTCGATTGGCCCTGATTTTCGCATCGCCTATTGCAAGGCTAAGTACGATAGCAACGGTACGTCGGACGAAATATCGATGCTCATTCCCACGCTGTCATTCACGGCGACGTATAATTAGTCGAATGACACCCCGACCCTGCGCGCTGCGTTTTACCGGGTATTTTCGGACTTCCGAGTTCTTTACCGGCAACTACCTACATTGACACCGAGAGCAAACCCGGTTGCTTTTCAGTATAAAAACAGCCTTCCAGGCCTCAAGGCTTCCTGTTCTTCGAGCCGCTGGATAAGATACCCGCTCAATGACGGTGTTTCTCGGAATTGACGTGGGAACGGGCAGTGCTCGGGCGGGGGTTTTTGATGAACGGGGTCGCCTGCTCGGTCGCGCGAGCGAGCCCATTGAAATCTATCGACCTGCGGAGGATTTCGTCGAACAGTCTTCGGAAGACATCTGGCGTGCCGTCGGTATCAGTCACAGCGAGCGCGCTCGTCGCTGCGGCCGTAAAAGGTGATGACATTGCCGGGATTGGTTTTGACGCCACTTGTAGCCTGGTGGCCCTCGACGGCGACGACCGCCCACTGTCCGTGAGTCCAAGTGGGAACGAGACCCAAAACATCATCGTTTGGATGGATCATCGCGCCGCCATCGAGACCGAAATCATCAACTCCGGCAATGACGAGGTCTTGCGTTACGTCGGTGGACGCATCTCCATCGAGATGCAGATGCCAAAACTACTCTGGCTCAAGCGACACCTACCGCAGAATTGGCAGCGCGCCGGGCGATTCTTCGATTTGCCGGATTACCTCACGGTCCGCGCCACCGGACAAAGATGTGCGATCGCATTGCAGCCTAGTCTGCAAATGGACCTATCTGGGGCACGAAAACCAAGGCCGCGGCGCCTGGTCGAACCGCTTTTTCGAAGCCGCCGATCTGCTCGGAATTGCTAGAAGACAACGCGCGCCGCATTGGCCAAGACGTGCGCCCGCTCGGCGGTAAACTCGGGGAATTAACCGAGCCAGCCGCAGCGCAACTCGGCCTCGCTGCGGGCATTCCCGTGGGAGTCTCAATTATCGACGCGCATGCCGGCGGCCTCGGATTATTAGGCATGTCCGAAGGCGAACCCACTCTAACTGCCGAATCCTTCGACGATCGCATCGCTCTGATCAGCGGCACGTCCAGCTGTCACATGGCCGTCTCGCGAGAGGCCCGCTTCGTCCCCGGCATCTGGGGCCCCTACTTTAGCGCAATGATACCAGGACTCTGGCTCAACGAGGGCGGACAATCTGCCACGGGCGCTCTTATCGATCACGTCATAGACTCGCATGCCCGCGGGGCCGAGCTTCGTCATGCAGCAGAAACACTCGGTTTGACTGTTTATGCATTACTCAATGACCGGCTGAGTGCACTTGCGTCGCTCGCCGAGTTTCCTGCGGGACTCACCCGCGACTTGCACGTGCTTCCATACCACCACGGAAACCGCTCCCCGCGCGCCGACCCTGCATTGCGCGGCATGGTCAGCGGTTTGCGACTCAGCGACACGGTTGATCAACTAGCCATTTTGTACCTCGCCACCATTCAAGCCGTCGCGCACGGCACGCGACATATCATTGAGACTCTGAACACTCACGGCTACACTGTGACAACACTAGCCGTAACCGGTGGCGACGCTAAAAACCCAGTTTTCCTACGTGAACACGCCGATGTCACGGGTTGCGACATTCTATTGCCCGAAACCGACGAAGCCGTCCTGCTCGGAGCCGCCATGCTCGGCGCAACCGCCGCCGGCGAATATCCGTCGTTATCGGAAGCCATGGCGAAAATGAGCCGCGTCGCCTCGCGCATCAACGCGACCGGCGGCCGAGTGCGCGAGTACCACGACAGCAAGCACCGCGTATTTTTCAGGATGTATCACGATCAGCAGGCTTATCGCGATTTGATGGGCGGGTAAGTGGCGGGCTTTGGCCCAATGAGTTCATGGGTGGCTAGCTATCGGATGAAATGTTTGCGTCACGGCACCTCGCCCATCGCTTTCATACGCGTGGGCACCGCCCCTGTACGTTATTCCACCGGTCTTCTCAATTTCGACCTTGATGACATACGAGTACCCAGCCTTCATCTGCATTTTGTACGTAAGGTGACCCGTGTTCCAGGCCACGCCTCCGGCATTGAGTTCAGTGTGACCCCATTGTGACGGCGTTTGCACCACGTGCCACCCAGGCAGCAGATCGAATGACGTTCCTAGCGATGACACGTCACGGCCGTCAACGACCTGCACGTAACCCAACAAGTGTGCCAACTGCTCTTGGGCGGGAGGCGGTTCGGAGGGCGGATAAAGGGGATAGCCTTGAGTCCGACCGCCCGAGATGCAGGCTGTAAAAGCCAAAGGAGCAACTGCCAAAAGGGCTGCGCGAAGTAGTGAGGATCGCTTGAACATCATGCGGTTTTTGCGATAATATCCCATTTGGAATTCACTTTCAATCAATCTGCCAACGCAACCCGAGGCCGAGCATCGCGCGCATTGTGTAGAACGAAGTACAAGACGTACTGCCCCCAGGCACCGCCCGGTTCATTGAAGCCATTTGAGCACCCTTCGAGGTATTGCCTTAACAGAGTACAGAGTTCTGCTTATGTGTCACAAGTATTTTTGTTGAAATTCACGCTCCAGACAAGTGAGGCCTCATCAATCGCTGCCGCGGCGACCATGATCAAACTGGCTCAACTTGATGACGAATTGGGGGAGAAATCTATGCACATTTGCCCCTGAAAATTCGCTGGACCAGGACACCCAGTGGCAATGCAAACCAGCTGAGAGTTAACGCTTGACCGTCGAGAGTCAACGGCTTGGTATCTGAGTGGAACACGCGTTTCCGTGCCGTGACGCCAGTAAATCATCCCGCAGATTGAATGGACAAGCTGTGACGGGTAATTGACATTCGAAATAGATTTATCTCAATACCGTGAGCATGGCTACCGTCCAACCACCGGGTTCAAGGTTAACGGTGAGGTGCTTTCTCACACCGCGGGATATTAGTTCAATTGTGTGTTTGCCCGGTGACACGCGCAATCGACCCATCGCAATTCGTGCAGGCAGTGTTGACCAGCTACGAGTGTCCGGCGTGTCGGTGGCGGTCATGGTCGCCTGCGTGCCGAGACCTAGAAGAAATCCAGTCAGCCCATTGCCGGTGGCCTTTTGCACAGCTTGACCGGCGAGGATGCGCGTAACCATCCGAGTAATAGCCGACGCTACCACCGTGCCTTTGACAGAATCCCAAGCCTTACTCGCAGCAACATCGACCGCCAGCGCTTCGTCTAAGTTCTGTATTTTACCATCCACCGCGAACCCCGGGCGATCATATTGGCCATGCGGCTTTCCCAGGGTAGGGAAATTGACCCAGGTGACTAATCCCTGTGCCGCCAATCGATTCGCGCGGTCTTGATCGAACGGACTGATTGCGCCCGAAGCGAAAGTCAGCGCTAACCCAATCGGAATGCGTTCCGCAATTTTGGCCGGCACGCGACCGTAATTGATGATAACGAGTATCTCAGCTGACTCAGCTGCGCTGGCAGATTCTTTGGTATCGGCGGCACGTGCTATCAGTTTTTCCAACCTGGGCGATTTGAACGACGTTTGAGACGAGAGGCGCATGACGGCGTCGGTTAGACTGTCGAATTTGCCGAGCGAAAGCGCGTCATCGTAGTAGCGTAGGGCCTCCTGCGGTTGTCCGCTCTTTTCGAAAATGAAACCGGCCAGATAATCACCGGGGCCCATTAGTGTTTGACCTGCATCGTTGGTGTCGTGAAAATATCGCTCGAGCACGCTCAGACGTCGCGCTTCTACCCGGGCCCCGCCAAGGTCGCCGCGTGCCAAGTAGCATTGCATATTGACGGTATTTACTAGGAGCTTCTCGTAGGCTGGGGCGCGGTAGGGCCCGGTTTGGTCGGAAAACAGGTATTTGCCGATTTCATCCTGCGTGCCCCGCTTGAAATCCAGAATCTCCAACTGCTTGTCGGCAATTTCCAGATCGCGCGACACCAGCTGGTACTTCTCAAGCTGATTGAGCACCATCGCGCGATCCAGCAGCAACAGGACCTTATCCGATTCGACCTTGGGCGGCACGTCTTCGGCGCGATCGACCTCGAGCTCTTTATTGAGAGATTGCACCGCCTGCTCCGACTGCCCGGCGTCGAGCGCCGTGCGCGCCCGCAGTGTGTGGCTGGCGTGATCGGCGCAACCCAACGTAAGCGTGCCGCAGAAAACCAAAGAAGAAAGCCGCGTACGTGTCCTGCTAACCGGTACCGCTAATCTTGCCAATTTAGCCTGAGAAGTTGACATGCCGTGCCTTAGATTATCAGATTTAATGGGGCTTCTCCCAGCCGCTGAGGCCATGTTTGCCGTTCCTATTTGAATCGCCGGCACGCCGTGCGCCTGGTTTCGTTGGTGACCCGCTCGTCCGTTCCGACGTTTTGATGGTGTGGGTTGTCTGGGTCCTGGCCCAGACAACGGCTTTCTGAAAACTTGATTTAACCGCACGCCAGCTCGGCATAGGATGGCTAACCAGCAATTCTGCGACCTCTGCGATTGCTGGGCAGTCACTCTCGCTTTACTTAACAATCGCTTTGGTCAATGAGCTCTTGTACTGAAACAGGATATCGCTGGTTTCTGCGTCGAGCACTTGGGTGAACAAGAAGTACTGAACTCGACGTTCACCCGACATGCGTTCGTCGGAGGTAAAGACCTTGCCGGTGAAGAAATAGCGAGCGCCGACTTGCTTACCCCAGCGAGAAATGGCTGCCGGATCGAAGGCGTCACCGTATTGTTTGCGAACTTCCTCGATCACTTGGCCTTGCCGCTCAAGACTGACTACGCGAACGTGGCCCGCGTTGACCAGAATCGTTTCAACGTCGCTGACCAAGGCTTCTAGCTCGCCGTCAATGTGCTCAGAGGTTTCATTGCGCAGCGGCATGACGGCGACTGTCGGGCGATTTTCGCCTTCCCACCGTTTAACCACTGCCGAAGTTTGA
Organism: uncultured delta proteobacterium; assembly: GCA_963835565.1. Taxonomy (GTDB): domain Bacteria; phylum Myxococcota_A; class Polyangia; order Polyangiales; family Polyangiaceae; genus FEN-1139. Next base: position 42,686 of record CAWIGY010000042.1, read on the forward strand.
AGGGCATCCATGTTTTGATGCAATAACTTCTGCAGGTCGCGCTTGTCGAGCCCAGTACTCATGGCCTGATCGTCGAGTCCGGCAACATCTTCACCGCGCACTGCCTTCGGCCCGCCGCAGCCCACTGCCAGCAAACACAGGGCGACGGCTGGCGAGAGACTTCTCATCACGGATTTCACGATCATGATTAGGTCCTTTCAATTCAAGTTGGCATGCCGGGTAAGAAGCCTTCGCTCAGCTACCGGCGCACCGGAATGATCTGCACGCGACGCTCGTCGCCCTCACCTTCGCTTTTGGTGATAACACCCTCAAACTTGGCGAGTGCTAGATGGACGACGCGACGGTCGCGCGGATTCATCGGCTCGAAGGTAATGATTTTACCCTCGTCCACGGCCTGCTGCCCCAGTCGTTTGGCCATGGTGGCCAAAGTGGACTCACGGCGAAGGCGGTAGCCCTCGGCATCAACCACCACATGCCGACGATCGATTCCAGGTCGGTTGACCGCTCGGTGGGTTAGAAACTGAAGCGCCCCTAACACTTGGCCTCTTTTTCCGATAATTCGCCCTGAATCCCTCCCATACACTTCAACAACAATTTCTGGCAGTTGGCCCTCTTCCTCTTCCTCGCGGGGCCGGCAGAGTCGAGCCATACAATCCATTCCCATCTGCTGAAGTACAGTCGATACGAATTGCAGCGCCTCTTGTGCGCGCTCGTCACCCTCAAAGAATGACTGGTCGTTTTGCTGCTGATGATTTGGCCGCCGGCGGGAATGGCCGCGGCGGAAATGACCGCCGGACCTTTGGTCTTCTTGTTCTGTTTGGGCCGGCACTTCGGAGGCTTCTTCGTCGGCATCGGCAACTATGGGTGTTTCGTTTCCATTGGTCATACTCTCAGACCTTTCCTTTGCGGGGCAAAGCTTGAGCCCGAGGCTTGTTACTTAAATTGGGCTTATTGCTTGCCGTAGTGGGTGGGGGTGACAACTGGGACGTGCGACGCACGTGCCATTCAACTGTCTGTTGTTGAATAATGCCAAGAACCCCGTTGGTAAACATGTAGACACCGAGGCCCGAAGGCAAGAACAACATGAAGACAGTGAACATCGCCGGCATCATGTAGAGCATCATTTTTTGTTGCGCCGGGTCGCCACCTTGCATGGGCATCATACGCTGTTGTACAAAAGACGTCGTGCCAATGATAAATGGCAAGACGAAAAATGGGTCAGGCATTGATAAGTCAGGAAACCACAAGAACGGAATGTTATACAGCTCGACCGCTGTTTGAAGCGTGGTGTAAAGCGCAAACCAAACTGGCATTGAGGCCAATTGCGGAAGGCAGCCCTTGAGCGGGTTGACCTTGTGTTTGCGCCAAAGTTCCATTTGTGCGAGGCCTCTAGCCTGGGCGTCATCCTTAAACTTGGCCGTTAGCGCATCAAGTTCCGGCTTGAGCTCGCGCATCTTGATCATGCTGCGAATCGAGGGAATTGCGAGGGGAAACAACAGGGTGCGAGCCGTTAGCGTAAGAATGATGATGGCAACGCCCCAGTTGGGCACGATACCGTGCACGGTGAGCAAGAACCCCACCAGTACCTTGGCAATTACGGCGAAAAAGCCCAGGTCTATCAGCTCGCTCAATCGCGTTCGCCCACCTCCAGCAGCCGAAAGTACCCTGCGCTCCTTCGGGCCTATGTAGGACAGTACCGAGTAAGATGCCGACTCGCCAGGCTCCAAATCCTTGGCTGGATAGGCCAGACGCGCCCGGTATGCGCTGGCGAGATTGGGGTCGTCCGTTCGCTTCCGGAAATGGCTGGGATCCCAATAGTCCTCGATTTGCAGCTGACCTACCGGGGATAGGTTCTCCGGCGAACGTTCAGGCACCAGCGCGTGCGAGAAATAGGCGTTGGAAACGGCGGCAACGTCTACGGAACCCTGACACTGATAAAAATCGCCTGGATTGAGGGGCCCGACCGCGAATGGGGGTTTCTTGAAATCATCGGGTTCGAAATTATTGGACTGCAATCTCGTCGCCTTGCCGTCCAGTCCCACACATTCAACGTGAGTCAAAAATGGGCTCACCCGAAACATGCCGGCGGTAACTTCATGCTGAGTTCGCCAAGCTACCGTATCGACAACCAGCGCATGGAGTCGCTTGGCTGAATCGAGATTCTTGACCGTCAGCTCAACTTCGAGTTCGTAAGGGCGCAGTGTCGCGCGGATCTGCTTTACAATATCGACCTTGGCGTCCTGATAGTGAAATGTGCAGCTTTTGCCGTCGCTATTGGCCAGTTGGTAGTCAACGCTATCAAAGTCGATTTGCCAACCCGGATCGGCAGGTGGCAAGACCGCCTCATTGCGCAAATTCGTGCGCAATTGCTGACGCAGTTCCATATCAGGCGTAGTAGCTAAGTCGATCGGTGTGCCTTTACGTTGATACTTGGCCGTAGTCAGCTGAAAGTGTTTGAGCGATGCTCCCCGCGAGCTAAGGACCGCTGTAAAGCGTTCAGTCCGAAGATCACAGGTTCGCTCCGGCAGCCGAACCTGCGGCAAACGACGGCTCTCTTGCGTCAATGGCTGAAGCTCGGTCTTGTCCTCGCCGCCGAAGAACTTCTTTCCAAAATTCAGAGCCAAATAGATGGCAAGACCGATAAATATCCACCGAAACAAACTTCCCTTACGTTCCATATGGTTCAGAAAATCTCTGGGCAATCGACTGCACGAGGTTCAATGGCCTTCGCACAATGCATTTCCGTGGGTAACAGTCGGCCAGAGGACGTCATGTCCTCGGTTGAATGCCGACGGCGCCGCGGAGCAGGATCGTGGCCGCCTGGGTTGAAGGGGTGGCATCTGAGGACACGCCGAAACCCGAGCCATGTTCCCAAGAACGGGCCATGGATGCGAATACACTCAATTGCGTATCTAGAGCAGGAGGGTTCAAAACGGCACACGTTTCCAAACAGCGGTGCCAAGGTCCACTGATACACACGAATTAGCAAAATAAAGAGTCGGGCCAACATTGGGCCGGGAGCAGTTTGTGTTGTTTAGGCGGGACGTGCCAGGACAAGACGCGTAACGAGCCGCATAATTCGGTCGGAAGCAGCTTTCCATTCGGACGTCACGTCGGAAAGCCCCCAGGGACTCTGGGATGAACGGGCGATCACGACGACATCAACCCGGTCACCAAATTGGCTGCGCGTCGCGCGAAAAGCTTCCCTTACCAAGCGTTTGACGCGGTTACGGACGACCGCATTGCCGATTTTGCGCGAGACCGCAATTCCTAAACGAGGCCCACTATCGGGCAGCGCGCCGGCAGGGCGGTTCGCAAAAATAAATACGAAATGCCGTGTCTGCAGCCGCTGACCCTGACCCTGAATCCTTTGAAAGTCTGAACGCCGACGGATTCGCTGTTCCTTGGATAATCCACCCAAAATTAGCCGCTCTGCACCGGTTACTTCTGGTATGCGGTTACGGCGAGCCGCCAGCGACCGCGCCGACGACGATTCTTGAGCACTTTTTTGCCGCCGCGGGTGCTATTACGCTTGCGAAAACCGTGGGTGCGAAGGCGGCTGGTGTTGCTCGGTTGAAAAGTGCGCTTCATGGGCCATCCTCCGTTGGAGGGGGCCGAAATTCAGCCATCCATCGAGCAGGCCGTCAAGGACCGATTGAGCGTAGTTTTGGCCTGGCGAGCAGGCCAGCGCAGGCCGACTAGTAGGTCATATCGTCAAGCCTGAGTAGTCCTAATCGTCGTCAAAGAAAATTGGTTCGCGCCGTGCCAAGAATTGTTCGATCGCCTCAATGCTGCCCGGTTCCAAGTGAATGAAGCGCACCCCCATTCCTGGCGGAACATTGCTTCGCTCAGAATATTCTCGTACCCACCTAACTTCACCCGTTCCGCTGATCATGGCTTCGCTGCTGGGTACATGAATGGACAGATCGAAGACTTCACCAACCGCTCTTAGCATGTGGGTTGCAATGAAGACGCCGCCAGCTGACATATTTTCCACAAAGCCGACATAGAAATTGTGGTCACTGCCTAGGCTTACATCGAGCTCAACCTTGTATCGAGCGTACTCGCGTCGATGCGTTTGGTGGGCGTGCTCTCCGCTGCCCACAGTTTCCTGAACACGCGTGAACTGCGCTTCCATGCGTTCTTCGCGTTTTGGCAACGGCTCGGCTGTTTTCTTGGCTGACATCATGTCTCATTACCCTCGAGTCTATAGAAACGACCGTTTTCGAGTTCGCTAAACATCTGCGGCCGATTTTGAACTAAATTCGCAAGTCATTAGGGTCTAGCGGCCCCTGGGCCACTGGCAATTTGGCTGATTCAACGGCCACTGTAACCTGGCGCCGCCGCAGCAGCTGCGACACGCCTATGAGTCCAATTCCGGCCCAGAGGTAGATGGCTGGACGTGATCGGCTCGGGATAACGCCCACGCTGCAAGAGGCTGGCTTGTGGTCGTCGCTGGCATTGTTGGCATAGAGGTCAATCAGCGCCTGTTTGTCGCCGTCACTGAGACTCTTTCGCCGAGTTTCGCCCGGGTCGAAGTACGGATACATGATGGCAGTGGGGTCAGCAGGATCATCAGGTAGGCCAAACCAATGCCCAAACTCGTGGGCTAGCACATCACCAATGTCATAGGCACAGTGCTCGCCATCTGGGCCCCGCTGTCCGCTGTACTGGCCATTGTCGTCGAATTGGTAAATACCATTGACGACGTCGGTCACGCGCCATATCGACTCGTCGCTGTTTCCACTGTCACCGACCGCAACCTCGCCAAGCGCGTTAGCACTGCCGAACAACAGGGTCGTTGTCGAGGTCACTGCTAACGTCGTTGGACCAAGCGGGGGCATACGACAGTGAACGGCTCATTAGGTCGTTAAATTTAGCAGCCTTATGATGCAATCATAACTATTTGAAAATACTTGTATTTTTTTCAACCACTTGGACACACCTGGCATTACTATCGGGCGGCACCTCACCATTGGACTAAAGCCGTGTCAAAACGGCCGACGCAGATGACGCTTCGCGAAGGTATTGGCAGAGCTGTGGCGCTGTTTGGTCGGCGCAAACGACGAATGTGGATGGGTGATAACCGGGCCCATTTGGAATTGCGTGATCTCGATTCAGAAGAGTTGATCGTCTTTCGCCAATCGGCTTCGAAGCATTTATCTAAGTTGCCTGGTGTTCAGTGGGTCGAAGTCAATCCACATACCCGTAGAGTTGTTATCGCTTTCCAAAGTGGAATTGCCAGCCCGAAAATCATCGAAGAGGCGGTAACGTTAGCCGAACATGAAGCCTGCTGCGCCGCTGCTCAGTTTAGCGCAGCCCCGACGCCACATCCAGCTGATGTCGAGACTCTCACTCGCCTGGCCGTTGAATTGGGAGCCGATGTCGTCGGGCTACTGATTGGATCGGTACTGCGTGCACTACCCCTTGCGCCATCACGCAGTGGAGCCGCCATAGCCAGCACATTGACTGTCGTAAAGTCGTCCGAACGTTGGCGAAAACGCATTGACGACACGTTAGGCCCGGAACGTACCGATGTCGTACTAAGTTTAGCGATTGCGTACGGAAACGGCCTTGCGCAACGACCCATCGCGTCGGCCGCCGACGCCCTGCATAAAACTGTGCTTTTGCGCGAAGCCCGCGCCAGACACCAAGTGTGGAAGCGACGCGAGCCTGAGCTCTGCGCTGAGCCGGCCAACCATGGGGATATCACGCGAGACTATTCTCGCCGTGCCTTCCCACTGCCGCGCGGACCCATCGAAGAATACGCGAACCGTGCTTGGATGGTCTCGCTCACGGGTTTCTTGTTCAGTTTTTTGACGACTCGTAGTTGGCGCCGTGCCGGCGCTGCGCTCTACGGCGGAATTCCCAAACCTGCGCAGTTGGGACGAGACGTGTTCTGCGCGGAGTTGGGACGCACTCTTGCCAATCGAAACGCGCTAGTCGTCGATCCCCGCGCGCTGAGACGTCTGGATCGTACCAATTGCCTGGTGCTGGCCGAGGACGTAGTGTCGCAAAGTCGATATACTTTGCACGAGTTCGAATGCTTGGAGAACTATGATCTCGGCGATACGCGAGCCAGGCTGACCGAAATATTCGACGCGGATCACGCACTAGAGACTCAAAAAGATGGAGAGTGGTCGATTCAACCCTTGGGCCTTTCGCCCGACATATCCGATGCGCTTTCATTGCACGCGGCCGATCTAGCTGAGTCGGGTAATCTGATCGTCGAACTGCGGCATTTAGGGGCGCGCGTAGCAATTGGTGCCGTCGAACTCGAGCCGCATACCGGTCTCGAGGAACTTGTCGCAGCGGCGCAACGAGCGGAAATGCGCGTCTTCGTTGCCTCAGAAAACTCGGAGGTACTGGAACGCTTGTCCGCCGACGACCGAATCGCAACCGGCGGACAACTGGTGGATACTGTCATCCGGCTTCAAAGTGAGGGCTATGTTGTCTGCACGCTTGCTTCCAATCAACCAGACGCGCTACGCGCTTCGGATTGCGGCATTGGCCTGCTGCTCGAACATCGGCCTTCGCCTTGGGGCGCCCACATCATTTGCGGGCCCGATCTATCCGACGTTGAGTTCATCATTGCAGCAACCGTAACCGCACGGCAGATTGCAAAACAGAGCGTGAATATTGCGTTGGCTGCTGCAACCATGGGAACACTTGTGTCAGCCGGGGGCCTGTTGCCGTTGACGTCTCGCCGGGTAGTTAACGCTGTCAATACGGCCACTCTTATTTCAATGTTGAATGGAATGAGGGCCGCTCGCACTCTGGCTCGACAACCATCCATGCCTCCCCGCGATCGGGTGCCTTGGCACGTCCTGCACGTCAAGGGTGTCATGCGCCGCCTACAGACATCAGAGTTGGGCCTTACTCGGTCGCAAGTTAATGACCGGCGAGCCCCGAGTATTCGGAAGAAGAAACCACTATTCGAGTTAGTCGAGTCGATCACCGACGAGTTATTCAATCCATTAGCCCCGCTCTTGGCGGCAGGAGCTGGTCTGTCTGCAGTAGCCGGTTCCACCGCGGATGCCGTAATGGTGGGTGCCGTCGTGGTGCTAAACGCTTGCGTCGGAGGGGTTCAGAAATTCCGCACCGAACATCAAATCCGCGATCTGTCCGCCGTAGTGAGGAGACAGGCAACCGTTCATCGTGAAGGGAAGATCCTGCGAGTCGAAGCCACAGATTTGGTCCCGGGGGACGTCATTGCGCTAACCAGTGGTGACGTAGTTCCGGCTGATTGCCGCATTTTACATGCAGAATCTGTCGAGGTTGATACCTCAAGCCTCACGGGAGAGTCGCTGCCGGTCGAGCGCAATGCGCGGCCTTGCTTTCAGGCCGCGCTGGCCGACAGAAGCTCAATGATCTATGCGGGCACCACGATTGCCGCGGGTCGCGTGACTGCAATTGTCGTGGCAGCTGGAAACGATACGGAAACTGCCCGCGGCGGCTCGATTGTTGGGAGAATCGCTCCCCCCAGCGGCGTCGAGCAGCGCCTCCTGTCTCTCATCAATCTGACTGCTCCTGTGGCGCTGGGGGCTGGCCTCGGATTGGTAGGTGCGGGATTACTGCGGGGCCGACGTGTCGAACACTTGGTACCGGCTGGCGTGAGTCTGGCCGTTGCATCGGTTCCGGAAGGTCTGCCCTTGCTCGCTACGGCGGCACAATTAGCCGCGGCTCGCCGATTGTCAGCCCGGGGAGCCCTAGTGCGCAACCCCAGATGTATCGAAGCTCTGGGTCGAGTAGACACGCTTTGTATTGATAAGACCGGAACCATTACCGAGGGACACCTCGAGCTCATCGGAATCACTCGAGGTCCATCGCTAATTTCAATTGAGAATTTCGAGAGTGTCGAGCGGCAGGTATTGGCCAGTGCAATTCGCGCGGCACCGGACCCGCGGTATTCACTGGCTCACAATGACCCCACGGACGCGGCGCTATTCCGAGCAGCCAACGCAGCCGGCATCGCAGTCGATGTCGAGGGGATCGAATGGGAACGCGAGCAGGAGCTTGCCTATGAACCGGGTCGGGGTTACCACGCAGTGCTGGGAACCTCCGGAGAATCGCGCCGAATTGAGGTTAAAGGCGCACCCGAAGTCGTATTGCGAATGTCATCGCATTGGAGAATCGACGAGGTTGATACGCAACTTGATGAGTCCGTTCGCGATACCCTGAGAAACCTTGTCAATCGGCTGGCTCGGCGAGGCTTGCGCCTGTTGGCGATTGCGACATCTGAGGTTGAAATTGGACAAGAGGTAGATCTGCAATCGTTGCAGGGGCTGCGCCTAATTGGAATTACAGCTTTTTCTGATCCGATTCGCCCAAATGCTAAACTTGCACTTGAACGAATCCGCTTGGCAGGCGTCGAGTCGCTGTTAATTACAGGAGATCACCCGGAAACGGCCGCTACAGTCGCCCGAGAACTTGGACTAATTCAAGATCGACGGATTATATCGGGGACTGAACTACAACTAATGGACGACGAGGAATTAGACGCAATCATAAGTAAAGTGGGCGTATTTGCCCGAGTAACACCCTCTCAGAAAGCTCGAATTGTGCGATCCCTTCAACGCGCCGGCCGTGTGGTAGCCATGGTGGGCGATGGTGCCAACGATGCGCCCGCCATCAGATTGGCCCATGTGGGAATTGCTTTAGGTGAACTCAGCACGAGCGCTGCTCGGGGTGCCGCCGACGTGGTGCTCACGGATGAAAGAATCGATACGCTCGCGGAGGCAATTACGGAAGGTCGCGCCATGTGGGCATCGGTTCGCGACGCCGTGTCGATTCTTGTGGGTGGCAATTTGGGCGAAATCGGGTTCACCCTGGGAGCTGGCCTCGTTGACGGACGTCCTCCGCTTTCGCCCAGGCAATTGCTACTGGTGAATCTACTCACAGATGTTGCGCCGGCCATGGCAATCGCGCTGCGTCCGCCGCCTCGTGATCGCTACGAAGCGCTGGCACAGGAGGGCCCGGATGCGTCTCTCGGTCGCCCGTTGAATCGAGAAATAGCCACCAGGGCCTTCATTACGGCATTTGGGGCCGGTTCCGCTTGGACATTCGCTCGATTGACGGGTACCGCGGATCGGGCACGCACCGTTGGATTGTTGGCCCTCGTCGGAACGCAATTGGGTCAGACCATCGCATCCGGTGGTTTCACTCGACCCGTGGTAGTTACCAGTCTTGCTTCGAGTGCGCTGCTCGCCGCAATTGTTCAAATACCGGGCCTTAGCCAATTCTTTGGATGCCGTCCCTTGGGACCGCTGGGCTGGGCTACCGCAATCGGCGCAAGTACAGTGGCTACCGGCGTGGCCTTAGCCTTCCCTCAATTGACTGCATCGGTGGCGGCACGATTAGATTCGATCGACAAGGTACTGAAGGAGCCCGTGCGCCCATCCTTGATACCGCCTAGCGCGGCTCCGGACGAGGAGCAAGCGCCACTGAGCACCCTGGACAGAGTCAAGGGTTTATTCAGTGAGCGTCCGCCGCATGTTGCGGAAAGCTGAACTAATCCAGACTGATGCAATGCACTAACGGGACTTCTCGGGGCCCGACCCGAAACACGGCATCGGGAAAACTTGACTCAAGATGAATGAGTTCTGGGCCTTAAGGTTCGACTAACTCATCGGTACCGTGAGAAATAGAACAACAAAAAAACTGCGAAAGTCCCTCAAATTCAGGACAAAAATAGACAGCCGCCCACAGAGTGCAACTACCCGGCCAACGCTTGCGCAACAATTCGAGGATGCGCTGCGGCGACTCGGAGCAATGCGCGCGCCGGTCCCTCGGGACTACGTCGCCCTTGTTCCCAATTGCGCAAAGTGGCTGCGCTGACACCGATCAACAATGCAAACTCAGTTTGGGATTTGCCAAGGCGCTGGCGAATTGCCTTGATGTCGTCAGGAGCAAATTCGAATGCGCGACCAGGGCGTTGGACACCTCGTCGAATGCGCCCAGCCTGTTTGATACTCTTCGTGAGTTTCGCGAATTCAGTGTCCTTCATTTGAACTGCTCCTCGACCAAGCGACGCAGGATTCGAATCTGAGCCAGCGTCAGGTCAGACTGTTCGTTCTTGGGGTAACCGTACAACATGTAGAAGATCTCATCTTCAGGATGCCAGAAGTAGATCACACGGATGCCGCCGCGCTTGCCACGACCCGAACCTGCCCAGCGCAACTTACGAAGTCCACCGGATCCCTGGATGAGGGCACCCTGTTCGGGTCGAAGCAGCAAAGCTAGCTCGAGTTTGCGGTACGAAAGATCGTCAATTGTGACGGTAATCTGCTCCGTAAAGATTGGAGTCTCAACGAAGCGCATGGCTAACTATACGCCAATGGCGTATGCCTGGCAAGGTAGAATTCTGGGTCTCGGTATTCTCGCGTGTCATGGCTCCGATAGGCGAGCGTGCCGCGTCAGATCCAATTTTACAACGTTTCTGGTCTCGTCTGGCCAACGGCTTTACGTTTCAGTGGCGGCCCAAACAGCCCCGCTAACACCAAGCAGAATGCCACAACAGGCGCCAGCCGTAAAATGGATGCGAAGCTACGGCTGGCGCCAGCGTCGACCCAACAAAAAGCTTGGCCGTCCGCTGCAAACGTGAGTTGGGCGGCGCCACGCCGTCTGGGAGCAACCTTATGTAGCTCGGTGGACACCTCAGTACGCTGGTACCCTAGGGCTTGGGCAAGCCTGTACACCGGCGGTGTACGAAATCTGGAGTACCCGACTGGCCCAAATCCTTGAGATCTGAGAAGCTTAGAGCGTGGGTATTCGTGCTTTGCTTCTCAACATATTCTCTTATCAAGATTACCGGGCCTATCTCAAGGACGTGTACTCGGCCCGTAGGAAGCACGGCCTGTCGCATCGAGGCCTAGCGCGGCGCGCAGGGCTCAGCTCGCCGAGCTTTTTGAAGGCAGTCATGGACGGCCATAAGAACTTGGCGCCGGCCACAACCAAACGTGTTGCGTCAGCATTGGGCTTAGCCGGCGATGCGGCGGAGTATTTTCGGTTGCTGGTAGTATTGAATCAAGCGAGCGATCCATCCGAGCGCCGCAATGCGCAAGTTGGCCTGGGTCGGCTGCGGCGCTATCAAGACGTGCAAGCGCTCGCCGATGCCACTGACGCGTATCATCGACACTGGTACCTGCCCGCAATTCGTGAACTGTCACTGACACGCCCGTTTCGGGCTGAACCGACATGGATTGCTCGGAGGCTGGTGCCCCCAATTCTTGCGCGCGAAGCCAAGCAAGCGCTGGCAACGCTGGAGCAGCTCGGCTTATTGCGCCGCGACGATGCGGGCGAGTTGCGCGCCTCCCATCAGCAAGTGGACACTGGTCTAGAACCCAACAGCGATCAGATCGCGAATTTTCACCGTGCCATGATCGGGCGGGCGTCACAAGCCCTCTCGGACGTACCCCGGCCGGACCGCGACATCTCGTCCATCACACTGAGTGTAGACGCCACTGGCCTCGTAAGGATAAAGCGGCGAATTCAAGAGATCCGCCGTGAGCTACTGGACGAATTTGACGCGAGCAAATCGGGGGTCCAAATCGTTCAAGTCAATTTCCAACTGTTTCCATTGTCGAAGCGCTTCGACGAAGAAAGCAAGGAGACATGAAATCGTCATTGCATCGCTCTATGGCACTTGGACTTGCGGCGCTTATGCTGTGTTACGCCGGTTGCTCCGTCGGCACGAATACCGGAAACGGCGGCAATCCAGGCACCGGTGGCACATCGGGGTACTGCCCCTATCAACCATGCAGTGAACCAGGCACGGTCGTTGATGGCGACGGCAACCAATACCGCGGTTCTATGGATCCGAATGCGACCCTTGCGGCCTGGTTTAACGACGCAACAAGCCCGAATCCGAATCCACCGGAGATAGTGCTGGAATTCGGAGGAAGCCTGGTCGAGGAGTCCGACGCAGGCTGTATAGATACCTGGCCGGACCCATCAAATCCCAGTGGCCTGCTGCAGAATGTTCCCAGAATGGACATAGTCATGTACCTGTGTGCGGCGGATAGCTCGATCGTTGACAGCGGTGCGCTCCGGGTGCATGGCGCGGCTTTGGACGGCGAGTACGCTTCATTCGCCTTAGTGAACGATTACGGTGCACAGATCGTTGATCTGCGCATTACAACCGATGCTCACGTGACGGCAACGCTGTCCGTCTCCTACAGCCCTGCGGACCCGGGGGCAACGGATGCGGGAGCCAATACGTCCGTCGTTACTGTTGACAGCCCACTTGAGAGCGGCCAAAGCTACGGTGTGGATGGCGGATGGGTCCCCGCGAACATGCAGGTCAGCGACGGCAGGGTTTACGTGTTCCCGTATTGGACGCCACCTGGTTGTGGCGGCTTTTGACCATCGAGACGTCCGCCCGGCTTGCGCTTCAGTTGCGGCCCATCAAGTGAGCCATAACGCATCATACAGCAACAACCAGCGGCGGCAGTAAAATTGATGCGTAGCCACTGCTGCCGCTGACCACAGCCTCCCAGTCGGCAAAGCCGCCAACTGCAAGCGCTTGTTAGATGGCCACTATGCGGACCTGGAATCCGAGCTTAGCGGTAGTAGCAACTCCGGCGAACCGTGCTATTCGTAGCGTTGTGAGGACTGATCGCATGAGTGCCGCTCGGCGCGATCGCTACGGCTCCCCGGATGTAATTCGGGTTGACCAGATCGACAGGCCGACGCCGACTGATGAACAAGTTTTGGTTCGGGTGTGTGCGGCCACGGTGAGCCGGACGGACTGTGCACTTCTCGCGGCTCAGCCATTCTTCATGCGCTTCTTGGCGGGGCTGTTCTCGCCTAGATTGAAGACGCTCGGGACTGATTTCGCAGGGCTGGTCGAATCGGTCGGTGCGAAGGTCACGCAGTTCAAGGTCGGCGACAAGGTCTTTGGTATTAATGACCTCGGCATCGGTTCTCACGCAGAGTATATCGTTGCCCCGGTGAATGACGCCTTGGGGCCCATGCCAGAAGGCCAGAGCTTTGACGAAGCGGCAGCGTCCGTGGAGGGTGGTTGGTACGCGTACAGTTTTATCAGACGCGCCGGCACTGTAGGCCCTGCCACGCGCGTGCTTATAAATGGTGCCACTGGTGCTATTGGGTCGGCACTTCTGCAATTCTGCGTTGATCTAGGAGCGATCGTAACGGCCGTGGGGAATACAAAAAACCTGGAGCTCTTGAAGTCCCTCGGTGCGGTCACAGTGATCGACTACGAGCGCAGCGACTTCGTTCAGGAAGCCGAGGCTGCGTCATACGACTACGTGTTCGACGCTGTCGGCAAGAGCACCTTCGGCGCATGCAAACGTCTGCTAAAACCAAACGGTGTCTACAGCTCATCAGAATTGGGGCCTGGGTGGCAGAATCCGGTCCTGGCGTTGGCGGCCCCGGCGTTACGTGGCAGGAAAGTAGTGTTCCCGCTACCCGTTGCCAAAGGGGAGTACTTCTCGTTCGTTCGTTCGCTCCTCGAAGAGGGTCGTTTCCGCCCCATCATCGACCGCAAGTATACCCTGGACGAGATCCGCGCCGCTTACACGTATGTGGCGTCGGGGCACAAGACAGGCAACGTGGTTCTCACTCTCGCATAAGCCATATCTTCATGTCATGGAGCTGGCCTAGATAAAGTGAGGCGCCGTGTATCGTGTGCCCGGTCCATCTAACTGCTTTTGCTTCACTTGCGGCCCATCAATTCGGCCACTACGCATTGTAACGCAATCACAAGCGGCGGCAGTAAAATTGTCGCGTAGCCACTGCCGCCGCTGACCACGACCTTCCAGAAAGCAAAGCCGCCAACTGCAAGCGCTTGTTGGGCGGCACGCGCAACGACGTAGTGGGGCAGCTGTGCCGCAGAAACTCGTGAACCACGAAGATCATTGCGACCATTGGCAACGCGTAGAGGGTGGCCCAAACGATGCCCCAAGACAGCGACTTGGCGAAGTGAGCTTGGCAATCGTGCCGATCATTTGCGATTCGAGCCAACGAAGATCTAACGAGGAAGTAAATCAAGAAGAAGAGGCTCGGTACCAGAAATTCTACCGCAAACCACGATACAACGAGCAATGCGGCAACGACGATCGCTGCGAAGATTGCCTCTCCACACCCGATTCCGTCGCTGCAGCCAATTGTTGGGTCGCACCAATCAACCTTGGAACCGCGAGAGCTGGTGGCTTTGTCGTTCCAGATCGTGCGCGGAAGCGCAAGCACGTGATCGTCAGAGATGTGCCACCCGCGATAGAGCAACAGCGTGAGGAGAGTAGCCCAGATGGACCACCAAGCGAGCACAACCCATTCAGCCGCGATCCAGCGTGGCAGGTGCAGCAGGTGTGGAACAGTCAACGCCACAGCGATCATGCAGGCGATCAGCAGGGTCGAGGTCCACAAACCCGACAGCGGAGATGCGACGAGGGTAAGCGAGCGAGCCAAGTTTGTGTGCAACGGCTTCCGGAACCGTGGTCCCCGCCCATCAAGCGCTGAGGATTGGCCTTTGCGTTGTTCCACCGAAAAACCGTGGGGTCTAGGCTTTCGCGTGCCAAAGTAGATAGCGCCAACAACGGTGAGCACAAAGTACGAGCTCCAGAAGTATGGGCTGTATTCTTGATGGTGGGAGCTATCCCGACGCCAAAGAAATGTACCGGTGCTGACGCTCAGCAAGACGAATAGAACCGCCACGGCGAGACTTCGCCCGGAGGACTTAAGATGATGGATGCACAGCTCGCACCAGGGCTGACGGTCAACCGTGCGCAACCAGCAGTCGTCGCAGAGGGCACGCCCACAGCTCGCGCAGGAGGTGATTGCCTCTCTCGCAGGGTGATTTGCACATTGGTCAGTCACGGAGAATCACATGCTTCATGTATTGAACTTGTCCGCCCAACGGATTGGCAATAACTTGCGGCCCAAACAGTATCACGAAAACGTTTCGGAATGCCAGACAGCCGCCCGCAGTAAAATTGAAGCGAGTTCGACGAGCCACTGTAGGCGGCAGCAACGACCTTGCAGCAGGGAAAGCCGGCAAGTTCATTGCCGAGTTAGCTAGTTCCCGGCGAAAAATGCGAATCGGGCAGGAAAGATACTGAATTCTCTTTTGCGCGGCATGGAAATAAATAGGTCGGGGCAACTGTTTTCTCGGTGAATTCGCGAAAACCACTGAAAAAGCAGGACCCCGATGCGCGAGAAGATAAGCCAACAGCAGCCCTTGATGCCAGCCCCAATCAACCACAAGCATGCCAAAGAGTTAATCCAGATAAGCCTGGTGCTCGACCAGCTCTCGGACGTGACCGAGCTGGTTCACCGAGACTTGGTGCGGCCCGGAACCAGACCGCACCAGGGACGTCGGGGCATGAGCGCCGAGCAGGTTTTGCGAGCCTTGATTATCAAGCTGATGAATGGGTGGGGCTACGAACAGTTGGCTTTTCACCTGGCCGATTCCAATTGTTATCGTTGGTTCTGTCGCTTGGGAATTGGTGATACCACGCCGGACCGGTCAACGCTTCAAAAAGCCATCAAGCACATTCGCGCAAAAACTCTGGAGACCATCAATCGTAAGATCGTGACGTTCGCCGTGGAGCAACGCATCGAGTCGGGAGACAAGGTACGCACCGATTGCACCGTCGTTGAGTCGAACATTCATCATCCCACCGACTCGTCACTGCTGTTCGATTGCGTTCGGGTCATGGCGCGACTGATGGGCCACGCACAAGAAGCTTTTGCAATCAACTATGCTGACCGCAGTCGTCGTGCCAAGCGACGGGCGTTGGAAATTCTCAACGCCAAGTCTGCGTCCCAAAGACAGGGTTTGTATCGTGACCTACTCAAGGCCACTCAAGAGACCGTCGTACAGGCAAAGCGGGTTGCCGAGCGACTCGACAAGGTTGAGGTCGGTGACATCATGCAGCTTGCAAGAGCGCAGTCGCTTGCCTCTGAACTGCGCCGCAATGTGGAGCTGACGGGCCGTGTGGTTTCGCAAACTGAGCGACGAGTACTTCGAGGCGAATCGGTACCGGCAACGGAGAAGATAGTTTCCATCTTTGAGCCGCATACGGACATCATCGTCAAAGACCGACGCGATGTGTTGTATGGACACAAGATATGCTTGACGGCAGGGGCATCTGGAATTGTTACAGATGTAGTGGTGGAGCAAGGCAACCCTGCCGACTCGACGTTGGCAGTCAACATGATCGAGCGACAGTGCGCGATATTCGGCAAGCCGCCTCGACAAGCAACTTTCGATGGTGGCTTTGTGTCTCACGCCAACCTTGAAGACATCAAGGAGCTTGGCACCAAGGACGTGGCCTTTGCCAAGAAGTGCCACCTTGAAATCGCCGACATGGTCAAGTCCACATGGGTCTACCGATGCTTGCGCAACTTCCGAGCCGGCATCGAAGGTATCATTTCCTTTCTCAAGCGGGGCTTTGACCTGACGCGATGCCGATTGAGTGGACTGGCGTCTTTCAAAGCGCATGTCTCAGCATCCGTACTTGCGTGCAACCTACTCGTCGTTGCTCGGCATCTGATTGCACGCGACGCCTGATCGGCACATCGCCGACTGGTTGCAACCCCACCGATGACAAGCATCAGCGGTACGGCGCAGCTGCGCCCAGTAGTGCCGAAATCCACCTGCGCAGACTTCGTTGAAGCAACGATCACCCGTCGAGCCAACAATTGCTCAGCCTCAAACTTGAGGTCGCGCCCCGCCTCTTGAGCATTTATGCGTTTTTTCGCCGGGAACTAGCTAGCTCGCTTTCTTGCACGTCGGACATAGACCGCTGGTAGCTCGTCTCCTTCGATGGGTTTCACCTTCGGAATGTGAGACAGCGCCGCATTGAACTTCGCCTTGGATGCTCGCTTGGCCCGTTCCGTAAGATATTCCTCGGTCATGAGGGCGGCAAGCTTCTCCGCAGCTGCCGAGCTAATCAGTTGATTGAGCGAGATACCCTCGCTCTGAGCCACTTCGGCAAGCTTCCGGTGTAGAGATTCAGGGAGTCGCAGACTGAGAGTTGCCATTAGGGCCTCCGAAGATGGTGAACGAGAAAGTTGCCGGGAGAGAGCACTTGAACGCCGAATCCGGACACGGCCGCGAAGTCCTTAACATTGTGAGTGACAATCGCGCGGGCCTGGCTGGCGACAGCGATCTCCGCGACCATGTCGTCATTGGGATCGCGTAATAGCGGTCGCCAGAGAAAAAAGATCCGCTGCTGGATACCAACGAGGCAGAGATAATCAAGGAGTGCGGTAACGTCGGCACGCCGTCTCGGGGGCTTGGTGTGACGCAGGAGGACCGACTCGTATTCAACGACCAGCGGAACCGACAACGCTATCGTGAACGCCTCGTCTCGCAACTCTTCAAGCAACGCGAAGGAGGCCCCAGCGCTGGACCGCCAGGCCGCAACCAATACCGAAGTATCCAAAACGACGAGCACGAAAAAATGGTATCACAGGCAATACCGGCACGCCAGTTGCCAAGCAAATCCGCTGGAATATGTGGCGCGGACGCACGAAGCGCCAGCGACCTTGAGCGGTCAGAAGGAAACAAGGAAAGTCAAGCCGGTGGCGAGATGTTCGTAATCACGCACGCAAGTCAACTGCGCCTTGTCTAGCTAACGGCTGCGGCTTGTAGAGTAGCCCCAAGGCGTTTCCGCCCTGAGGCCCTCGCCAGATCCGGACAAGGAGATTTCCACCATCCGGCTCTTCCATTGATATGACTCGCGTTCATTTGTTCCAAATCTGGACTGTGATTCGGGGCTGCGGGAGTGGGTACTTCTTCAAGTATTCTCCAAAGGATTCCCAAGTCCACTTCGTCCGTTGGCTGCGGCGAATCAGCCATTTGTACCAGGCGTGTTTCGCCCAGTGCCAGAGATGGTTGACACAGCTGTAGTTACCGTTGACGCCAAAGTAGCCATAGTGTCCTTGCAGCTTGCTTGTCAGCGCTGTGTGTTGCTCGACCATCGGAAGATGCCGGTGGCGCCGGCACCATTCGTAGACGGCCTCAATGGCCCGTCGTTGTCGAGGTCCACTCGTCTTGCATCCCAGTTGCCATCGTTTGCCTTTGCTGGGCCTGCGCCAGTACAGCGTAAACCCGAGGAAGTCAAAGGTGTCCGGGCCTCGACCCCCAGCCTGTCGCCACGGTGGCTCTTCGAATCGAATCAGCCGCGTCTTGTCAGGATGAAGTGTCAGCTCATAGTCCGCCATTTGTTTATGCAACGCCTCTTGTACGTGTTCGGCATCTTGTTGCTTTTCAAAGAGCATGACGAAGTCGTCCGCATAGCGGACGAGCTGTGCCTTGCCCTCAAGAGTGGGCCGTATCTCCCTCTCAAACCAGACGTCCAGCGCGTAGTGTAGATAGACATTACCAAGCAGTGGCGAAAGTATTGAGCCTTGCGTGGTTCCTACTTCAGGTTCGGAAAATTCCTCGCCGTCCAGTATCCCCACGTGCAAGCACTTGCCGATAAGCCGCATCATTTGCCCATCGGCTATCCGAATCTGGAGCATCTCCTTGAGTTTGACACGACTCAGACTGTCGAAGAAGGATTGTACATCGGCCTCCAGTACCCATTGCACCTCGCCTCGATAAGCCGCTTGATGGATGGCTCTCACCGCGTCGTGCGCGCTACGCTTGGGCCGAAATCCGTACGAGCAATCCAGAAAGTCCTGCTCGTAGATGGCTTGCAGCACCTCGCGTATTGCACCCTGCACGATTTTGTCTTCCGTCGTTGACAGACCTATCGGGCGAGTACGCCCCTTTGCCTTCGGAATGTGGACCCGTCGGATTGGTTGATGGCGATATCGCTTCGCCTTCAGCCGCGTGAACAGGTCCTGGATGTTTCCACCCAGATTCTGCCCATACGCTTCCTTTGTGACCCCATCCACTCCGACCGCTGCGTTGTTACGCAACCGTCGGTAGGCCCGGACGAGTTCGTCCTCGTCCATCAGATGCGCCAATGCAAAGAGTCGTCCATTCGAATCTCTTCGCGCTATCTCCGCTACCTTTTGCAGTTTTGGTGACATGTTTTGCGGTGTCAAAGCATCCGCCATGGTTCGCTCCAAAAGCTCATACCAACACGGGTCGCCTTTGCTCCGCTGGGTCCGAGTGCCAACTCGTTCCCCACCTTCATCGCTCGTACGCGACCCTCCGACTCCCTGTGCTCGTTGACCCCCTGACTCTCCGCCAGGGTTTCGGCTCCGGTTTTCCCTTGCCTTTGGTCTACCTGCATTCCCAGGAAGCACAGGGTCTCCCAAGTTACTGGGCCACCCTTTCCGTACGCGCCACGGGCTAATACTCCACCAGTCGACGAGCCCTCGCCTTTTCGGGTCCCGTCTTGCTGCCTTCGAGACAACTGAATCCTTGGGCTACTGGAACGGCTTTTACGGAGCTGAATTACCGCGGCTCACACGCCTCGCTGCCTACGCATCGCCGTCGTCGTTACCTTCGACGTCGCAAGGCTCGCTTTCAACCTGCCGGCTCGGCTTTGGTCGAGCTGGAATCTCACCAGCCAGGTGACAATTCAGAATTTCATGATGTCTTCGTGTCTCTCATTCCTTTCTGACCAGCATTGCTTGGTCGCACCAGTTGCAAGCGCACCACGGCAGGACGCAGCAAGTCAAGTGCCAAACATTTCAGGCGCTTGCCAACTGCAAGCCGGAGTTCGGCAGCAACAACGTAGCATCGTTTTGCACTCGCCTCGCCCATTTGGAGAATGGCAGCCTTGCGCTGCCAATCAAACGCGAGGGTCCTTCGGACCCGGAGGAAGACTCCTTAGCGGCAGCAGTCTTACAGCTTCCATGACCCTCGCCATGAGGTGTTGAAAGTCTTTGATAATCCAGTCGTGCTTCGCGACGCCTGACGTCGGATCGTGAGGGTCGAAACTGAAAACTATCAAAGGTGCATCGAGTTTGGATTGTTGTTCAGGACCAGCGGGGCCCAGCCACTTGATGAGTTTACGCGAGTCATCCTTATCACCTTTTCGAATGTTGTCTTGTATGATGAGAGCAAAGTCACCGCCATGTTCGATCTCTTTGATAGCATCACTCGTGCACTTGGCGACTACCACATCCATCCCCAGAGCGCGTAGCAATCGACGATGTGCCACAAGCGTTTCCGGATGGTCGTTGACCCAGAGAACTCGCACACCAAGTGCTGGGAGAAGGTCCAAATTGCTTTGAAGGATCTGTTGTGTGGGCGCGGACTGATCGGATTGTTTAGTCAGCGTCCCTTGGATAGCTTCGCTCTGCAGCTCAAACGGGCCCGCTTTGAACTTGACGATTCCAAGGTATCCAGAAAATGCAAACACCAGTCCTGCGATCGACCCGATAAGGAGGCTGACAGCGATCTTGTCAAACTGAACTACCTTTAGCAGGTGCATATACAGGCAGGCAATAAACGCCAATGTAACGATGAGCCCGATAGGTACGCGGCGCGTTTCCGCGGAAGCAACGATTGGCCACATGTGTATCATTTCTTCTCCTGTCTGCCGAACAGCTATTGCTTCACTTGCGGCCCAGAAAGACCAGCAAGCACGTTTCAGGTTACCAGAACAAGTGGCAGGAATCGGGATAGGGGTGGCGGGATTTACCCCGCCAGGCCCCTCCCACACCACCGGACGTGCGGGTCCGCATCCGGCGGTTCGAAAAGTTGAGGTTAGCTCGCAAGCCGCGGTAATCCCAGTTGGTCGAAGTAGGCGTTCGGCAGCGCGATGTGAAGGGCTTTATGAGCCGATACGCTCCACCAGCGTTTCGCATGAGCTGCGGCGGATAGCGCTACGCGCTCGGGTACTCCCCGTGCGCATAGTTCGCGATACACCGTACTCCCACGTCTCCACTGTTTGAGCTGGATGGCTCTCAGTCGATGGCGAATCCACGTGTCGAGGCCACGGAAAATACCGGGCGTATTGGCTAGGTGAAAGTAGTTCTTCCACCCAACGAGATACGCACGCAGTTCCTTGGCCACGCTCGTCATGCTTCGCCCTCGATTGCGCCCGGTGATTTCCCGGACTCGGTCCTTCATCGTTTGCAGGGCCTTGGGTGCCACGCGCCGTTTGACCGCTCCTGCCTGGTTATAGAAGCTATACCCCAGGAACTTGCGCTCTTCCGGACGTGCCGCCGCGCTCTTGGATTCATTGACTTGGAGTCGGAGTTTGGCGAAGAGGCCCCGCAACGTTTGCATGGCATCTTGCGCCGCCCGCTTGGACTTTGCGTACGCGTTCATATCGTCGGCATATCGACAAAAGACCAAGCCTCTTTTCTCCAGTTCCTTATCAACTTCGTCCAGAAGCACATTCGCAAGTAACGGCGAAAGCGGCGAGCCTTGCGGGACGCCCTCTTGCCGTTCCATCACTACCCCGTTGGCCATGATGCCAGCGTCGAGGTATCTACGAATGAGTCCCAGCAGACACTTGTCGCCTATTCTTCTCGCCAACCTTCCCATCAAGACGTCGTGATTGACTCGGTCGAAAAATCGAGCGAGGTCAACGTCTGCCACCCATCGGTACCCTTGCTGGATGTATCTCTGCGCCGCGCACACGGCATCGTGCGCTCGACGTCCAGGTCGGAAACCGTAGCTGTGTTCGGAAAACGTTGGGTCGAATAACGGTTGAAGTACCTGCAAGATGGCCTGCTGTACGAGACGGTCGAGAACACAAGGAATACCAAGTTCCCTGTGCCCTCCCCCGACTTTCGGTATCTGCTGCCGTTTCACTGGCTTGGGCTTGTAGGTGCCAGCGAGTAGTTGTGCTCGCAGTTCCTCTTCGTGTTCTGCCAGATACTTCACAACTCGTGCACTGCCATCCCATCAATTCCGGGACTGCCCTTGTTCCGCTTCACGCGTTTGACTGCCTGTTGCAGATTGCGATGCTCGACCACCTCTTGCATGAGGTCGTCGTTTCCTGAGCGTTCGTTTCCGTTGACCGCCGTCAACACTTCACCGCTTCGCGGATATCTCGCGGCTTCACCGCTACTTGCCCACGGGAGCTCCAGTTGCCTGGTCTTCTGGTGCCTGGTGTCTTCGAGATTCACGGCTGACTCGCTCTCCTTTTCGTTCGGCCCTTCACAACGCTAAAGACTTCCGGGATTACGGGGTACGCCCTGCCCAGCTTCCACGTTGCTAATACGGCCTCGGCTGACTTCTCGCTCCGCCTCACCAGCGTCGCCCTTTCAGGCATAAGGCGAGATCTCCCCAGGTAAGGGTCGTGACCTTCGCTGCACAATCGCCGGATTTACACCGCTCGCCTTTGGTCGCGAGAGCTTCGCGGTCATACGTCCGCTTGCCCTGGCTTGCAGCGCCTCATATCCGGTTTCTGTTCGTTGACTCACAGCTTCTGCTCCTCGCTTCTTTCAGTGCCGACCTCGCGGTCGGTATCATTTCACCTTGCGACTTACTCGGGGTCCCTGCGACCAGGTTCCCCGGAGGACTTGCACCTCCTGGCCACGCCCATGCTGGGCACACGTAAAATTGATGCGCGCGAACGCGCGCCACTCCTGCCACTGACCATGGCGTGTCAGCAAGGAAAGCCGGCAAGTGCAAGCAAGAGTTAGGCTGCACGTGGCATTGCCGTCGTCGTTAGGTCACGGCGTTATGAGAAACGTGAGCGAGTAGTCGCCTACGTCAACGCTTTCGCTATCGGTGGATCAAAGTGTCTGCGACGCGAGACACGAAAAGCTACACGGACTACGCTCAGGCGGGATTGAGAATCACTGTGGACGGTTCTAGCGCCGCGTACACGCATCCGCAACTACTCGTCGTCAATGTTACCGTTGCGCTGACGTTCGCTGGCTGGAACCCTGGCGCGGTAACAAGCAGCGAGTAACTTCCCGCGGTAACGTCATAGGTGGGCCATCGACAGACCACCACGGTCGGCACGTTCGAGCTGGGCTCACACGACATGGTCACCATCGCCGGGCCCGAAAGTGTTGCTTCGATGCCACTGATCGCGCCCCCATCACCTGCAGAGCTCACGTCAAGACCGATAGTCACGTACGACGCCAAGCATCCCCCCCAGCCACAAGAGCTACCACCTGTCCCGGCATCGTTCTTCCCCCCGCTATCGCTCGTTTGGCTGCCACCTGAACCCGCACCGCTTGTGGTTCCGCTATTGCTGGTACCGCAGCCAACTACGGAGAGTATGGAAAGCAGCCCAATCAATGGCATAGGGCGGTTCTTCGAGGACATCTGCGCCATGGCACTCCAGACGTGCAGGGATTGTGCCAGCTGCCAGGCGACTTGGCGGGCCCGAAATGCGCTTGAATCACACGTGAACGGTGTGCCACGTGTGCCATTTGCGGGTAGTGGTCGGTTTTGAAATAGTGGGGGTTTGAGGATGGCACGGCGCTTGTCGGCGACTCACTGTGTATTCCATGAGAGCTGCGCCCAAAGCCCGCTACGTCTGGACCTTCGTTAAACCGGGGCCGTGCCGGCGCGTGGATTCGCTCACGGACCTTGAAGCGGAGAACCTTCGTCACGGGCTCCGTGAGCTTCAGAGTCGGTTTGGGTCGCTAAGGGCGCTTGCTGACGCCATGGGCATGCCCTACCAGTCCGTGCGTCACGCCGTGGTCAAGAATCGGCACCCGAGCGTAGCGTTCGCATTCAGGGCCGCTAGAGCGGCCAGGATATCCGTCGAGGAACTCATCGGAGGTGAGTGGCCAACCCGGGTGTGGGTTTGCCCAACCTGCGGCCAACGGAGCCAGCCTGGACGCCAGCGTCGCTGCTCGGTAAGGTAGCCCATGGACTTCGTCAGTATTCCAGCTTTGCAAGATGCAATCCGAAACATGCACGGAGTCGAGTCACGTTGGGTCGAATCAGTGACCGTGGATGAGACGTTTGAGGGGGCACAGGTATGGAAGGGAGAAGTCCAGCTCTTTGAGCTGGTTGGACACCCGAAGGCAGCGCTCTGTTATGCCTGGTCTGAAGCCTCCACGGGCACTAAGCGACGCTTCTTTGCTGCGCTGCATGTGCCACCCGTGGACAGCGCTGTGGCGGCTGTTAGGGCTTCGATTGTGTCCGATGCGAAGAAGTTTAGGAACTAAGCCCACATAGCATCCGATACTGAACGGCCACGAGGCCGTGTCGGGTTCGGGGTGCTGGATAAACTATAGTTGACTTCGTATTATCACGATGCATAACATAATCGTGGATATTTTGCTACGATACGCTACACGCGCGACGCCAGATGAAAGACGGTCCAGTCAATTCGCTTCCGGACTTTGTCCAAGCCTGCTCAATGGCAACGGCTGTCTACGTCTACCCCCAGGCACTTGAGGGTGCAAAAAATGACTTCGGGCTGTGTAGCAAGAAACGAATTCTGGAGTTCATTGCAGATGGAGGTCTTGAGCAGCCGTCTCACGCAAATACAGCTGACTGGGAAAATAATCCTGACCCATCGACAGTTATTAAGGTGGATTCATACAACTTCTTCTCGGGAACTAAATACGGATACGTCGCATTCCTTCTCAATCACGTCACGAAGAAATGGATCATCAAGTCATTCAAAAAGAACACCGAAACCGACCCGCGTTTTTTCACCCTGGCGGCGGCCTTCACGCGTGCCCAACTGCCAAAGTAATTTTCATATGAAAGCGGAGTCACTGCCATGAAACACGAAACCAAGCAGGAAGATCTCAAGTGCCCAATTTGTGGATCCGCTCGGGTGCTTTCACGTAATATTCAACGCGAGTACTCAGTGCCCCTGGGCCCGTCAATCTTATGTGAGACAATTGAGAATACTTGTGAAGATTGCCAAGCAACCGGGGACTTCGGCGACACAAACGAGGAACGGATCGCTTTAGCGCAACGTGAATCGACGTGTCAGTCGATCTCGCTTATACTGGATAAGCTTGTGTCTGACGGCCTATCAATGGTGTATATCGAACGAGCAACTGGGCTTCCTTCGCGCACGCTGGCGCGTTGGAAGTCGGGGCAGTGTTCCGCATCCGGCGCAGCCTTATTGCGAATGATTCATACATATCCATGGTTATTGGACGTTGCGGATCGTGGATATGAACCAGCCTATGCTCAGGGAACTGTGGTATGGGCCGCTGGCGAAGTACTTAAGATGTCCGTTGCTAGTCACCCAGCGGCACTTGTGTTCAGTCTATCAACGTCTGTTCCTGAAACAAATCCTGTCGCAGTGGCAACGGTTTTTAGTCCAGGAGCCGATGGCAATGTCTTGTCACATGCTCCACAGGTAATGATTGGAAATTCGGGACATTCATGAAACTAGTAAGTTTTGTCATATGTGAGGACATCCGGCGGGAGATCGGAAACAAACTATCCCTGATGGGTCTCTGGGACGACGAGATCTTCATTGAGATTTCTCCACCAGACCAAATTCTTTGGCCAATTCCATTGCGGTTCGGTGTTTATGTGCGAGCGCAAAGAGATGACAGCGATCCTATGCCAGATGGATTTTCGCTTAGATATTTTCCACAATGAATCGCTTGTGGGCACCGGAAAGGGATCTGTTGCAGCTGCCAATATTATTCGGGCCTTCCCAATTGTCTCCGGTGGCGTAATGCCCCTGCCTAGTCCCGGACTGATACGGTTCCACTTTATTTTCCTCCGCGAAGATGAGCCCATTTTCTCCCAAGATAGGGATCTAAAAGTTACAGTCCGGGGCGGAACCCAAATAACTCACTAGGCAATCGGTCCGCCGACCAAGCGCTAGGGACAACTGCCGCGCCCCCAAGTGTGGCGCCGTTTATGCTTTCTGGCCGGTGCGATTAAGTACTTGACCTTTCTAATAAATGCACTACACTTATTAATATGGCAAACATACTTCCCAGAGAAAAGCAACTAGCAATCCTCCGTTGCCTGGTCGATGGCTGCTCCGTCCGCGCTACTGAGCGCGTGGTTGGCGTGAGCCGAGAGACTGTGCTCTCACTGCTAGTCCGGGTCGGCGAAGGCTGCGAGAAGCTTCTGGACTGCACCATGCGCAATCTGAAGTGCGAATGCCTTGAGCTGGACGAGATCTGGGGGTTCATTCAGAAGAAGCAACGTCACGTCAAGAGCGATGAAGAACCGACCAACGTTGGTGATGCTTGGACATATATCGCGTTAGACGCTGACACCAAACTCATCCCAAGCTTTTTGGTTGGCAAGCGCAATGCTGAGAACACGAATGCATTCGTTGCTGACCTAGCTGCTCGGCTTGCCACTCGCCCCCAAATCACGAGCGATGGCTTGGCCCTGTACATCGACGCGATCGAATCTGCTTTCGGTCACGCCGTTGACTATGGCCAAGTCATTAAATGATACCGAGGCTGATCCCATCGGGGCCGGGAGGTATTCACCTCCGAAAGTCACCAGCGTCGAGAAGGTCGTTGTGTTTGGCGATCCGGATTTGGACTCGATGTCCACGTCGTATGTCGAGCGTCAGAATCTGACCATGCGCATGCAGATCCGTCGCATGACTCGCCTAACCAACGCTTTCTCGAAGAAGCCCCGTAATCATCGTGCGGCGACTGCTCTGCACATTGCCTATTACAACTTCGTGCGCCGCCACCAAACGCTGCGCATATCGCCCGCAATGGCCGCGGGCATCACCGACACGCTTTGGAGCATGGATCAACTACTCGACGCAGCTCTCGACGGAGTAATGCCATGACCGACGAGAAGCGTGGACGTGGACGTCCTAAGATGGTCAATGGAGAAAAACGGGATTGTAATTTCTCGATTCGTCTTTCGATTGCGGAGCGGACAATCGTCCAAGACGCTGCCGACAAGGTGGGGGTCCCGGTCTCTGATTGGGCGCGGGACGTGCTGCTTTCAGCTTGCGCTAGCGATTGAACTTCACGGAGTCAATTCCAAGTTCGAGAAAAACTCTTGTGTCGTGACGCGCAGGAGCTCCGATGCATTCACTCTTGATTAGGTCACTGACTTGATCAATACGCCCAGCTAATCTTGGTTGCTCACAATTCACTGCAAATAGACCGTAACCCATCCGCGAGCGGCGTATGGAGGGTCAAGGGGATTGGTGGCAAGCCGTACGGCGGAGGCCCATTTTGCCAAAGTCGCTGGCTCGTGTTCCACCGATCGTACCCAAGAAGCGCCGCGCTCGTTGGTCAACTGAGGAGGCACGACGCGTAATTGGTGAGCAATTGTCGTCGGGCTTGTCGGTCAACAAATTCGCTGAGCGTGAGGGTCTTGACGCGGAGCGCTTGTATAGGTGGAAACGCATCTTGGCGGCGGGAGCCGCGACAACGCCGGCATTTGTGGAAGTTCGGACCGCTGACAATGGCCGGCATGATCGCCAAATTGAGATAACGCTTCGGTCAGGGCATAGGGTGTTTTTCGCAGATTCGGTCAACCCGTCGGCGTTGCGTCGATTGTTGCAATTGCTCGAATAGAGGTACGCTGTGCTGGGCCTTCCCCCGAGCGTACGCGTGTTCATCGCCACACAACCCGTGGACGGTCGAAAAGGCGCTGATAGCCTAATCGCGATGGTGCGCAATGCTTTTGCCCAAGACCCATACTTGGGCTACCTGTACGTGTTTTTCTCGAAGCGCTGTGATCGGGTACGCATCGTTTACTGGGACCGTAACGGCTTCGCAATGTGGTCCAAAAGATTGGAACGCGGCCGTTTTTACGCACGGTTCTTGCAAGGCGCTCCACTGCAAGCCCAGGCGATTGAATCTGCCGAATTGAATCTCATTGTAGAAGGGATCGACCTGCAAGGAGCTCACCGCCGACCGCGGTGGGAGCCGCATCGAGCAGCATAATCCTGGTCGAGTCGATTTTTCGAAAATCGTCGCACGAC
Organism: uncultured delta proteobacterium; assembly: GCA_963835565.1. Lineage (GTDB taxonomy): Bacteria > Myxococcota_A > Polyangia > Polyangiales > Polyangiaceae > FEN-1139. The sequence continues at coordinate 70,429 of CAWIGY010000042.1, forward strand.
CCGGAATTAATCGGAGAAGTGGCGTGTCTACAATTTGAATGACCACGTTGCAGCCGATCACCTCAGCCCATGTTCCTGACCTGGAACAGGTGCGTGCTTGGTTGCACAAGATGATAACCTCGCTGAGGTTTGTCGAGTTGATCGCAGCCATCATTGGCCTTATCACGCGGATGCGCGACATCAACACCGAGCTAAATAAGCGCCTAGCGCATCTAACCCGAAAGCGCCCACGCTCCGAGACGCTCAAGCGAGTCGAGCGACAGTTGTCGCTGCCGTTTATGCAACCGGTGCAAGCAAAACCCGAAAAGAGGTCAACGGATATCGCGACGGACAAGCCCAAAGTCAGCCGCAAAGGTCGGCATCCCGGACGCCGTGCGCTGCCAGCACACCTTGAGCGCATCACTGTCGAAAATCCGGTGCCAGCCCCGATGCGCGTGTGCCCGCAATGTGGCGCCGAGATGACGACCGTCGGACATTCGGTGTGCGAGATACTGGATGTGATTCCAGCTCGCGTTGTCGTCATCCAGCGGCGCGATGAGCGTGTGGCCTGTCCGCACGACAACGCGATCATGTCGGCTCCGACTCCCAATCAACTCGTCGAGCGCGGCGTATTGGGTACAACCCTCATCGTTGAAGCCACTGCCGACAAGTACTTGGAACACCAACCGATCGAGCGACAAAGCAGTCGCTTTCGGCGCGCTGGAGTCGAGGTTGCCCCGCAAACTCTCGGTCATAGCGTCGCGGTACACATTGATTGGCTGCAGCCCATCGCCAAAGCCATTGCTGAGTGCACTCGCGGACCGGGGCTACTGGGAACGGATGCTACGGGAATTCCGATCTTGGATCGCGATTCGCCCGAAGGCATTCGCATCGGCACGGTCTGGTGTTGGACAAATGACCGCTGGGTGACTTTCTTCTATTCGCCCGAAGGCGATTCGGACAGTGTACGTCGGTTTCTCGGTGACGACTTCGCGCGCACCGTGCAATGCGATGGAACCAACATCCTGGCATTCGTCGAACGCGCTGGCGGACGCCGTCCAGGCTGTTGGAGTCATGCACGGCGCGGCCTGGTGCAAGTGGCTCGCTCGGGCGAGACCGTCGCACTCGAAGCACTGCATCTGATTCGTCAACTCTTTGCGATTGAGCGCTGGGCGACTCTGTGTGGCGACACTGCCGAACAGAGATTGGACCGACGCCGGCAATACTCGACACCCGTCGTGGAAGTCTTGCGCGACTGGGTGGACAAGCAGCGAGAGGTCATTGCGCCCAAGTCCGAGTACGGACGAGCCCTCGGCTATATCCATCGCCAATGGCACCGTTTGATACTGTTCCTCCAGGACGGCAATATTGAATTGACCAACAATCGCCGAGAACGCGAGCTGCGAAAGTTGGTTCTCGGAAAGAAGAATTGGCTCTTTGCGTGGGAAGATCTCGGCGGTGAGCGAACCGCGAACATCCTGACCATCATCGCCACTTGCGTCGGGCACGACATCAACCCTCGCGCCTATTTGCATGTCGTTACAAGACTGCTCATCGAGGGCTGGCCGCAAAAGCGACTTGCTGAATTGCTTCCCGACCGAATTGCTTTGATGCACCCTGAGCTACGCTTGGCGCCAACCGTCAAAAAGAGCCAATCATTGCCAGAATTGAACCGGGCGATGCTAGCAGCGATGTCGCAATAGGTCCTCAACCCTAGAACCCGTCCATCGAATTGCATAGACTCGCTCGCAGCCCGTCGAGCAACTCGCGCCTACGCCCACGCGGCATAACGTCGGTCAGTTCCTCGACGAGAGTGTACATCTCATCCAGCTCGTCAACTGTCGCGTCGATGAGCAGCAGTCCCGGCACGTCTACGTGCGGGCGTGCACGAGAAATGATCGAGCGCAGCTCGAACATCTCGGCGGTGTGCTCCCGGAGAAAATCGCGTTCCGCGTCATCGATCCCCCAGAACACGAGCTTCCCTTTTGGCGCATATGCTGATAAGTCTGAGGGTGTTTCAACGTGCCCCGTAATGACGCCATTCTCGGGGCAATCCGTGCAACACCACTCGACCGATTCGAGCGTCGAGATCACGATACGAATGCGACCTCGACACAGTCTCCGGCCGACTCGAGCCACGCAGGGGACCGCAGAAATCCACGGCTCCCTCCAGGTGCGGCAAGTCGCCGCCTCCACGACCTCACGTGTGAATGCAGCTCGGCGTTTGGCCGGAGCTGGAGCGTCCTTGACGAATTCCGGAACCAGATGCTGTAGGTCCGTAACCCACGTTGCCATTGGCGGAATTTCAAGCACATCCCCCCTTGCCCGTCACCCCATCGATCACAAGTCTGCCCTAAGCGCAAGCAAATCTGGCTACGCTTCCCGCAAGCGGGTTACTCTGGATACGTATGGTTTAAAGTGGCGCCAATTCTGGGTGACGACTGTTGCGTGGTGCTTTTCAGCCCATTGCGCAATGACTCTGTCATCTGTGTGTTCACCGAGAACAACCTGGACTCTTGTATAGCTAAATCCAAGCTTTTCTAGTTCTTCGCCTGCTGATGCTGGGATATGCTCATCCAAAATGAACTGAACGGTCTCCATCGACTGAATTGTCGATCGAGGATGATTAAAGTGCCAACTTCCTAACGGCTTCAATGTCGCTAGCTGTTAGGGAAGGATATTCGGACAAGATCTTATCATCGGTAGCGCCGTCATTAATGTATTCAATAATAACGCTTTTTGGAATTCGAGTTCCACGAAAGCATTCGACTCCGCCCATTACACCTCGACTTGCGCCGAAGTGGCCTACATCCTCAGTCTTTCGCTGTCGCGCACGTTTTACCTTCTCTGCCATTTCAAGCGCTACCTCAGCAATGCTGAACTCGGCGAGAAGCTGTTTGCTAATGTCGGCGAGTTCCCATTCTCCAGTATTCGGGTTCTTAAATCCGATACGTTTATTGGGGGCTACTCCTACAACTAACTGCGCCCATGACTCTCGCGCATAGTCGCGCAAGTAGGCGTAGACTTCTCGCATTTTCTTTAGTCTGACGCCATGACTTTTCAGCCGAGCAATCGTTCTAAGTGCGACTAAATCCCTGAACGAAAGGATAGTACTTTCGTGGGCTGGCTCATGGACGCCGGTGCCTATAATTCGTCGTATCCTAGCCTCAGAAATTCCGACAAGACGCGCGGCTTCCTCATAGGGAAACCCCATTAAATCGGTCGCGTCTGCCATGTAGGATATTCTAGCGCCAGCGGGCCCCCCTGGACAAGCCACTGGAAGGCGGACACTATATTATGGCGAAACTGTAAATTTATGACCAGAACAGGCCTACTGTCGCCTAGTAGATAGTTCCTAACGGTTCGCTCGGATCGATCGGCTTGGGATTTGTAGGAGAATTGAGCTTTGGGAGCAGTAATGAACGGAGAGTAGTTTCCGCGTCCTTAATCAGATCCTTTACGTCATCCTCTGGCATGTGTGTTGAATCGGCCACAAGCAACGTAAGTCGCATGCTAAGAGCTGGATTAACACACTCCGCGAGTTGTTTATACGGCTCCCTTTCGTGTGCTAATTTAATGAGTAATGTTCCGAACCAAGATCCTTCGCGAATATCGAAATGAGAAGGGATGCGGTCGATTAATGCTCGGCTTGATGATCTCCCAACGTACATCAATTCTGAATCTTCGAAGAAGAAGTAAAGGCCCGTGGACGACCTAGGAGTGTCTGCAACAAGATCTTTGATTGTAACGTTTTGGACTATCTTGGCAACCCCACTGAGTTGCGGAATGAGTGAACTCAGCGGTTGCCTCTGTATCTTTGACCAATAGAGTTTCATTTGATGCCTCCGGTGGCACTACGGGAGACGTCGTTAGTTTCCTAAGATGGGGAAATCCACAGTAGCAGTGAAGCTACACTTTCGGCCCCCGCTGACTATCTACTCACAGCCAGACTGCATTTCAAAACCGACCACTACCCATTTGCGGGTAAATGCGCTCGACGCATGTCCGATTGGGATCTGCGTGTCTACGAGCTTTCGCCTACGATTGTGCTCGTGCTGTCAGCGGCTGGCGTTTCAGCGGCGGCCCAAACAGCCCCGCCAAGGCCAATCAGGATGCCACAACAGCCACCAGACGTAAAATGGAAGCGAAGCCACGGCTGGTGGCAGGCAAATCCTCACAGTACACAAGGGCCGTCCGCTGCAAACGCTTGTTATGCCCGGCCGCCACGAGTTCAACAGTCGGCAGCGGGGGCCATGACGGTACGGAAAGCCAGGTAACAGAAAGCCACACCGCATTGGCGACAAGCAGCGCCAAGCTTTCAGAGCAGCAGGGAGCGAGAGGCTACGGCAAGCAAAAACGGGTTGGCTTCGCAACAACGCATCCAGTAGCCACGAAGCGGAACGCATCAAGCACCAACGGCGTGACATGCTCGCGGCGCTGCACACCCATCAAGTCACAGTCCGGATCAGGGAGACGGAATGGCCCCCGCTGCGAACCAACCAAGCCACAACGCGTCAGGTGGCCATCATCAAGGGAAAGCAATCCGTGGCAACCAACCCCATCCATTGAAAAATCCGGCGCGGCATAGTCATGATGGAACGACCGACTCGCGCCTTAGGCGTGGGTTACGCTCGGTCTCGGCAAAGAAAACTGAGACGCAGAGCCACAAAGGAGGAGTCGGTCATGATCAAGAATACACGATATTTGGGTTTGGATGTACACGCAGAAACGATCACGGCGGCGATCGCCGAGGGACGGCAGAAGATCCGAAGCCTTGGGCAATTTCCCAACCGGCCCGAGGCGGTGAGAAAGTTCATCGAAAAGCTGGGTGGTCCCAATGGGCTGAAGGTCTGTTACGAGGCAGGACCCACCGGCTACGCGCTGTATTGGCAGCTAACGAAGTTGGACGTCGAATGCGAAGTGGTCGCGCCGTCGCTGATTCCGAAAAAGTCCGGTGAGCGCATCAAGACGGATCGTCGCGACGCCGAGAAGCTCGCCCAGTGCTACCAAGCGGGCACATTGACAGCCGTGTGGGTTCCCGATGGTGCGCACGAAGCGTTGCGTGACCTGGTTCGCGCGCGCGGAGCCGCTAAGGATGATGAGAGTCGCGCCAAGTATCGTTTGGTCAAGTATCTGTTGCACTATGCACTTCGCGATCCTGAAGGTTGTCGCGCCTGGACGCATCCGTGGTGGCGATGGCTGCAATCACTGAAGCTGGAGCACGAAGCACAACGAGAAACGCTGCTAGCGCACATCGCAGAAGTGTTGCATCAAGGCGAACGTGTGAGTCGTTTGGATAAGGCCATTGAGCGAGCCATCGAATCCGTGTCACCGGAGAAAAAAGCAGTCATCAATGCGCTGCAAGCGTTACGCGGCGTTGCAAAACTAACGGCTGTTACCATTGTGACCGAAGTGGGTACGTTCCAGCGATTTCGCAAACCGACGGAGTTGATGGGTTACACTGGGCTTGTTCCGTCCGAGTACTCAAGCGGAGGCAAGCAATCCAAAGGGCGCATCACACGCACGGGCAACGCCCATCTTCGACATGTGCTCGGTGAAACTGCTTGTCACACTCGACACAAGCCATGGTTGAGCAATCGCCTGAAGCAAGTGTTGCCAACGCTACCGCCCGGTGTTTCTGAGATTGCCTGGAAGGCTCAGGAGCGGTTGCATCGCAAGTTCACCAAGATGACCTACCAAAGTAAGCAGCCGGGGAAAGTGCTGACCGCTGTGGCTCGTGAGCTCGTCGGATTCATCTGGGCGATAGGCTCCAAAGTGGAGCGGGAGGCACTAGCAAAAGCAGCGTAGACAAAACAATCCCACAATCCCACGAAGCAACACCGATGAAACAGAGAGTGAGCGACCGAGAGTGGCACGGAAAGGAGAATCCTCGAAGCCGTTGTGCGGTACCCAACCCGCGTTGCCTAGTCCGAGGCAGCTCCCGACGCATGAAAGACAATGAGGTACGTCCTTCGGACCAACCCTCGAATATCAGCTTGATGACCGTCGAATAAGCTCGCTTTCGGTCGTTCACTCTCTGTTTCATCCACAACCACGAAGAATGAAAACTATCGAAGACAGAAAAAAATGACATAGACGTCGCGCCAAAACTTGACAGGTCGTTCCATATCAACGGTTTGCGCTTCAGTTGCGGCCCATCAAGTGAGCCATAACCCCATCATACTGCAACAACCAGCGGCGGCGGTAAAATTGATGCGTAGCCACTGCCGCCGCTGAGCACAACCTCCCAGCAAGGAAAGCCGCCAACTGCAAGCGCTTGTTGGCCTGCATCGTGGATTAGCGTTCCGATTCGGATTCTGACAGCGGTCGAGCAAGTCCTCGGAGAAGGACTGCCAGACCCTGCTTGTCCAGGGATCGTGCGGATATGGATATCATAGCCTTGTACAAGCGTTCGTCGGGGTCAAGCACCAGCCAGCCATTGATATCGAGGAAGACGAGAGCGGCGTTCAAGGCAGTACGCTTATTACCATCAACGAACGGTTGATTCTCAGCGATGTGAAACGCGTACGCTGCAGCCATCTTGAAGATGTCGTCGTGCAAGAATACGCCGTCATACGTGGATAGGGGCATGGCAACTGCGGACTCAAAGGCACCGCGATCACGAATGCCAGCGGAACCGCCGAAACGCTGCAGTTGCTCGTCGTGCAGTTCCAGAACATCCTGAACGGTAAGGAATGCCGGGGTCAGCAATTCGAGGGTCACTTGGCCAACTTGCGAAAGGCACCTTCGTGATTCGCTAACGTTCTGGCCTGGGCGCGTGCAATCTTGCGCTTTCGATTGACTTCAGCACGCAATGGCGTGATGATTAGGCGTTCGCCATCGGTAGACACCTCGAGTTCAGTCTCGGGAGTAATACTCAGTAACTCCAAAATGGGCTTGTCGATGATAATTCCGGAGCTGTTACCGACGGCTTGGAGGTGCTTGACCATGGCTAGGTTATAACATTGTTCCAAACGATGGGCCAGGGCCGTTGACACTCGTAAGGCCATGGATCGTGTTCTGACGCAACGCGCGGACGAACTCTCTAGGTAAAACAGGCGTAGCAGCGTGCCCAGTTGTTGAGCCTACCAGGTCAGGTGAACGGATTGATACTCACTTGCGATCGGGCGACGAAGGCAACCGATCGTGTGCAACGTCATGTCGGTCCGCTCGTTGGAGTCGAAAGTGGATGGGAGCCTCGCCGAGAGCCTCCAGGTCTAGTTCCCGACGAAGTTCATCTCTCAGGGACAGCAAGAGTGGCCCCGCACTTGCGTCCTCTACTCCCGTTGCGATGGCCCGGGAAAGGTCTTTGGCCATCTTGACCTGGTTCTTCGTTCCAAGGAGTTGGATATCAGCAATAGCAGATTCGAAGCCATCCGCGAACCCGCTATCGTGGAGTGGCCCCCTTGAGGCACCTGCCTCAAGTTTCCGGTATGCCTCAAGGAGAAAGCCGCGCCGAACTTCTCGTCTCCTGCTTCGGTCATCGCGTGCCGCCGCGAGCACATGCGCAACGAACCAGCCACCGATCGCCGTTGCCGTAGTTACCAGAAGTGGTGCGAGAAGGTTCCAGTTCATGTCTTCGTCCTGGTCAGGCCAACGTTTGGCGCTTCAGTTGCGGCCCAGCAAACCAACCAAGACCCAGCATACCACCACAACCAGCGGCGGTGGTAAAATTGTCGCGCTGTCACCGCCGCCGCTGAGCAAGACCTCACAGAAAGCAAAGCCGCCAACTGCAAGCGCTTGTTGGGCAGCATTCGCACAATTTACATATACACGACCTGCCGCTATTGGTGTCCAACACCGTCGCAGTGCAGAGCGTCCGCAGATTGGTGCCCCTGGTACAATCCATCGCACGGTTCCACGGTCTCCGCTTCTGAATCACTTACGCGGTACATATCGTCAAACAATTTCATGCGATGGCTAGTACAGCGGCCGTCTAGAATGACCGTAACATGTGCCAATCGTCCGGTGGTGATCTTCGCGCAACGCTCGATTCGATCATCGGTCTTCGCTACTTTTAGCCCAATTGTTTCGCACGCAAGTCGCTTTCCCGCAGCATTCCTCGGAAATTCGAACGCAAAGGAAGTCCCGGAACCACCAACCACATAATTGAAACGCCAAAGTCCATACTCGTCGGACATCGCCAAGCCGCACACTGGCCCCCGACAGTCCACCGCCTTGCCGTCAAGTATGGGTTTCGGATTGTGTCGATTCCGGGCAACGAATTCCAGTCTCGAAGTGATTATATCACAAGGGTCTGGCGGCTGTTCTTCAAACTCAGTGGATGCGTCACTGATAGGAAGTGCGCTAGCAGCGGCGCGACTCGAGGGTTGTGGCATCGCGAATGCACCGGAGCCATGGACCTTGGATGTGCATTGATTGCAGGACGGTACAACGATCACTGCGCCCGCAACGAAAATTGGAATTGAAATCCGGGACAGGAGCGCAGACGTTCTTCCCAGCACAGTCAGTCCAATGTGGTTCATGGTTAGTTGTCTGCCCAACGGCTGCGGGCTAACCCGCGGCCCAGACAGTAACACCAAGAGCTATCAGCTGGGAAGACAGGCGCGCACCGTACAATTGATGCGAAGCCACGGGGCGCGCCAGCTACCACATTTTGCAAGGAAAGCCGCCGGGGTCAGCCCGGAGTTGGGCAGCTTCGACGACTAAGGTTGCAATATGTACATCCGAATGTACACTACAGGAGATGCTCAAGCAATACTCGATCGCCGATGCCAGGAAGAAGTTGCCCGCAGTCGTTGACGAAGCTCAGGCAGGCTCGGAAGTTCAGTTAACGCGTCGGGGACAGCCAGTCGCAGTTGTCGTGTCGGTGGACCAATTTGAACGGATGAAGACCGAACGCGCCACGTTTGCTGACTCGTATCGGGCGTTTCGTCGGCGATTTCCAGAAGGCAAAGGCAATCTTAGCGCGAGGACTTTCAAGGACCTGCGCGAACGCGGAGTTGGCCGGAAGGTTGAACTTTGAGTCTCAAGTATCTGCTTGATACAAGCACTCTGTCTGCCGTGATCGCAACGAGGCCGAACCGTGCGGTGACCAACCGGTTGGAGCAACACAGCAATCAATGCGCGATAGCGTCGATAGTATGGAACGAGCTAGTCTACGGATGTGAGCGATTAGCGGAGGGAAAGCGAAAAGCGGAGCTGGCGGCTTTTCTTCACGACGTCGTCATCAAGTCGTTCCCAGTGCTTGCATATGACGAGCGCGCGGCTGCTTGGCACGGCTTGGAACGAGCGCGTCAGGAGCGAAGCGGACGGCCCCGACCTTACGTGGACGGCCAGATCGCGGCAATAGCCCACGTAAACGAGCTAATTGTCGTAACAGCCAACGTTCGAGATTTCTCCGGCTTCAAAGACCTCACTGTGGAGGATTGGACGAAGACACGCGTTAGAGGATGAGAAGACGCGTTTCGGTCTACCCAACGGCTGGCGCTTCAGAAGTGGCCCCAGCCAAATCGGAAACACGCATCAGAATGCCACATCAGGCGGCAGGCGTAAAAATGAGGTACGTCCTTCGGACCATGACCGTCGAATAAGCTCGCTTTCGGTCGTTCACTCTCTGTTTCATCCACAACCACGAAGAATGAAAACTATCGAAGACAGAAAAAATGACATAGACGTCGCGCCAAAACTTGACAGGTCGTTCCATATCAACGGCTTGCGCTTCAGTTGCGGCCCATCAAGTGAGCCATAACGCATCATACAGCAACAACCAGCGGCGGCAGTAAAATTGATGCGTAGCCACTGCTGCCGCTGACCACAGCCTCCCAGTCGGCAAAGCCGCCAACTGCAAGCGCTTGTTAGATGGCCACTATGCGGACCTGGAATCCGAGCTTAGCGGTAGTAGCAACTCCGGCGAACCGTGCTATTCGTAGCGTTGTGAGGACTGATCGCATGAGTGCCGCTCGGCGCGATCGCTACGGCTCCCCGGATGTAATTCGGGTTGACCAGATCGACAGGCCGACGCCGACTGATGAACAAGTTTTGGTTCGGGTGTGTGCGGCCACGGTGAGCCGGACGGACTGTGCACTTCTCGCGGCTCAGCCATTCTTCATGCGCTTCTTGGCGGGGCTGTTCTCGCCTAGCACTACTGCCGAAAACACTGTTTCGACCCCAACAGATTGTGGTTCGTACTGTCCCGCAACCACAACATCTGGCTCAAATAGGGGCCAAATGGCGAAGTTTCCGGCAGTAGTGCTAGATTGAAGACGCTCGGGACTGATTTCGCAGGGCTGGTCGAATCGGTCGGTGCGAAGGTCACGCAGTTCAAGGTCGGCGACAAGGTCTTTGGTATTAATGACCTCGGCATCGGTTCTCACGCAGAGTATATCGTTGCCCCGGTGAATGACGCCTTGGGGCCCATGCCAGAAGGCCAGAGCTTTGACGAAGCGGCAGCGTCCGTGGAGGGTGGTTGGTACGCGTACAGTTTTATCAGACGCGCCGGCACTGTAGGCCCTGCCACGCGCGTGCTTATAAATGGTGCCACTGGTGCTATTGGGTCGGCACTTCTGCAATTCTGCGTTGATCTAGGAGCGATCGTAACGGCCGTGGGGAATACCAAAAACCTGGAGCTCTTGAAGTCCCTCGGTGCGGTCACAGTGATCGACTACGAGCGCAGCGACTTCGTTCAGGAAGCCGAGGCTGCGTCATACGACTACGTGTTCGACGCTGTCGGCAAGAGCACCTTCGGCGCATGCAAACGTCTGCTAAAACCAAACGGTGTCTACAGCTCATCAGAATTGGGGCCTGGGTGGCAGAATCCGGTCCTGGCGTTGGCGGCCCCGGCGTTACGTGGCAGGAAAGTAGTGTTCCCGCTACCCGTTGCCAAAGGGGAGTACTTCTCGTTCGTTCGTTCGCTCCTCGAAGAGGGTCGTTTCCGCCCCATCATCGACCGCAAGTATACCCTGGACGAGATCCGCGCCGCTTACACGTATGTGGCGTCGGGGCACAAGACAGGCAACGTGGTTCTCACTCTCGCATAAGCCATATCTTCATGTCATGGAGCTGGCCTAGATAAAGTGAGGCGCCGTGTATCGTGTGCCCGGTCCATCTAACTGCTTTTGCTTCACTTGCGGCCCAGAAAGATCCGCGGGTACGTTTCAGGTTACCAGAACAAGTGGCAGGAGTATAATTGATGCGCGCAATCGCGCGCCACTTCAGCCACTGACCATAGCCCTTCAGCAAGGAAAGCCGTCAAGTACAAGCAAGAGTTAGCCAGCTTCCGTCAAGTGCCCGTTCACTGCGAAATAGCGTGAATCGCAAACGTCTGCGCCTGTCCAATCTTGCTCGAAGAAGGCCACTTGAACAGCTAGTTATCGCAGCGATTATCAGCGTTGTCGCAATCAGCTGTCGGTCGCGAGTTGTGTCCAAACACCTGAAACGCGTCATGATAGGGACGGCTGGCGGTAACATGTCGAGCGCGACGTCAAGCAAGTGTCCACCCGGTATGGCTCGTGTGCCGTGTCTCGAATCACGCGTACACCCTAAGCAGCGTCGGTTGTGCATGGACAGAACTGAAGTAACCGTCGCAGCATATTCCACTTGTGTGAAAGCGGGTACTTGCTCGCCTGCTCGGGAATCAAAGAAGGAGGATGTGCAATCGTGGAATAGATGCAACTCTGGTGTCCTGGGACGTGACAATGATCCAGTGAATTGCGTTTCCTACGAACAAGCGGCGATGTATTGCAGATTTCGACATGGGCGCCTGCCGGCTGAAAACGAATGGATGGGGGCGGTGCAAGCCGGACTGTCACTGCCCGCGCCAGCGGATGCTGAGTGGAAGTATCCCTGGGGGAATGCCGAGCCCGGGAATGATGAAGTATGTTGGAAGCGCAAGACGACTTGCCCCGTTGCGAGTCACCCCCGCGATACCTCCGCAGATGGGATCACCGATCTTGCGGGGAACGTTGGCGAGTGGACCGAAACACGTTGCGACGATATGGATCCGTCTCTGTGCCGTAGCCCAGTCCAAATGTACATCATCAAAGGAGGTGACTTTGCATCCACGGAGGCGGACGACTTGCGCGCAGATGTAATTGTCCCCGAGAGAGCCACCGAACAAATTGCGCTTATTGGATTTCGATGTGTAGCCGACTGACGCACAGAAAGCGGAGAGCATTCTACTCAACCTGTCTAGCTAACGGCTTGTGCATAACCCGCAGCCCAGACAGTAACGCCGAAACGCACCAAGTGGCAAGGCAGCCGGGCGCTGTATAATTGATGCTCGTCCGACGAGCTACAGCGCCCGGCAGCAAAGGCCCCACAGCAAGGAAAGCTGGCGGGTTCATGCATCATTCTTTTGCGGAGGACGCGTCGATGGGGTACTCATAGTTCGTCATATTTATCCTGGTGCCTGCGGAAAAGATCCCGAGCTTCTTGTGGTAGTGACGTGCCTCATCAGCGAGCGACTGTGGCCAGAACCGTGCGTCGAGATAGCCGATATCCTCGGACAGTTCCGCGTGAATCGGGTTGACCGCGATGCCGCAGATATCTTCTGCCAACGGATTGAGGTGTTTTACGACCATGCAATGCGCAATAAGCAAATTGCGACGCGCCTCCCGATACTGCGCCTCATTGATACGTTCTGGCCTGGGCAGGACCAGGAAGACCCAGTAAGGATCACCCGGTGAACCAGGAATAATGTAGCGCTTTCGCATTTGACCGATCGGAACAGTTGGCAACATTTCAAGCAGCAGTGTGGCTAGCCCCCGTCGCCTGACGCGATTTTCGCGGGCCATCCAACGGAGAGCTGGTTCAAGATCGGAAGACTCGCTGCCTGGATCGAGAATCGATGTTCCGTTGAGGTAATGGTAGCTGAACTTTTCAATTAGGCGGCGTCCGTCAATATTAGAATCGATCCGTGGTGGAGCTATCAGCCAATCGCGTAGTTCCAATCTCCATGAAAGCGGCTTGGCTTCAGGTTGATGGCCGCGAACTCGTCGTCGGAAATGTTGACTGCAGTGTTGTAGGCACGCGTGTCGATCGCCGCCTTGATCTTCAAGCCGGTGGTCGCTGTGGTGTTGGCAATCAGGCTGACGACTGTCTGTACGCTGAGTAGCGGGCGACCTCGCCAGTTGTGCGTGATGAATGAGAACATTCTGTGTTCGATCTTGTTCCACTTGCTCGTGCCAGGTGGGTAGTGGGCCACGGTGATGCGCAGACCTGCATCCTGTGCAAACTTCTGAAGCTCAACCTTCCACAGCCGCGTGCGATAGCCGTTGCTGCCGCCAGCATCGGCGGTGATGAGCAGTTCCGTGGCGGCTGGGTAGGCGTAGCGGCCCATACGCCACCACCAACGGCGGATAGATTCGACTGCGAACTCGGCGGTGTCGTGGTCGATGCCAACGTTGACCCATCCCTCGTTACGCGTGACGTCGTACACACCGTACGGAATTGCCTTACCGAGGTCTCGATCAATGAAGTCGTGGCTGCGCACGAGCTCCGGTTTGCCCTTTGGCTGCCACTCCTTGCCCTTGTTGTGAAAGTCACCGATTAGCTCCTTTTTCTTGGTATCGACCGAGATCACTGGCTCACCCTTGGCCTGAAACTCGCGGGCCTTGCGGTTGATGTGTCGGAACTGTTCGTCGCGATCTGGATGTGAAGCCCCTTCGCGGGTCTTGCGCAGCGACTGCAGGCTGTAGCCGAGCGCATCCAGCAGTTCGCTGACTTTCTGACGCCCGATCTCATGGCCCATCTCGCACAACTGAGCGGCCAACTTCCGAACGCTCTTTGTCGTCCACCGAAGCAGTGACTCGGGGTCGCCACGGGTTTCTGGAGCGATGATTGACTCGAGATCAGCGACCAAGGTGCCATCGGTCTCCGTGAGCTTCTTGCGGCCGGCACCCGGACGTCGGATTCGCTGAGACCCTGGCGGCTCTCGGGGCGGCTCAAGTGCCATTTGCTCAAGCTCTCGAATACCTATACCAATCCGCTTGCGAAGTACCCCAGTGGCCACGGTGACCGCTGCAATGCCCCCGCGACCCATAGCCCTCGCCTCGGCGGCCAGCCAGAGTCGCGTCTGGCGCTCGTCCATCGTCGGTGCCAACAGAGCGAACTTTTCTGCAATCTCCTCAACCCGCGACCCGTTGACATGCGCCATGGCCCACAGATAACAAGTTCGTTGTTTCCATTGGGTTTCCATGAACTTCTGGTTTCGATCATTTCCGGACACCGCCTTAACGTGTCCCAGGAGTAACTGGGCGCATCTGCCCGAAATTTTGCTGCGCGTTGTTCACTGGCTAGCCACCCGTCCCAGAAACCTTCGCTTACAACAACGAGGTTGGCATCGGACGGCGGACGAAAATCGTGTCCTTCATTCTCTCGATATTCGCTCAACAAATACTGACCGAGTAGTTCCTCTTCGCCGGATGCGACGACGCGTTCGGTGTTTCGGAAGAACTGCTCTCGCTTTCGCAGATAGTCGCAGAAATCAGATACGGTATCGAGGGTTTTGAGGACACAAGTCTCAGAGCAACTTCATCGAAGACATGGAAGAGTGAGCCTTCTTCGTCGAAGGCGCCAAGTTGAAGCGGAAAATCAGTCGCCGCAAGTGGGCCGTTTCCCACAAGGAGACTCGAGGACCCTCCCCAAAACTTGGCCGCCGCATCAGCGGAACCTCGGCAAGTGAGAACGCGATGAAAATCTGGGTGCGACGGCAACGCGATCGGCAGTCGGCGACCACACTTCTGATCCAGATATACGCGGTTCGGATACTGCCTAAGCCACCGAACGGCACCTCTGACCTGCGCTGCCGAGCGCACGACCGCATCTCGGTACCAACGTTTCCACGCGACTTCAGGTCGATCGGATAGCTTCAGGTTGCAATGCTTGTCGGAGAACACGATGATGTCTCGACCAAAGACCACCAGGAGGTCGCAAAGCTCCTTCCCAATACCTATTTTGGTTGCACCCTGGTCGCGTAAGATTTGGGTAAGCCCATAGATAGAGGAAGGCATTTCTACCCAGACTCGCAAGGTACATCTCGGACTGGGTTGTCCATCCAGAACGATGCTGAACAAACTCACCAGTCATGAAGTATGCCTAACGTTGGCGTTTCAGCTGCGGCCCATCAATTCGGCCACTACGCATTGTAACGCAATCACAAGCGGCGGCAGTAAAATTGTCGCGTAGCCACTGCCGCCGCTGACCACGACCTTCCAGAAAGCAAAGCCGCCAACTGAAAGCGCTTGTTGGGCGGCACGCGCAACGACGTAGTGGGGTCAGCTGTGCCGCAGCAGAAACTCGTGAACCACGAAGATCATTGCGACCATTGGCAACGCGTAGAGGGTGGCCCAAACGATGCCCCAAGACAGCGACTTGGCGAAGTGAGCTTGGCAATCGTGCCGATCATTTGCGATTCGAGCCAACGAAGATCTAACGAGGAAGTAAATCAAGAAGAAGAGGCTCGGTACCAGAAATTCTACCACAAACCACGATACAACGAGCAATGCGGCAACGACGATCGCTGCGAAGATTGCCTCTCCACACCCGATTCCGTCGCTGCAGCCAATTGTTGGGTCGCACCAATCAACCTTGGAACCGCGAGAGCTGGTGGCTTTGTCGTTCCAGATCGTGCGCGGAAGCGCAAGCACGTGATCGTCAGAGATGTGCCACCCGCGATAGAGCAACAGCGTGAGGAGAGTAGCCCAGATGGACCACCAAGCGAGCACAACCCATTCAGCCGCGATCCAGCGTGGCAGGTGCAGCAGGTGTGGAACAGTCAACGCCACAGCGATCATGCAGGCGATCAGCAGGGTCGAGGTCCACAAACCCGACAGCGGAGATGCGACGAGGGTAAGCGAGCGAGCCAAATTTGTGTGCAACGGCTTCCGGAACCGTGGTCCCCGCCCATCAAGCGCTGAGGTTTGGCCTTTGCGTTGTTCCACCGAAAAACCGTGGGGTCTAGGCTTTCGCGTGCCAAAGTAGATAGCGCCAACAACGGTGAGCACAAAGTACGAGCTCCAGAAGTATGGGCTGTATTCTTGATGGTGGGAGCTATCCCGACGCCAAAGAAATGTACCGGTGCTGACGCTCAGCAAGACGAATAGAACCGCCACGGCGAGACTTCGCCCGGAGGACTTAAGATGATGGATGCACAGCTCGCACCAGGGCTGACGGTCAACCGTGCGCAACCAGCAGTCGTCGCAGAGGGCACGCCCACAGCTCGCGCAGGAGGTGATTGCCTCTCTCGCAGGGTGATTTGCACATTGGTCAGTCACGGAGAATCACATGCTTCATGTATTGAACTTGTCCGCCCAACGGATTGGCAATAACTTGCGGCCCAAACAGTATCACGAAAACGTTTCGGAATGCCAGACAGCCGCCCGCAGTAAAATTGAAGCGAGTTCGACGAGCCACTGTAGGCGGCAGCAACGACCTTGCAGCAGGGAAAGCCGGCAAGTTCATTGCCGAGTTAGCTAGTTCCCGGCAAAATGCGAATCGGGCAGGAAAGATACTGAATTCTCTTTTACGCGGCATGGAAATAAATAGGTCGGGGCAACTGTTTTCTCGGTGAATTCGCGAAAACCACTGAAAAAGCAGGACCCCGATGCGCGAGAAGATAACCCAACAGCAGCCCTTGATGCCAGCCCCAATCAACCACAAGCATGCCAAAGAGTTAATCCGGATAAGCCTGGTGCTCGACCAGCTCTCGGACGTGACCGAGCTGGTTCACCGAGACTTGGTGCGGCCCGGAACCAGACCGCACCAGGGACGTCGGGGCATGAGCGCCAAGCAGGTTTTGCGAGCCTTGATTATCAAGCTGATGAATGGGTGGGGCTACGAACAGCTGGCTTTTCACCTGGCTGATTCCAGTTGTTATCGTTGGTTCTGTCGCTTGGGAATGGGTGATACCACGCCGGACCGGTCAACGCTTCAAAAAGCTATCAAGCACATTCGCGCAAAAATCTGCAAGACTGTCAACGGCAAGATTGTGATGTTCGCCGTGGAGCAACGCATCGAGTCGGGAGACAAGGTACGCACCGATTGCACCGTCGTTGAGTCGAACATTCATCATCCCACCGACTCGTCGCTGCTGTTCGATTGCGTTCGGGTCATGGCGCGACTGATGGGCCACGCACAAGAAGCTTTTGCAATCAACTATGCTGACCGCAGTCGTCGTGCCAAGCGACGGGCGTTGGAAATTCTCAACGCCAAGTCCGCGTCGCAAAGGCAGGGCCTGTATCGTGACCTGCTCAAGGTCACCCAAGAGACCGTCGTACAGGCACAACGGGTTGCCGAACAACTCGACAAGGTTGAGGTCGGTGACATCATGACGCTTGCAAAAGTCCAGTCGCTGGCGTCCGAACTGCGCCGCAATGTGGAGCTGACGCGGCGTGTGGTTTCACAGACTGAGCGACGAGTGCTTCGAGGTGAATCGGTACCGGCAACCGAGAAGGTAGTCTCCATCTTTGAGCCGCATACGGACATCATCATCAAAGACCGACGCGATGTGTTGTATGGACACAAGATATGTTTGACGGCAGGGGCATCTGGAATTGTTACAGATGTAGTGGTGGAGCACGGCAACCCTGCCGACTCGACGTTGGCCGTCAAGATGATCGAGCGACAGTGCGCGATATTCGGCAAGCCGCCTCGACAAGCAACTTTCGACGGTGGCTTTGTGTCCAGCTCCAACCTTGAAGACATCAAGAAGCTTGGCACCAAGGACGTTGCATTTGCCAAGAAGTGCCATCTTGCAATCTCCGACATGGTCAAGTCCACCTGGGTCTACCGATGCTTGCGCAACTTCCGAGCGGGTGTCGAAGGCATCATTTCTTTTCTCAAAAGAAGCTTTGACCTGACGCGATGCCGATTGAGTGGACTGGCGTCTTTCAAAGCGCACGTCTCAGCATCTGTACTTGCGTGCAACCTACTCGTCGTTGCTCGGCATCTGATTGCCCGCGACGCCTGAGCGGCACATCGCCGAGTGGTTGCAACCCAACCGGTGACAATCATCACCGGTACGGCGCAGCTGCGCCCAGTAGTGCCGAAATCCACCTGTGCAGACATCGTTGAGGCAACGACGTCCTGTCGAGCCAGCAATTTCTCAGCCGCAAAGTGAGATTGCTCCCTGCCTCTTGCGCATTTATGCGTTTTTTCGCCGGGAACTAGCTAGCTCGCTTTCTTGCACGTCGGACATAGACCGCTGGTAGCTCGTCTCCTTCGATGGGTTTCACCTTCGGAATGTGAGACAGCGC
This sequence comes from uncultured delta proteobacterium, assembly GCA_963835565.1. Classification (GTDB taxonomy): domain Bacteria; phylum Myxococcota_A; class Polyangia; order Polyangiales; family Polyangiaceae; genus FEN-1139. The sequence continues at coordinate 88,623 of CAWIGY010000042.1, forward strand.
CGCATTGAACTTCGCCTTGGATGCTCGCTTGGCCCGTTCCGTAAGATATTCCTCGGTCATGAGGGCGGCAAGCTTCTCCGCAGCTGCCGAGCTAATCAGTTGATTGAGCGAGATACCCTCGCTCTGAGCCACTTCGGCAAGCTTCCGGTGTAGAGATTCAGGGAGTCGCAGACTGAGAGTTGCCATTAGGGCCTCCGAAGATGGTGAACGAGAAAGTTGCCGGGAGAGAGCACTTGAACGCCGAATCCGGACACGGCCGCGAAGTCCTTAACATTGTGAGTGACAATCGCGCGGGCCTGGCTGGCGACAGCGATCTCCGCGACCATGTCGTCATTGGGATCGCGTAATAGCGGTCGCCAGAGAAAAAAGATCCGCTGCTGGATACCAACGAGGCAGAGATAATCAAGGAGTGCGGTAACGTCGGCACGCCGTCTCGGGGGCTTGGTGTGACGCAGGAGGACCGACTCGTATTCAACGACCAGCGGAACCGACAACGCTATCGTGAACGCCTCGTCTCGCAACTCTTCAAGCAACGCGAAGGAGGCCCCAGCGCTGGACCGCCAGGCCGCAACCAATACCGAAGTATCCAAAACGACGAGCACGAAAAAATGGTATCACAGGCAATACCGGCACGCCAGTTGCCAAGCAAATCCGCTGGAATATGTGGCGCGGACGCACGAAGCGCCAGCGACCTTGAGCGGTCAGAAGGAAACAAGGAAAGTCAAGCCGGTGGCGAGATGTTCGTAATCACGCACGCAAGTCAACTGCGCCTTGTCTAGCTAACGG
>CAWIGY010000043.1:0-71003 GCA_963835565.1 uncultured delta proteobacterium
TACCTGGCGTGTCCGGCTTGTTCGGCACCCCATATCCAATGTGTGTTCGCGCAATGACGAGCGAAGGAGAAGTGCGCCTAGCCCGAGCTTGTTCGATAGCTGCGCGCACTGCTTCCGAGTTGTGACCGTCAATATTCTGCGTAGACCATCCGCATATCCTCGTCACTTACGATGTGCCTGGGTGGCCACTTTTGGCCCTTTCTACTGTATCGACAGACAGAAAGCGCGCGGTCTTTACTGCTAGTTCTAGGTCGCCATCTCGCGTCGGCTATCGGCCATTAGCGTGTGACCCGACCGGTGAAAAGGAGTGCATTATGGTTTGGCCCCCCAAAAAAAGGGCAAGCTGGAGTGATTTTGGGCTGGATTGCCAGGATCAACTGGCTTCTCGTGCCGTCACATCCCCAATTACATCAAGCTCCAGCGCATCGGCCAATGGTTAGGCTGCGCTGACGATAACCCCCCCTACTCCGACGATTCGTGAATGGCGGATTCATGCTCGCCCAGACTTCGCGAAAAGACATGCCGTCCATTCTTTGCAACAAAGAAAAGGTAATCTGTTTGCGTGGGCGTCAATACGGCAGCAATTGATGATTCACCAGGGTTGCCGATTGGACCCGGCGGCAAACCTGGGTGTCGATAAGTGTTGTATGGGTTCTGTGCATCACGAAGCATTGCAGGGTTCAACTTCCCGCCGTATCCGTTACAAGTGGGAATTTGACTGGGCATGACGAGACAGCCATAGAGCGCGGTTGGATCGGATTGAAGCATACGCCGGGGGCGAAAATCAGGACTGTCGAGACGATTGAAGAATATGCCGGCTATGATGGGGCGTTCGTCGTCATGATTGGTCTCTTTTTCAATCACAGAAGCCAAAGTGAGCAACTCGTATTCACCCCATGCACGTTGATTCAATAGACGCGTTAATCCCTGATTGTTGAGCTGATTCAACTTTTCAATTCGTCGCCGAGTCTCAGCCACCCAAGTGGCAATTAGCGCTCGCGGTTCCGAATCAATGGCAATCGTATAAGTCAGCGGGAACAAGTAACCTTCCACCGTTTTGCCCTGAATTCCGAGTTCCTTCAAGAAATCTGGTGCCTTGGCGACCGTAAGAAAATCTTCGGCGCCGCACACTCCGAGTGCCTCTAGGCGGCGAGCAATCCGAAAGTGATCGAATCCTTCGGGTATCGTTAGTTGCACTTTGGGTCGGTTTGAGTCTCGTGTTATGCAGCCAGCTAGATCGCGCGGTGTCATACTGCCCTTCAATAAGTGCGGTCCGGACGTCCAGCGATTCGAGCGACCGGTGAGTCGCAGGTACATATCGAACAAGAATGGTTGCTTAACGAGGCCGGCGTCGCAAAGTTGGTGTCCAATCGATGGGGTTGGTTCGGCACTCGCTACGACGAGGGACACATAAGCGTTGCTGCCCGGTCCCGGAAGGTGCGACCACACAACTAACGACAGGACTGCAACGCCGAGCGGAAGCAATATCGCAAGCATGAGCCCCCAAAGACGCGGTTGCCGCCGCGACGAGGGCCGTTTCCTTTCTCGGTGGCGGCTCGGGGTTCGACGACGCTTGCCCATTACGTTAGCTTTTTTTGCAGAGCATCTAGGTACGCTTGCAACAATAATGCTGCCGCGACACTATCAACCAGGGTTCGTTGTTCGCGGGCATTTCGTCCGGCGGCATGCAACTGTTGACTCGCTTGTTTCGTCGTTAGACGTTCGTCCATTAGAATTACTTGCCGTCCTGTACGGATCTGAAGCCGTCGGGCAAAAACGCGTGCTCGACGAGCCGGAGCACCTTCGCGACCGTTCAATGTCCTCGGCAGGCCAACGACGAATGTTTCGACAGTCTCTTCGCTGGCTAAAGTTACGAGCGCGTTCGACTACGCGGCCGGGATTGCTTCCGTCCAGAAAAGGGCGTGCGTGGGCCATTAGGCCAAGCTCGTCACTTACGGCAAGGCCCACGCGCACCTTTCCCAAGTCGATGGCAGCGCAACGCATTCGCTGACGCTTAGCACGATTGTCGCCACCGGCGTGACTTCGTGAATAGGCTCCACATTTCCGTGCTTTGCATTCCTGCGAGCTTGACCGGAACCCAAACGGCGAGCATAAGCGCGGTCGGCCATAAACGACCGCCCCCCTGTACTAAGAATCATGGCATTTCGCGCCGTCAAAGGGATGAACGACATCCTACCCGATGAAGTGCAGCGCTGGCAGCAACTGGAAGCGGTGTTTCGCGAGACCGTTCGTCGTCATGGCTATGGCGAGGTGAGAACCCCCATCGTGGAGCCGACAGCGCTGTTTGTACGTTCCATCGGTGAAGATACTGACGTCGTTGACAAGGAAATGTACACGTTCGAGCGGCACGACGACTCACTGACGTTACGGCCAGAAGGAACTGCGGGTGCCGTTCGTGCCTACATTGAACGAGCTGTCTTCGCCAAGGAACCGGTATCCCGTTGGTACTACATGGGGCCCATGTTCCGTGCTGAACGGCCCCAACGCGGTCGCTATCGGCAATTCTATCAGGCCGGATGTGAAATATATGGGGACAAAGGCCCCAGTGCCGACGCGGAGATGGTCACCATGCTTGTCAACTTTTTCCGCAGCCTAGGCATCAATGGGCTTGAAGTAAGACTCAACAGTTTGGGCGGCAGGAACACCCGCGAGCGCTACCACGAGGCGCTAACGGAGTATTTTAGTTCGCGTTCGGATCAATTGAGTGCGCATGCTCAAACACGATTGCAGTCCAATCCGCTTAGAATTCTAGATTCGAAAGATCCGCGAGATCAAGCAGCAGCGCAAGACGCGCCTTCAATTCTTGACATTCTGGATGATGCCGATCGGGATCATTTTGCGGAATTATGTGGCTGCCTCGAAGCACTGGGCACGCCGTTTCGAGTAGATTCACGCCTAGTCCGTGGACTCGACTATTATACCCGAACACTATTTGAAATTACATGTACCGCCGGAGAACTCGGTACGCAAAACGCGCTTGTGGGCGGTGGCCGGTATGACAATCTGGTCGAAGAGCTCGGAGGACCACCGGTACCGGCAATTGGCTTTGCGCTTGGATTCGAGCGCCTCCTTTTGGCAATTGCAGCGCAATCCGTTCAAACTGCTCCTCTCTGCTTTTTCGCGCCTCTTGGTGCCGCGGCGGCACGGCGAAGTCTGGTTTTGGCGCGAGAACTGCGCCTGCAGGGGTTCGTCGTTGAGGTTGACGGACGGGGAGGATCGCTGAAGAGTCTATTGCGACGCGCCGATGCTCTTGGCGCACGCTGCGCTGTCGTGATTGGCGACAGCGAACTCGCGAACCACTCGGCAATCGTCAAAGATCTGACCTATCATACGCAACACACCGTTACATTGCAGTCATTGAGTCAGTCCATTGCGAAATTAATTGATGAATCAGAAACCCAGTCCCCGGGGGAGTTGATTTGAGCGCGGGGCCCTACAATTACATCGCTGTTGCTTGCGTCTTTGCCCTGGGATTTGGCACGACAACTCCAGTTCTGGGGCAAATGATGCCCGGAATGGGCATGGGTGGCGGCATGGGGCCCATGCCCTCGGGCGGCGGTCCATCGGGTGGCAAAAAGAAGGGCAAACCGAAGAAAGCCACTAACGAAGAGGAACCCGAAATGCACGCCGCTCCCGGTGCCAGTGACACTATGCTTGGTAACGGGAGCGAGCCGTCACTGCCCACCAATCCCCTTGCCCTCACGCGTCCGACTTACGAAAGAATCGGCACGGATCTTCCCCTAGATGAACAGCAAACCGGTCGAAGCGTGGAGGTCAAACGGAGGTTTTACGGCGTATACTACGCTGAGTCCTCCGGCTCTCACCACTTTCACTTGACTTTACCGCCGCTGTGGGCAAATCGGAAGCAACCTTCATATACGAAACCCGAAGTCGTTGACGATGCGTCAATCTACGGCCTTTTCTATTATCATCGCCGCAGTGCAGAGCACGCCGACGACCTTCTATTTCCTCTAATTTGGAATTTGCGCGATCCGCGAACTTCTGAACGCACCACGATAATTGGGCCATTTGTCAATCGAATCGCGAAGGACGGACGCGATGATTGGTTCGCCCCGCTCTGGTTTACCGGCAAACACAAGGACGGCGGGTATGTATTTTTGCCTCCGTTGATCTACTACCATGATTGGAGCAAAAACGGCGGTTTTACGCTGGCTGGACCCGGATTTTGTAGCTGGTCTGGGGGTAATGCTTGTGACACGCGAACGTCTAAGTCGATTGATTTCGGAATTGCACCGCTTTATTTCTACGGCCAGACCAATGAGCACGCATACGAGCTGATTCCTCCTCTTATTCACTACTACGACTACAATGACCGGGACTTGTCTTGGATAAACATGTGGGGACCCTACTATCGCTCGCATACCCAAGAGCGAGACTTGCTTCATGTATTTCCCATCTACTGGTCCCTGACGAAACCGGGTGCCCGCCACACGACAATATTCCCTCTTTTTCATTATGGATATGACAAGGATGCTTGGCTATTTGCCAATCCGTTGTTCGTGCTCGGACGTGGTCAGAATGGCGAAAGTACATTTGTCACTTGGGCTTACGCGCGTTACCGTGGTCGCACCGAACTTGACATGATTACGCCACTCTATTGGGACTACCGTGACCCGGACGCTGGCGTCCACCAAAAACTGCTATTTCCGTTCTTGTACAGTCGCCAAAGTCCCCGCGAGTCAACCCAGGCGTTCTTCCCATTTTGGGCACATAGCGAGCGATTTGGCATCAGCAAGACGACCTGGATTACGCCGATCTTCAAACACACGCACGATTTGACCGGCTGGAGTACGAATTTTCATCCAGTGTTCTTCTTCGGCCGTGACGGTAAGCAGTCTCACACAATTATAGCACCTTTATTCTATGACTTTGTCGGCACGGAAAGCCGAACCACCGTTGCGTTTCCAGTATATTGGCGATTCAGCGATCTCAACAGTGTTACGCAGGTCGTAGGCAATCTCTATTACCACGAGAAGAAGTTGCATTCCGGTAAAGAATGGGAGATCCATACCTTCCCGGCCTTCAGCTACGGCAGTACTCCCGACGGACACTTCATAAACGTGCTGTACGGACTTGCCGGCTATTCTCGTCGAGGTTCTGACACAACAGTGCGCCTGCTTTGGATACCTATCCACACGGGCGACACGCCGAATTTAAAGTAGTCCGGTCTTACGACACCGGGGATTTCATAGCGGTTGGGTCGTTAATTAATTGCACCAAAGTATCGTCCAATTCCTGCGTTGATTGACCAGCAGCAACAGCTTGTGTGACCGCGTCGGTTGCCCTAATGCGGTCGTCCAAGTACAGATAGGCTCGAGCTGCCGCTACTGCATCGTTGGGATCGTGGGTTCGCTCAAACAGAGCTAGCGATAGCTCAGCGCTTGGCTGAGCACGACCGCCATCGAAAGCTTCTTTAGCCACGCGCCGAGCATCATCGAGCGGCACATCGTCAAGAATCCGCCTGGTTACCGAGGCGGCTTCTCCAAATCGACCATCTTGGAGCAGTACGCGCACCAAAGACGCGCTAACTTGGGGCCTGGCGTCACCGACCTCGCGCGCTTGCCGCAGGCAGGCTACTGCTCGTTCTGTGTCCCCGTGGGCCTCAAGCACAGCGGCCTGAAGGAGTGCGTCGATGGGACCCGGCGAAAGCAGGCGCATCGCGTGGCGCGCTTCGGCGTGCTGTCCAGTTGCTATTGCCGCCCAGGCTCCCAACTCCAACGCTCGCCGCTGTTGTTCGGGGCTGGCCGGCAAAGCGCCAACCATATGTACTAACTGCAACGCCCGGCCTGCGTCGCCATCGTCAAGGGCCAGCCGCGCTTCGACAAGTGCTCGTTCAATTTGCTCGGGCGTAATCGACAACGCGGCTCGTCTCGCCTGCTCCATGGCTCGGTATTCCATAATGCCCGATAATCCGAACATCACGGCCGCGATTTTCCAACCAAGTTCCCAGAATCCGACGGCCGCAGCAACTCCAAAAATGGCCGACAGCGTCGCACTCAAACGACGACGCTTGGTTCCTAGTGCATGCGCTAGCAATTGGCCTCCGTCGAAGGGCAATACCGGAAGCAAATTGACAATCGACCAAATCGCGTTAACTTGCAGCACAATTTGCAGTACGTCTTTGATTGCAATGGACGAATTGTGAATAACTAGAATTGACCGTGGCAAATAACTAAGTGCCAGGAAACTCAGTAAAGCGAGTGCGATTCCCCCGGCGGGTCCCGCCAACGTGATTCCGATTAGTTTGGATTTCGACAAAGGTCGATTAGGAATCCACCGTGTTAGCCCGCCAAATGCGTGAATCGTGATCTGCGGATGCTGTCCGGCACTTCGTGCCGCAATTGCATGTCCCAGCTCGTGCGTCAATATGGACACGAAAATGACCGCGGCGAATATGAGTTGTGAGACAAAGCCCGCCTTATTGCCCGAAACCAACAGGTAGGCTACCAGCCAAAACAGGGGATGAATTTGAACGGGGAAACCGAACAGCGTCAACTTCATCACGCCCATGGGAAATTCGAGATAGCGCAGCAATATTGGCGCGCCAGCGGTCGGCCCGTCGGGCTATTCGCGAATCACGACTGCAGTGCCTTCGCCCATTTCCGCACCGATATTAATCCCATGCCATCCGGGCGGCACCGGGGGATCTGTCCATAAGAAAATGACGCGCGCGTCCACCGGCGACAAGTTCACACAACCATGACTGCGCGGAATTCCGAAAGCGTCGTGCCAGTACGCGCCGTGCAGCGCGTAGCCTGACGCGAAATACTCAATCCAAGGCACGTCCCGGAGTTCGAAGCCAGTCGCACCGCGTCGTTCCGTAACGCCATATTCTGGGTCACGGCCTTTCTTGATGTTCAATAAACGACGCTGATCGTCGGCATTCAATTTGGCTCCAGAACGTTCCGCCGCTTGCAATCTTTCAATGGTGGCTTGCTTGTCCGCTTTAGAGGATTTCGCTTGTACGCGCGGCGCGTTGCGGCCTTCAGCTTCGTCGCCGAGTGTTGCTGCTTCCGAGTCCATCGCTGCAGCAATGTGCTTGCTTCTCAAGCGAAACGTGCCTTGCGGCGTAGCATAGGTCGTTTTAGGATCGCCCAATCGATCGCGCCCGGTCGAGACCAAAGTTGTGTAAATGGGACGTTTGCCTTCGTAAAGCGTCAGCGTCTGCTGTCGCAAAGATACGTCGATCCATTTCTCGCCACGTTCCGCAAACTCTGGAAAAATTGGGGGTGGCGAAACAACACTAATATCGTCCACATTCAACCAGCGCGCACTATCTTTGCGCGTTTGATAAAATCGGTGTCCAGCCTTAATGTGGGCCTCACCCGTAAGTGGCACAAGAACTCGTTTTGGCAGAGCTTCAGCCGGCTTCGCTTCATCTTTGCCACGAATCAATTTGTAGGTTTTGGCATCATCGCGAATTACCCATGCCAATGGCAACTTGACATCGGGCTTGAGCTCAATGCCGTGAAAGGCCGAGCCCGTGTCGGGCTTAATCTTGGTTGCCGGGATTAGCCGCATGTCCACCGAGATAGCAAAACGTCGGATAAAGTCGCCATCTCTTGCGTTAAAGGATCCGACGAAAGAAAGGCCTGTCTTTCGGCGAACCCGATTCGCGAATATGGCAGAAGCTGGGACGTCAAACCCCGATATGTTGGGAATAAGTCGGCGCCCCCCTTCTAGCCAGAATGGCACAGGGTCATCCGATGAATTACCTCCCAGTAGCTCGCCGAGGCTAAGATCCGTCGAAGGCCGGTATCCCGGTTCGTGCGAGGCTCCGGTAGTTGGAAATCCGTGCGCGTCCAATGGGATATCGTTAGCCCCCAATATTGCCTTTTGCACCTCTTGCTCGTGTTCTCGATACCAAGTCAAGTGCTCCGCTAGTTGCAGTTCGCTCTTTTCTTGTTCGGCGTGTGAGGGAATTCTAAGGTACTGAGGTGCAGTGGCACGAATAAAACCGTATCGGTACGGCATCGGCTTGCTCAAGTCGGGGCCTTTAGCCGTGGCGCGTACCAGCGGCAAGTCAAGGTCTGTCGTGAACTCATCCGTGCAAGCGTAGCCTACGGGATACACTCGGTACCAGGTGCCTTGGCATCCATTGCCACTCGTGGGTACTTCGTCGCGCTGCACCTGTCCGCCCAGGCGCACATAGCCCAGCTTTCGCGCTTGTACGTTGGGCAATTTGTATATGGTCGCGGCAAGCACCGTAGCGGCCAGCCTTGGGGCGCCCCTTGGGGCCTGAGTATCAAGTTCACCGTGACCTGTCGATACGGCAAATCCCGCGTCCATTTGCCCGCCATCCTTGATCAGCCCCGAATTTGACGAACGTCGTCGGCAACCGCTCTGCGCGGCCATCGAAAGTCCGATAACTGCCACTGCGACTTGCAAATGCCTCGACACTTCGCTGGTATTGTGCAGCTTTGCGGCGATTTCAAGCGAGTCTGTCATGGCGGCTGGCGCGTCAGATGGCTCCGAAGTATCTTCCCGCTCGTCATGCGAGTCACTGTCAATGGAAATGTCCAACTCATTCCTGAAGGATTGACCGTGCGCGACCTGCTGGAGCACCTGGGTATGACTGAGGGCCCCGTTGCAGTGGAGCGCAATCGCAACGTCGTTCCACGCGCCGAGCATACATCAGTCGCGCTTGCCAACGAGGACGTGCTGGAAATCGTGCACTTCGTGGGTGGCGGCTGACTGTTTCTCAAGAAATATGCCTGCGCCAAGCACGTCAATTAGCTGCGGCCCACTATCCGATTTGCCTAATTCTGAATTGCCTGGCGGGCCTATCTCGTATCGATTCTAACTGAACGACGACCGCCATAGTTTGCGCAGAACATGTCGAATGGGTGGAGTGCCGCCAACTTATTTTTCTGCGGCACTGGGAAACCGGGTGCGCTACGGCATTCAGACTTTCGAAGGAATTCCACAATGCAATATCGTCTCCTGGGAAAAACCGGCTACCAGGTATCGAGCGTCAGCTTTGGCGCTTGGGCAATTGGCGGCACTTGGGGCCAAGTGGATGACGGCGAATCACTCGCTGCACTTCACCGCGCCATTGATCTTGGGATCAATTTCATTGACACCGCCGACGTATATGGGGATGGCAAAAGCGAGCGTTTGATCGCCCGTTTGCGCAAAGAGCGAAGCGAATCAATCCTCGTCGCGACCAAGGCGGGGCGACGACTAGACCCCCACAATGCAAGCGGCTACAATCGCGAAAACATCACCGCGTTCGTCGAGCGAAGCTTGCGAAACCTCGCGACAGAATCCCTGGACCTGCTGCAATTGCATTGCCCTCCGACGGATGTTTATTACCGGCCGGAGGTGTTCGGCATCCTCGACGACTTGGTCGCGTCAAGGGAAGATTCGCCAATACGGAGTCAGTGTGGAACGGGTCGAAGAAGCCTTGAAAGCCATTGAATTTCCGGGGGTAGCTACGGTTCAAATCATCTACAATATCTTTCGACAACGCCCCGCCGAATTGTTTTTCGGCGAAGCGCAGCGAAAAAATGTGGGTGTTTTAGCGAGGCTCCCGCTTTCGTCAGGGCTGCTCGCTGGCAAAATGTCAAAGGATTCCAAATTTGCTGCTGACGATCATCGATCCTTTAATCGAAACGGTGAAGCGTTCGATCGGGGCGAGACATTCTCGGGTATTGATTTCGATAAAGCGCTTAGGGCCGTCGAATCGCTCCGACCAATCGTTCCTAGCGGAATGACGATGGCTCAATTTGCTTTGCGCTGGGTTCTGATGCGTCACGAAGTGAGCTGTGTCATACCCGGTGCGAAGCGCCCCGATCAGGTTCAGGACAATTGCGCAGCAGCAGATTTGCCCGTGTTGCCGGCAGAGACCTTGAAAGCTGTGCATGCCTTGTACATAAATAGTGTTCAGCCACTCGTGCACCAGTATTGGTAGGATTTGTCCCAATACTAAGTGTACCTTAGCAATGAATACACTGGGGTTGGCAGCAGTCGATCTCGGCCACTCAGCGCCTCGAGCTCGATGACAAATGCGTAGCCTGCCACGTAGGCTCCCTGGCGATGCACCAGCTCTGCCGCGGCGACCGCTGTGCCCCCAGTTGCCAACAGGTCGTCCATGACGATGACGCTCGTTCCTTCTGGCAGCGAGTCCCGATGCATTTCAAGTTCATTCTCGCCGTATTCGAGAGAATAGCTGACGCGATCCACGCGATACGGCAGCTTGCCAGGTTTTCTTACAGGGACGAAACTTGCATTCAAACGTGCCGCCAATGCCCCCCCAAAAATAAACCCCCGTGATTCAATGCCCACCACTGCATCAATATGGTCACCTACAAATTGCTCAGCCAACATATCGAGGACAATGTGGAATGCTTTAGGATCAGCTAATAAGGGCGTAATGTCGCGAAACAAAATGCCAGGCTTCGGAAAATTTGGGACATCGCGCACCAATGAGCTCACGTACATAAGCCGATCAATCGTCGGATTCTCACTGTTCGAGCGCAACTCGAAGGCCTTGGGAGGCGGAATTACCAATTCCCGCCCTACACCACGCGGAGTTGGCCCACGGCGTGCCGGAGCGTGTTTTGGATCCAAAATTGCACCCCTTTTTCTTGCAGCCATGACCCGACCAAATTATCACAGCTGTGGGAAATTGTAGGAATATTTGCCCACGTTGGCGCGGCCCAGGCGCCCGCCTTCGTTTCGAAAAAATCGCGCCTCTAATCCATTCCGTCAATTATCGTTTGCGTGCGCTTGGACTCTTTCACTGACCAAAGTGACAGGGAAAGTGGGGTTACGCCAACCACACCGGAGTCAAATGCCGCCGTGTCGGTGCCGTCAAAAGTATCATGACGAGTACCGGGTGGCCCCCCCAGCCAAAGGTATTCGCGCCCGCGAGGATCACGTCGAAATTCGACTTCGTCGTGATACAATCGCTGACCGAGTCGGGTTGCGGCCACGGTCCATTTTGAACCGGGCGGGAAGTTAATATTGTACAATAATGGGTCGGTACCCGCGCGTTCAAGGACGCGATTGACAATCCGAACCGCCAACTTTGAAGCTGCCGCCATCGAACTGTCATCAGCCACTGAAAGTGCCAACGCGCGGTGACCGCGTAATGCTCCTTCCCGGGCAGCTGCAACAGTTCCACTGTAGAACACGTCATCACCGAGATTGACGCCATGATTCAGACCAGACACTATCAAGTCTGGAGCTTTGGGTAGTAATTCGTGATCCGGCAAATAATGCCACATAGACACTGTCCGCCGGTGTGCCGTCCACGGAATAGACTTTGGGCTCGTGGACTTTCAATCGGAGCGGTCGGTGTAGGCTGAGCGCGTGACTGGCCGCGCTTTGCTCGAATTCAGGGGCGCACACAATAACGTCTGCAAACTCGAGCAACGCCGAGCGCAAACAATGCAAACCCGAGGACTGGTAGCCGTCGTCATTCGAAAGGAGAATCACGGGGCGGGACATACGCATCGAAAAGTGCCGGCATTGGCCGGCCTCGGTCATTATGGCGGCAAGATTACCCTAACGGGTACCCACTTTTTGCCCTGCAAAACTCGTGGTTGCCGTTCCACGCATTTTGGGACTACTCTATGTCCTTTGCCGTGGTTGAAACGGGATGGCGAGCCGAGCTAGGCGCGAGAACTACTGAGATTCTAGGTCGATACGGTGTAGCCGGACGCGTTGAAGTGGAAGGTCAATTGGTTTGGTTGATTGGTCACGGACCCACGGTCGAAGTCGCAATTCCGGAATTGTCAACGACCCACGCGGCACAATCGCCTTTGGAATTAGAACACTTGGCGGAACGCTTGGCGCGAGATCTCGCCAATGCAAGACGCCGCGCGGTCGGCAAATCTGAATCTGATTCAGATTGGTTAGGTTGGTTGAAATTAGCTCCTCCCGTGTTGATCGTAGTCCTGGGCACCTGGGCGGCGGCTCGCTACTTGATGCCCCATCGCAATCAGTCGACTTCGGCGACCAGCTTAGCCCAGTCAACCGTTGCACGACCGACCCGACCTGCTGCAGATTCATCTGCCGACAAGCGCGATCGCGACTACCGCGCTTGTTTGCAGACGGTCAATCGAATACGGCAAGGTGGCAGTGTAACACCCCTAGATATTGATGGTTGGGTCGTCGAACTCAGTCTAATTAGCGACAAGGCCGATCTCGATCCTTCATCACCGGTGTTGCGCGAATTCTTCCAAAATCGCCCGAATGATATAGAACGATCTCAACATTGGACGGGGGCACCGCTTCTGACCCAGATCGATCCATCCCTCGCCGGTGTTTTGGTCTCAAAGGAGCCCTTAGCCCAAGCGGCGCCCGTGTCGGGATCTGGTATCAAGATTACCTGGAGAGCACAGTACGTTACACTGTACTTTAAGGAAATCGAGCGTCGGGAGTTTGTTCATTTGGCAGATGCGCTGTACCGAGCCACTAATGCTCGTTACGGAGCATTGTACGCCCGCTGCGCACAAGGCGTCGCACGATACTTGGGCTCATGGTTTAGTGGACCGGACGTTGGGGGCGCCGTTTGGTCACTGGTAGCCGAGATTGGCTTATTTGCCGACGTGCCTCAAGTCCCAAACGTAAAATCCGGTGATGGCCCCGAGCAGTGGGAAGCGCCGTTGAATCGAATCGCTATACTCGCGCATTCGATAACTCGAAAACAGGCAGCATTCATTCTGTCAAGTACGGCTGGCAGTGTGTCGGAACGACTTGGTCAAAGTGCAACCTTGGAATTTCCCTTCGTACAGGGATTTAGAGCGAACACGGCCAGCCAAAAATTTACTCGTTTATTGACGACTGCAAATGCAGTTTCAAAATAGATTCGTTCTTCGCGAAATGCTCGTAAGTCTAGAAAGATTCTCGCCGCGCGTATGGTCGGGTTCCTATCTAATCTCGAGGCGGTGGCACATTGGTAATCTTCAAATCGCGAACGGCATCGCGAAATCGAATCTGCTGCTCACGCGTGGCGACGCTAAGCTCAACCAATCTCTTTTGAACCTTGTCAAATCTCGACGTCGACTCGTCCAGCTTTTTGGTTAACTTATGCCTCAAATCAGCGGCTTGCTCGTTCTTGCGTATGGCCTCCAAATTCGCGCGCAATTCCTCTTGTGTTCTTGCCAACTCATCGCGTTCGCTAGTCAATACTGACTGTTCATCATCGTATTTCTTCCACTGTTGACGTATTTGCCAGGCACTGGCCAACGTATCGCGCTGCGCCTTTTCTGCTCGATCGTCTTTGAGAAAAGAAGAGACTGCTTCTTCGGCGAGCGCTGAGAGCCAGTCGGCACCTTGTTGTACCGCTGCACGTTCGTCCACGATGAGCTCTGCACGACCTTTGGCACGGACATCTATGGGCAAGAGCGCTGTACCTGCGCCCGTGTTGTCTTCTGTACCCGGTGGTGGATGATACAACCGGGTACCTGGGCGACGACCATGACGTACTAGTAGTTTTGCGGCATCACCTGCCCCATTTTGAATCTTGTATGTGGTGCGAATTACTGTATCGCGTTCTATGGTTAGATTTCCCGTTTCGATTCTTGCTAATCGGGCCCCGCGCTCGTCAATGTGCACTTCGCTCTGAACTCCGATGGACCGCTCAAGTGCGAATGGCACTGTTGCCGTGCCACCCGGGGGCAGAGCTTCAAGCAGTCCTTGCCCCAGAAATGACCCTTTCTCGAACACGGCAATTGGTCCGCGTTCCAGTAGGCCCTGGGTTGCATTCGTAAATCTCGCAACGCGGAACGGATGTGTTGCCGAATCCGAAACGCCACCATCAGGTGCAAAGAGGAATACAGTTTCACCGGGCACGGCTTGCTGCATCAAGAGGACCATTGTCGCGCTCTCGTCTGGTACGGTTACCCGATAGGGAATTGCATAACGAGTGGCGCCGGATTGAATGGCGACAGCTGCGATCGCGCTTACATTACGAGGCTGGCTGGGGACGTCTGCTCGTATGGCTGCGGGCGTCGGGGCACGCATCGAATGCGCGGCTGACTTCAAAATTCGCGACGAGGCTCCCGGCGGGTTTTCCCGCCAAAGGCTCATCCTCATTTGGTATCCGTACCCACTGCCGGTTTGTTGATCTTTGCCAGGTTTCAGTTTCTTCTTTCGGCCTCAATATCACCCTTTTTCTTCGGCGCTATGGCTTCCTCCATGGGTCTGCATTGCAGGAGGAGCCGGTGGCGCGCTTTGAGATTCGGGTTCGTAACGATCAACCGGGCTGTTGTTGCTGGCAACGCTGGTGACCCCTTCGGGCATTGAATCAATTACTTCACCAGTATCCGACACCAACGGTCTCGGCTGGTGTTACAGGTTGACCCAAGTTTGACTGAAAAGCAAGCGGTGCCCCAGCGACAAGCACTAGTTCAACGTTGTCCCAGTTTTCTCCGGATAAATTCTCAATAATGCCCCAGGATTGCAATTCTGCCTTGCCCGCTTGGTCCAAGACCACTCGGTACGAAGGTCGCCACACCGGCGTTTCAGCGACATATCCGACTGCTAAATCGTGTTCCATGCCATCAAGTCGAAGAACGACATTGCGGAGAGGGTTCTTCTCTTTCGGTTTTCCGGTGAAATCAGGCCGCCACAGTTCCTGAAATTCTTTGGCGCGCGGATCGACTTGATCCTCTAATTCGATAGGAAACGAAGCCGAGCGCACGCTGCTGCCACCTCGTTCTACAATTGCTAGCGTGGCTAAGAAATCGCCTATCAGCTGCTGCCGCATCCGAAATTTCACCTCGGTGGCTTCGACATGGCCTGCTCGTTCATAGTAACCAACCCCGTTTCGGTATACCACGACTCGACGCAGAGGCAGTTGCTCGGACGCAACGTTAGGGCCACGCGCGCAAGCTGAAAGCATGAGCAGAATAAATGAATTGAATGTTGCTCTTTGCATAGCCACCTATCGTTGTCGCTTTTCCATGGAATGACAATGGGCTGCTCTAAAATACCCCCGCGGTGGCACGGCAAAATGCCGCGAAATCTACGGATTTGCGTCGCCCAATTCGACAGCAACACTGACGCGCGTGGCGCCGGCTCCCAGCATACCTAGGGGGTTAAATGGAGGATTAACCGTGCCCAATTGCGTGGATTCATCCAGAATCACTTCATAAGTTCCGGGATTGAGCGGTACGCGCTGCTGATTAGTTCCGGAGTTGAGCACAAAGCCGGCGACAGGCGGTTGCGGAGGGCTGCTGATTGACATTCCAGTTTGCAACCCTTCGCGCCAAGGATCGATTACCGTCTTTGGCCAAATAAAAGCTTCCAGATGCCGGACCTTCGACATTAAAGCGCAAGTAAAGGGCCTGATGTTTCTCTGTCACTTCGTATGGGCCCAAAACGTCAATTTGGCCGGTATGCAGCTCCGTAGTCTCGCTAGCGTAAAGTATCCTGTCAGTTCCAGACAATCCAAAGGGCTTCGGCGGTCGTGCCGGCGGCTCCAAATGCCCCAGCGAAAACTCATCTCCATTATCAGTCCGAATGACAGTGAAACCGGCCGCGAGCTGGCTGGCGAGTATTTGACTGCCGAACGCGTTAGCGAGATACCCAATCGGCGATTTCGCCGCCCAATCGACAACTTTATTCTCAACAGCACCCAACTGAAATTGTGGTGGCTCAGGTGAACTTGCCGGTACGCCAAAAACATAAATGGCATCATTCGTCAGCTTGAAGTTCCATTCGATATTCAACGTCCGCTTGAGCGGCAAATCCGACGCGCCCTGCCAAGGGTGTCCACGCAAAGCCGGTTCCAGCGAAGGCCACGGTGACCGTTTGGCGCGCATCGTCAATACGCTGGTCGCAACGATTGGGGAAAAATCGACCGACAATGTCACCAGCGTTATTAAGGCGCAAACCAATACCGGATGAAAGTACCCGCGGGCAAATCTGCTTCGCGCCAAAATTGGAGAAGAGCCACCAGCGCAGACCTGGACTATCGTTTATGGAGCTGCGCAACCAGCCGCAACCAGCGAGCGCTAAACTGAATGCTAACCCGTAGTTGCCCAATATATTTCTTCGCATGATTCTTTGCCTCGGTCTGCAGCCTGTGGGTCGCAATTCAAGTTGATGCGCTAAGGGATTGTCGAATCAGCCGCCGAGGTTTCCGCGCACCTGATGCATTGTTCCACAAGGTCCGCCATAACAACTATTAGGCGTACGTCAGTATTCAGGCTGGGAACGCGAGACATTTTTATGCCAAGTCGGCTTGCATGTTCTTTTGCTTCATGATCCAAATCGTACAGAGTTTCGACATGCTCACTTAGAAATCCAATAGGCACTATCACCACATTCTTAGCTCCGTTTCTGGCCAACTCTTCAAGTTTGTCAGCAAGAATCGGGCCAAGCCATTCTGTTAATTCTTGACCTTGGCTTTGATAGGCAAGCTCGGCGGTCCGTCCCAATGCGGATTCAATTGCACGAGCGGAAGACTCGATTTGCTGCGCATAGCTATCGCCAGCCTCGATTACTTGCAATGGTAGACTATGTGCCGTAAGAAGAATGCAGGTGTCTGCCGGTATTTGTCCACCCAAATGGGAGACGATCGCTTGGCAATGCGCCTGAATCAGTCCTGCGTGGGAACCCCAAGGTGCCACATGCAAGAGATTGAACCCGAGAGAATGACTTTCAGACTTTAGCCGAGAATAGGCAAGCTCAGTTTCTCTCGCGTAGAGTTCAGCGCTGTACGGTGCCACGGGCAGCACGACAAGTCGGTGAAGCCTTAGTGCGGCTGCGCCAAGCAGCGCGGCGGAAATCGGGGCAGTTCCGAATCTCATCCCGATAAATACAGGCATTTGAAGCGCATCGGCCAATGCGTTGGCCTGCGCCCGCGTAACGCGCATCAGTGGCGAACCACCAATTGCTTCGTAGCGTCGGGCCATTTCGCGAACCATATCTTTGGTCGGTGGTCGTCCGTGCCGAATTTGCGTTAAGAAGGCGGGCAATTCGTCAAGACTGCTAATAGTGCCGTGGGCAACCAATATCACTCCATCATTCTCAGGCGAATTCACAGGAAACAGCATAAACCTTATGCTGCACGATCGGGATGGCGAGGCGCACTGGCCGAACCGTAATTTGGGGCACTTTGCCCAGTTGAAATATTGAGTTGCGCGGCTGCATTTTGGCCTGGGTCCCAAAATTGATCTTCGCTGGAACAGATTGACTCCCAATTACCCTCCGGCTCGTTCCGGCAGGCGTTAATGGCCCCTCGGCCTGTATCGAGCCAGCCCAATGAAAAGAAGTGCTTCGGAAGTTCTTGGGATTATTGGATAATATTGCTGTAGGTTCCTTAGGTTGGCTGGAGTATTGTCGAAGATTTGGATTCGAATCAATCTAGCTTGATCCGTTTTGTGCCAAACGAATCCGTTATTGCCTTCATCACCTGCTTGATCGGTTTCACCAACTGTTTGCCTGACCATGCGAACCAGGACCGGAGCGATAGAATCGTTAGTCTTGCTGCCTCGTTCGGATAATGCATCCGAGCGACGTGCCAATTGGCGCCAAGCAATTGCGACCCTTGGGCAAAGTATTCGTGTTGAGGGACCATCACCCCTCGACAGCATTGAGACGGAAACCGTGGTCGATGCTGTTCGTGTAGCGCTTGAGGCGGGCCTTGTTGACGACTTGGACTGGATTGAGCCGCGACAAAGTGCGGTTGCACTCTATGAACTCACGTCCGCATTGCCCGCTGGACGTGAACGGCGCGATCTGGGTCGTCGAGTATTTACTCGAGTCTACGAAGGGACAGCTTCAACATTTAATGCGGTTGCAGTTAGAATCGCCCTGAGTGCGGCACGCTCACTGGATACTCCCGCGTTGCGAGCGCGTGTGGGGCTTCTATTTGACCTGCCTACCGGTACCACAGTAAACCCGGACGCACTTGCACTGGCTCTCGTAGTTCGACGCGAGAATTTCGATCGTTGGGTTGCGCGACCCAGCGTTGGCGCGCTTTCTGCGCGTCGACTCGCGGCAAAAACATTGGAGCATGCAGCCCGCGAAGCCGCATTGCGCGCGCAGCAGGGTGATTCGTATCCCCGCCGGCTCTTGATGAGCAGTGACGTCCAAGGAATTTTCCGACGACTCTTGGCCGATCGCGAACCTCTCGTTTGGCGCCATGCGGCCGTTGCCCGAGGGATGCTTGCAGCTGTCGATGCTAACTTGCGTGAAGAGGTAGAAAGCTCACTCGATCCAAGTTTGTCCCCAACCGAGTGGCGACGTGCCAGTGTATCATTGGTCGCATTGTTGCCGAGTGATCCGCAGACGGTTTTGAAGCAGTGCCGCCGTCTAATCCTGGGCGACATCGGTCAAACCGATCCTGGTATAGCGGCGGCAATGGTTGCTGGGCTGCATCGAGTTATTGAGGCTGAACCCGAGGGAGCGGAATCGCTTCTCGAACTACTTGCTGACAGTCGCCGTTTGGACGTAGCTGAAGCGATAGGTTCACTGTTTGCAGGCTTGACGAACCGGACCTTTGGGGAGCGAACCGCGCAAACACTTCATCATGTGCTTGAAAATTCCAAGGTCGTGGAGGCGATCGCAACGACCGCAATGAAGCAGAGAATCCTGGGTGCACTCGATCGAAACCGAAGTGATAGTAGCTTGTCCGAGAGTTTACGACAGGCCTTGGTTGCTTACGAAACTCAAGGGGCGCGCGCGGCCCACCAAGCTGCGATCGCCGCCATCGAAGCTGCTCATCTTTCCGCTGAGCGTCTAGAGAGGCTGGGGGCGTCGGATGAATCGTTATTGCCGGAGAGCCTCGCTCTGCTGATTGACTTGGACATTAGTTGTTTGGAGCGATCGACCTTGGTGGATCTTTTGCTTCTCAATAGGCGGCCTGGCGACAGTGACGCTAGTGTTCCGCAAATTGAACGCCTATACTTCCGACTCGGCAATTGGCTATTGGATGCCGAAGAGCAGGCGAGCGATGTGGGCTTCGACCCTAGCACTCCAATTGCGCAACAACGTCGGCTTCGAACGCTTTTACACTTGATTGATGCCGAAACAATTCAAAGTGAAGCCGAAGATGTTGGCCAGCGAGTGCGAGCAAGGGTTCGGCGCGCCCTGAAGGTATTGCTGCGACATCTGACGGAAGGGCCCGACGCCAGTGTCCATCGCGTTTTGTGTGCCACGCTAGCTCGCAGTTTTGACGCGGCCATTCGCGAAAACGTATGCGATCCCAGTGATCTCTTGCTGCTAGTAGCATCAAAACTTTCCGAAAAGGAAAGCATCGAAGCTATCGCCGAAGCTTCCACTAATCAGGATGTTGCGGGGCCGCTCTCAGCTTATGCCGCATTTCTCGATTTAAACAGTTCAGATTCAGCGGATTCAGTCTTTGAAGCACCCTCGTCCCCTTTGGGCGAGTCAATCCTGGGTGACGAAATTGTCGTTGCGCAACGAGTCGTACGGTTAAGCCAAGGATTGGGCGCTGGTGGGGCGTATCGGGCGGAAGCATTGCGACAAGTCGTGCTTCGTCTTGGCCGAGGTCTGGAGGCAATAGCCGCAGCTCGCGGTCTAAGTGAGCTCGTTGATCGTCAACGTACCGGATTCGATGCAGTACGGGAAGTGGAGCGCGCCGCGGCAGCGCTTCGCGAATTGAACCTAGCGGCGCTTCGACGTTTGTTTTACGAGGAACTGACTCGAGTGGATAGCGGTAACGTCGTTCCGCTGAGCGTTCTCATTGAGCGGACACTCGCGGATGGCGTGCCTTCGAATGCGCATCTGATAGCCAAGGCTGTAGCCGAACTCACCTGTCAACTTCCGGAACCCATTGGACAAGCAATTAGCCAGGTTGTGTCGCGTATCGATACGCTTCCGACGTCTGCTTCAAGTGACGTTTACGCAATACCGCTTGATAAGCGACGCTCGCCTCTCCCTGATTGGTTACTACCGCGACGAACTATTGGTTCTTTTTATGTCGTTCGTGCTTTGGGAAGCGGTGGAGTTAGTTCTGTATTCATAGCCCGGCGCACCGAGGAGCGAAATAGTCCGCGCGCAACGCTTTTTGCCCTAAAAGTCCCGGAATACGATCCCACGACGGCGCGCAGTCTCAGCGAGCAAGAGTTCTTGCAGTTGTTCAGGGAGGAGGCCAGTGCGTTACTTGCCATACCACATCACACGAATCTAGCGCGCTTCGTAACGTTCGACCTTGCCGCACGGCCAAAACCTATCCTGGTAATGGAGCTCATCAGTGGATTTGCGCTCGATCGACTAGTGCGCAGTCGATCTTTGAGTTTAGCACGAGCTTTCAGCTATCTGAGCGGGATTTTGGCGGGACTCGATGCAATGCATGCGTTTGGCATCGGACATTTGGACATAAAGCCATCCAACGTGATTCTGCGGGATGGCGAAACGCCGGTGCTGGTGGATTTTGGATTGAGTGGACGAAAGATTCGCCCGGGCTGTGGCACTCTCGACTATTGTGCTCCCGAGGTCCTGGGCGTGCTAAAAAATGGGGCTACCGCCAGCCCGATGGCGGCCGACATATACGCCTTCGGATCCATGGCATTTGAAGTGCTCACCGCACAGCCGCTTTTTGACGGCATGGATGAGATGTCACTCGTCACGGCTCACGTGTCTCATGATGGCTGGCCCGAAAAATTAGCTCGATTTGGCAGCAACCCACAAACCGCGGAGTTAGCAATTGTGCTCGCCGCTTGTCTTCGACATGATCCAGCCGCTCGACCCACGGCCGGTGAAACTCGCGCTGCGATTGATGCCCTTGCGCCGCGCATGCTCGACAATTCTTGGCCGCTGCCCATCACGCAACCGTCGCAGCAGCCCCTGACTGCGTAGCTCATGGCTTGTCCAAACCTATGGCTCGACACTGTGGAGGTAGTACGTCCGTGGTGCTTGGCAACGCGGCTCTTGTTCCCGTCCCTTTGGCTGAACTCTTGCCTCGAGAATAGCTCGCCCGTAGTGCAAATTGTGACAGGCAATTCGAGTGAGCAGCAAATCAGTTTCGCGCCCAAAATTACGTTCGCAGAGTATGTCGAACTCCCAAATGGTAATGACGAACTGAGAGTATCTTTGGCCAACTATGAACTTAGCTGTGAGGGCTACTCACCGGTCCCCGAAGGAGGCGTATTGGTTGTTCTGACTTTCCTTCTGCCAGTCGGCCAGCGCCCTGTGGTCGGCACTTATCCTTGGCCAGGTTTACCCAAAGGGAATACGCCGACAGATACCAGCTTGGAGCTCAAGACACCCGTTGTAATGCCGGTTATTCGAATTGGAAAAAAAAGCAACGCACTTTTGCCTGGCGGCAACGTGGACATCCAAAGAATCAATCTTGAACGCCAGGGTGAAGTTGCGGGCGTTATGCGCTTGGAACAATCCGGCGGTGACGGTCAGCCAGCCACGAGGCTTTTCGGGTCGTTCACGGCACGCGTGTGTCGCACTAGCGTCCCGACAGGCAGTCTCGGCCCTTAGGTTTTGTACCTAATGTTGGCTAGCGCGGCAACGATCATCGACTAAGGTTCATCCTCGTCGGCAAAAGCAACATGAAGCCTTTGGCATACTTAACCAGTCCGGTGATTGCGTTTCTGGCCGCCTGCTCCAGTAGTACGCCTCCGGCTACCGTTCAATTGCCCGATTCATTGACCTTCGCCTCAATCGCCGTCGCGGGTTCTAATGGGACAGTTACCTACTGCGGCGCAGCTGCGGCAAATACCTGGACGCGCAGTGACAAAATCAGCCTTACGCTTTCCTGCGATAATGCGCCGCTGATCGTTAAGACGGCTCCTACACCCACAGATTCTGCGATAGATAATTTTACGCTGGCGGTTCCCGGTGGCTGTGGAAGTTTGGTTTCCTGCGGTTGGCTCGTACTCCGCGTTGACCCTGGCACAGCTGCGGAGATAGATGTAGCTACTTGGGAACAGAATCTTGCGTGTACTACAGTTTATGGCGTCACTCAACCCGGCGAGCATGAATTTGCGCTCGAGTTGCATGACGCTTCGGACAACGCACTGCACACTTCGAAAGGCAATGTCTATTGGGACCAACAGATTGTTGATTTCCTTGAATCATCCAACTGTTCAACGACTGTCATTACTGATGCGGGCTGATTGAAAGGACTTCCTGATTTGTGTTGCAGCGGCACTTGTAGGTGCTCGACAGCGTGTGGCGCGCCGACGTCTCTATCTGGATGGGTGAGCTCAATGGCACCCGGGAGGACGCCCGGTTAAGGGTGCACGAAGATTACCGTGCCTTTGAGAGCAAGCAGGGCGGCATGCCAACCCATCGGTACCGTGGGCTCAGTCCAAAAAAATATTCGACGTGCGTCTTCAGGCGCTAGGTTTATGCAGCCATGACTCTTTGGAATTCCAAACCGGTCATGCCAATAGGCCCCGTGCAAAGCATAGTTAGACTCAAAATATTGCACATACGGCACATCTCGAAGCTCGAATTCTTCGCCGACCTCGTCGGAGTCCATGGTGACCGAAATATGCTTGGTGTGAATTCTGTAGATCCCTCGCTTGGTTGCAGTGGAATTGGCGGGATCGGACAGGCCAGCCTCGCCAGTCGATACGAGCGTAGCGAAAACTGCTTTGGTGCCTTCGTACAAAGCAAGTGTCTGTTTAGTAACATTAATATCGATCCACTTTTCCCGGTTGGTTCCCCAGGCTGGCATCTTTCGAACCGGATCGAGACGCGACGCATCACGGTCGCTTAGCCATAGGCCCTGGGCCGTTTCATAGAAAAGTTTTCCATGAAAAAATGCCTGCTTCCCAGTGAGTTTGAGGGCCCCGCGATACGGAGCCCTTTCCTTGGGGCTCGTTTTCTTTGACCCCGAATCGTAACTAAAAAGCATAGCTCCGGGTTGGCGCACAATCGCAAAGGGGAAGTCAATGTCTTCGGGTATACGAAAGCCATGAAAGTCCGACCCCTGAATGGGGCGCAGTCTATCTGTAGCGACAACCTCGAACTTGGCGCTTACTCCATATCGTCGACCGTTCGACAAGAATGTTTGCAACAATGAATAGCCGACCTTGGGCGCCATCACGCCCAAAACAGACGTTGTGCTTGATGGGGAAGCATCACCTAAATTTCGCGGGGCAAACTTACCTGACTGCAAGAATTCCGGGATCTGTTCGCTTTGCTTGGTGAGCCAGACTTGCTTGGGATCGGGAACGGGTGCTCCCCAAGGCACCCAGATTTGTTGCGCATAGCCCGCGCCAAACTCCCCTCCAGCGTTCAACCAACGATCGATTCGTTTCGCCAGGTCAGGCTCAGCTGACGCCAAATCGTCTTGCGAGGGGATCCTCCGGTAAACGGGGCCCGGCCGACGAACCATGCCATAAATATAGGGGAGTTTTCGGTTTAGGACCGGCCCCAAATTGCGCATTGCGCTGACAATCGGATCGCTTCCATCCGTCGTGCTGCTGTTGTCCAAACAAATGAAGCCACGTGGTACCAGTGGGTACCAGCCCCGCGGACAGGTCGCATTTCGGATTGGATTCGGATTGATCGCTGACGAGCTTCCCAATCGCAAGTAGCCCAATTTTCCGGAATTTTGCCGCGGCTCAGAGTAAATCCACGTCTGCAACGATTTTGCGTAGATTCTCGGAATTCCCGCATCGACGAACTCGGTTTGGACTTGGGTCTCACCCGCTAGACTAACCGCGGCCGCCGGCGATACAGTAAGTGTCGTCACAGGCAGCACGGCGGATTGCGATTGGATGACTGCGGCGGGCTGATCCCGCCGAGCGTCCGCAGGTTGCCTATGACAAGCCAGCAACAAGGTCGCACAGACGTACCTGCAGCAACACGTCAGACCTTGCGCCGACCAACCGGCCCCATCGCCGCCTGGTTAGCTTGAGAACCTTGGGACCACGTCTTGTTAGATACTTGTCTTGCCCGCCTGGAACCACGGATGTCGATTATCATTCGGGAGCGAGCTTCGAAAATATTCTGCAGGTTTCTCCGGAAAGTTTTGGTTTATCAAGCCCTTGGACGATTGCGACAAAGAAAAGCGACGGACCGCATGAGGGGGCTAGCGGTCAGCCGCGTAGTGGTGTCAACGGGCTCTCAGACTCAGGATTCGCGATTTCCGTTGTTAAAACAACGACGGATCTGAGCTTGAGGGGGGGGCGCCCAGATCCGTCGGGAAGACTCCGCAGCAATTGAGGCGCGTTCACGCCGTCAATTGCCGCTGACAAAACGGAGATGCAGCGATCGTGCCATTGCCCATGCGCTCAAAATTCACGGACTTGCAACGTATCAGGCTGAAGGTAATTTCACGAATGCAAATCCACCCTGGCTCTGCTGAAACGTGCTTGGAACCTAGTTACCAACGAATCGAAGTTTTCGGCGCAAGGGGTAAGGGACCGATTAGCTGCTAAGCTGGTTCCGTGCGGATAACTGAAATCAATCGAGATTTCGTTGAATTTTATTCCGGTCGTAGCGCGCAGGCCCCTGGATTGCTCGCCTTTCCCCTCGGGGCCCTTGCGCTGGTATCACTGCTAAGCCGCTCGGGATACACGTGGGAAAGATTAACCGGGTCGGCGCTCTTGCTGATTACCACGGGAATCTGTGCCTTTCGGGGACAGGTTAGACAACGGCTGCAACTTCGACCAGCAACCCGACAGTTACGATGGCAAGGCAGGGTCATTTCAATCGCTTCTGATGCCCATCTTGAATTAGATCAAAGCAACCCGTCGCATTTTGACTTCGCATGTTTTCCATATGAAGTGCGAATTGTGGACGGAACAGGATTACGGCAACTCCTGTTGCGCTCGACCTTGGCACCTGTGCTCAATGACCTTCGTAAGCTGCAAGAGCATTGGCAAATCGGTGTATCCTTGGGGTCATCACTGCCCAATGCTGTTCAGAAAGTGCTTGCCGAGGAATCCGAACTGCCGCTAAGCAGCCGTTGGGAAGGTTTGCTCCTCGTCTCGCCCACGCAGGAAAATCAGTTCGGGGTCGCTAGCATTCTCCTTGCTACTTCATCCCTCGCGCTGGTCGTCGTGATTTTCCTGATGACCGGCCAATTGGGTAGACACGGTGAGATCGGCGCGCTGGGAGTCGCACTGGGAGCGATGCTGATATTTGTCCCACTAGCCTTAGCGATTAATTTGGCACTCGGTAATATCCGAGTTCTTCTCGAAACGAATGAACTTCAAGTTGAGCGCAGACGCGGCATTTTTGGGACGAGAATTACCAATATTCCGAGGGAAGATCTGGAGGGTGTTTGGTTGATTCAAGCCGGCACAGGAAGCGTGCATGAGCTGCTGGTGTTAAGAAAGAGCTTATTTTTCTCGATTCCTATCACCGGTTTAGCTTGGCCCAATTGGCAAGTTGCCGTCGCACAGTCAAATTCGTCGATTTCTTCCAATGTCTAGCACAGATTCCGCGCGAGGCACCGAACTGAAATAGGCCTCAGGGACGACCTGTTCACCTGTAATCCAATCCCAATTCGCGGGGGATTACTACTGGTGGCATCGTGGTTCGGATTAAGTTACGAGCCGCCAAGTGTCACGCCCTGATCTAACATTTGCGTACAAATTCGGCCTGCTACTTGTTGCGCAAACAGCATGCGCTCGCGAACGATTGACCCGATCGCAAGAACACTCACAGCCCACACTAATTCCCAGCACACCGCAGGCTGCTGCTGCGCCAGTCGCGTCCCAACCTAAGCCGGAACCTTTGAATGTTTTGTTACTGACGGTGGACTGCCTTCGAGCCGACATGCCTTGGACGGGCTACCCTCGCCCGATTGCGCCCAACCTCACTAAGTTTGCCGAGCAAGGTGTTGTCTATACGCGCCTTTACTCAGTTGCGAGTTACACTGCGCAAAGCGTAGCGGCGTGGCTAACAGGACAGTATGCCTCAACATTGTACCGAACTGGAGTCTTCTTTACCTCCTATACCAAGGCCAATGCGTTTTTTCCCGAAGCACTAGAGGCACAGGGAGTAAAGTCGATTGGATGGTTTTCGCATCTATACTTTGGACGGGGCAAGGGTATTGACAGAGGATTTGCCGCATGGGAATTGGTGCCAGGAATTACTTTCGATCCCCAGACGGACAATTATGTTACCAGCGATAAGATGTACGATCTTGGTGTTAAACTACTCGGAAAACAGGAGTACACCAAGGGCCAATTCTTCGCTTGGGCCCATTTTGGAGACCCTCACGATCAATACATAAAACACAAGGAGTCGCCCGATTTTGGCAACAAGAATCGTGATCGGTATGACAGCGAAGTATGGTATACGGATCACTACATTGGGAAACTGATCGATTGGGCCAAAGGTCAGGTGTGGTGGCCTCATACAATAGTAATCATCAGCGCCGATCATGGGGAATCATTCGGTGAACATGGTCAATATCGGCACGCCTTTGAGTTGTGGGAGCCCCTCGTTCGTGTTCCACTAATTGTAATGGGCCCCGGCGTTTTGCCGAAACGACTTGATGCGCTCCGAAGTCAAATTGACTTCGCGCCTACGATTATGGAGTTCATGGGCAAGAACTCAAATGCCCATTTCGCCGGGCAAAGTTTGGTGTCCGAAATTCTCGACCACGAGGTGCCACAGTCTCGTGCCCACATACAACTTGAACTGACCGAGGACACCAATAACCCAGAACGCCGCGCGATAATTGCGGGAGATTACAAACTTCTGATTCGAGGATACGACGAATCATATCTACTGTTCAATTTGAAGGAAGATCCGAGCGAAGAACACAATTTATCTCAAACCGAGCCTGAACGCCTGAAGGAAATGAAGTCACTTTACAAGGACGCGTTCAGCCATATCCCAAGCATAAAACCCTTTGGTGGCATGAAATTGGCCAGCGGAAAACTTGCCGATGGACTTGCCGGTCCAATAAAGACAAGGCACGATTAATCACATGATTGTGAGACTAACCTATTAAGCATCAGATCGTCGGCGCTATCAATTCAGAAGGACTACTTTGTTATCAGCGCAACGTCTCGATCGATTTGCTCAGCCTGGCTCTTTACTATCTCAGCATACCAACGACTACGTTCTGTTCGGACGACGTATTTTACTGGTTCAGTGATATCCGATACACGGAATAGCTCGATGTAACCCAAGGTAGTTTTGGTGTCGCCATACTCGACTCGCATAATAGGGGTTGGCGTAGTTTGGTACTTTTCTTCGTAAGCGCTAACCCGCAGTTGCGACAACTTGGTTACCCAATTACTTGCGGTTTCATCTTCAATTGTTGGCCTTGCGGGGTCAGCCCAGGCATTGGGCTTTCCAGAAACACGAACCAGCTGTCGATGCTTGCCACCCGCTTGTACGGCGATTCGAACGGCCTCGTCAATCTTGAAACCGTGTAAATCGCGTTCAGTCATTCGCCCCTCGGCATATTGCAGTGTGGAAATAGGCTCACCCACAGCGACCTGGACTAGGCCACTCTGCTCATCGCGAACATAATAGTTACCTCCACCTGGGGTCGCCGCGCCAATTGTAAGCGTTCGCGCTCCGTTCGCGAGCTCTATTTTGATGGTCGCTGCGGGCTTGTCCAGTCCAAACTCCGAGTCTCGCTTGGTATCCAGCTTTCCGATCGTGCGAAGCAAGCGAAAGCGCGCGATGCCCAATAGCATTTTCTCCGCCGCATCAACAGATATGAACCGCTTCTTCAGCGGTTTCGGGGGCAATGACAGGCCTGCATCAGGTGCCGCTGTACTGGATTGAGTTTCGACAGTCACGACAGAATAGCTTCCAACCTTGTCCCGTTTGGATTCAACCAACACGTGGTGATCACTGGAGTCAAAGGCAACCGAGCGAATCTGTTCAACTTCGACCTTCCACAGATCAATGCTCGACGCACTTGCGCTAGCAGATTCGTCAGAGCGTCCGGACATGAACCAAGCGAGGCTCGTTGCTGAGCCCAACAGACCAACGTGAACCCAGATTCCCCACGACCGCTTCATGCTCTACCTCCCACAGCACGATTTCTACGCACAAATATGAATCCCAAACTCATCACTATAGCGGGTGCACCCAGAATCGTGGAATAGAACCAAAAGACATCTTTTTCCTTGGTGTGCTCGATGCGGACGTCCTCTTCGGAACTTATCTCACCGGCGAAACTCTCCTCACCCACCAGCCACCGAACTGCGTCGAGTAGAAAGACTCGGTTTGAAGGCGCATTCATTAACACTATGTCGCTGAACGCGTCGGCATCGCCAACCACAAATGCCCGGAATTCCTTGGACTTCTCACGCTTGGCCTGATTCTTGTTGACTACTTTCGTCGTAACATCGACTACCGGTCGAGTGATGGCAGCTGCTAGCTCGTAATTGCCGCGAGATTCCGAACCGTCCAGTTCAAAGTCGCCATTCTCGTCGATATACGTACCCGGCATCGAATGTGTCACGAATGTTACAGCAGCATCATTTGAATCGATCTTCTTCAGCGCGCCGGAACCGAATAACACTACTCCGACGTTGTTGCGGCTCACTGTCGAAACAGAAGCGTGCGAGGAAAACCGATTAGTAACTAGTTGAACAAAGTCGGACTTGTCCAATCTCCGTTGAACGAAGACGCGATCGTTGGCCAACGTACCCGTTTGTATATTGATACCAACTATTCGTCCAATTTCGTCTAGATTTGCGCCCGTTCCATTACCCGCAATGCCAGCGACTGTGGCTGCAACCTTTTCCGACGTTACTCTTGTGGCTTTGGTATCCTCGGAATTAGGTCCTATTGGCGTCGAAGCTTGCTTCGGGCTCGCGTCCCTTCCATCTACATCCAAAGCCAAGAAAAGACGCCCACCTCGCTTCGCGTAGCGATCCAGCGTCGCCAGTTCTTCCGGCGCCAAAGGTTCCCGAGGACCTAGCACAAATACAACGTCTGCGTCCTCAGGGATCTCTTGTCCTAGCCCTTGTGAAACACCCAGGTCTTGGATTCTAAAATTCTGTGTTTCAAGTAACTTGCGAAATATTTGAACCCCCTGCCCGCTTGATGTTGCATCCTTTTCCTTTTTTTCATTGAGCTCCGCGTGTCCAACGCTTAAGTAGGCGACCCGCGCATCTCTTGCTAACTTCATGAGATTCTTCTGAAATTCCTGGTCCAGATTGCGAAGAACAGCTCTGGCATTTTTTTGCTCAGTTCCGACATTGATTACGTGCCGAACCTCGCCACGCGCCAAAATAATGCTGCCGTCCTGACTTGCGCGCAATTCGCGGGCAATTTTTGGTTCCAGCAATCGATCGTGAAATTCAACCTGTAGCTTTGGAGCGCCTTTGCTAAGATCGTGCAGGTAACGCTCCACCTCGTTACGAACGTCACTTACTGAGGGGAACAATGCGACTACCCGTATGGGATCCTTCAAACTCCGAGCAACACGCTTGGTTGACTCACTGGCCTTGGCCGTCTTGAAGTACGAATAGTCGGTGGCAACCCCAAATTTGCCTCCTGCATAAACGAACAATGACCCGTAAAGGGCCACCAGTGACAGTGTGAGCCCGGCAATCGCGGCAGCTCGGACGCGTCTTGCCTCGGGCTGCGGCGCTTTGCGCATTGGGTAGAGAGCTGCTTCAGCAAATAGCAATGGCACTACGGTGAATAACAAGGCGCCGAGCCACGTTACATTCCACAGCCCAGTTCGCCGATCTCGAACGTCTGTTGGCAATTCAACGTGTATGCCAAACCAATTGGGCTGGTGCTGAACTAATAGAGCTAGAGCGACCGCCACACCGCTGCCCAGAGTAAGCCAAGCCATCCATCGATCGATTTGCACTCTTTCATGTAATTGATTGCCACGTGGCAAAAGTCTCAATCCGGCAGCCGACACAATTCCTAGCCCACCGAGTACTACAAGCGTAATTTCTATGGCCGGACGTGTCGCAAACACTCGCTCACCCACGAGCAGTAATAGCAAGCCTACCAAGTAGATAGGCAATGGCCTTACCGGGAAAGTTGGCTCAGATTGCGTCGTCAGCGCCATCGCCGCGCCTCCACCATTTTAGTAGCTGCCACAAGAAAGAAGAGTGTGACCACTAAGTAGTAGGTCACACAGCCCAAGTCGAGAGTCCCGGACATAAACGGTTTGAAGTTCTGGTGATGCAGTGCCATGGCTGCCAATACAGTATTGAGCGGCGCGTCAACGGCACGGGCCAACGCCCATTGTAGAATTAGCGATCCGGTTATCGCCGCGCCAATTATACCCGCGACCACCGTCGATTCTGTCAGTGACGATGCGAAAAGGCCAATGGCCAT
Source organism: uncultured delta proteobacterium (assembly GCA_963835565.1). Classification (GTDB taxonomy): domain Bacteria; phylum Myxococcota_A; class Polyangia; order Polyangiales; family Polyangiaceae; genus FEN-1139. The sequence goes on from CAWIGY010000043.1 coordinate 30,220, forward strand.
TGTAGCCGATCCTAAAAGAAGTAGCCCAAGATAGCCGACAACAATGTGGCCCACGCTGACCTTACCATTAACGAATATCAAGAGTGGCATATAGGCGGTCAAGAGGGTCATCACAACCAGCATGAGAACTGCGGAGATATACTTGCCCAATACAATTTCATTGTCGCCGAGAGGTGCGGTATTGAGCAGGGTAAATGTCCCCATTTGTCTTTCCTCAGCTAATAATCGCATGCTAAGTACGATGCCGGCGATCATGGTTGTGCCACTCGCGTTGTAGAAGAACTGCTCCAAGACTTCTGCTGAAAGCAGCTTTTCCGTGAGCGCCTGCCAATAAAATAGGATTCCGTCGATCAACAGGACGGCCGCAATAATTGCTGCTCCCAATGGCGAGCGCAGATAGGCCCCCAATTCACGACGTGCCAAGATTAGAGCTTGATTCACTGCGTCACCTCTTCAGGGCTGTCATTTTGGACCGCATTTGCGGTCATGGCGTTGTCAGATTCCGACAGTTGTAGAAACACATTTTCCAGGTCGCGATGGCTTCTTGACAATTGCAGTACCCCAAATCCAAGTCCAACAAGAAACGCAATCACTGCTTCGCGCACATCCCTCTCCATATGGACCTCGAAGGTCAATAAATTTGGACCCTGTTCGCGAGGTTCATGAGGCACAATTTCTATTACCCCATTGATGCGTCGAATTGAGTCCCAGAATTGAGGCAAATCCGCCTCGGTCGGGTATCGTACTACCAGCTCGACACGCATGCCCGATAACCATCGGGCTCCCAGTTCTGCCTCGGTGCCATCCGCGATAATTGTGCCGTCTCCTATCACCAAGATGCGATCGCAAGTTTCACTGATTTCCGACAGAATATGGCTGGACAGAATTACCGTGTGGTCTCCCCCAATACTGCGAACCAGCTCACGCATCTCGACAATCTGCACCGGGTCGAGTCCCGAGATGGGCTCGTCCAGAACGACAAGCTCAGGCCTGTGGACTATGGCTTGCGCTATGCCCACCCGTTGGCGAAAACCGTGCGAAAGTGTTGCAATCCGGTCGTCTCGAACAGCTCCAAGTTCGGTCAGTTGAATGACCTCGTCCACTCGGGCAGAAAGAATGGTTCCCTTTAGCCTACGGATTTTACCAGCGAACCGCAGGTACTCACGGACCGTCATCTCAGGGTACAGCGGCGGGTTATCCGGCAAGTAGCCAATTTTTGCACGAACTGCATCCGGATCGGAAACTACATTGATGCCACCCACGCGAACGGTTCCGCTCGTCGGTAGCAGATCGCAAGCCAAAATGCGCAGCGTGGTGGTTTTCCCCGCGCCATTTAGCCCTAATAAACCGATGATTTGACCCGGTTCAATCGTGAAAGACAAAGCTCCGAGTGCCCGACGCTCTCCGTAGTACTTGTACAGATCACGGATCTCGATCACGTTATCCTCACTCGCTTCCCCCACCTTCGTCGGCGGGGTCCCGCAATTACCACGAAATTGTCCATCGCCAACCGGCCTTTTAACAACTCTGATTCAAGTTCCTTCCCGGATTTTTTCTAATGTCGTCACCCAAGACTGAGTCGCCCCAGGGTCCGATTTGGCAATTCAGGCCCGGGTCCTGCATTGAACAGCCGGCTTGTCCCCCGATAGAGCTCGCTCGCCGATTGCGCGCGCATGCCTCTGGGCTCGGGTTGGTGGGGTTGGGCTTCGCTCCAGTCGGGCTGTTCAAAGAGGCGGAGGAAGCCTTCGTAGCCTGGGTAAAAGCGGGTTACCCAGGGACCATGAATTACTTGGTGTGGAACGGCACGCGTGGTGACCCGAACCGCCTGGCGCCGGGGTCGGAAACGATGGTGGTAGCGGCTATGGGCACGCCTCCAAGAAATACATCAGAGCGCCAATTGCCACTCTGGGGTCAAATTGCCGCCTACGCCGGGGGACCCGACTATCACGGCGAATTAAGGCAAAAGTTGGCAGCGCTTGGGCAATTGATTGCTGATTACAGTGGCCAGCACGTCGCGGGGCGCGCTTGCGTTGACACAGCGCCGTTGTTGGAACGAGAAGCTGCCCGCCGAGCGGGTGTGGGGTTCATTGGCAAATCAAATATGCTAATTATTCCAGGCGTCGGCTCACAGGTGCTACTGGGAGTCCTGTTAGTTAATGTGACGATTCAGCCCGATGAACAACGTGAGCAACGCTGCGGGCGTTGCGAAGCGTGTTTGAGTGCTTGTCCCACCCACGCGTTCGTCCGTCCTTGGTTGCTCGATGCAACGCGCTGCATTGCCTATTTGACGATTGAATACCAGGGTTGGATCGCTCACGAGCTGCGACCATTGATCGGCATGCGCATTTTTGGCTGCGATGTGTGTCAGGATGTTTGTCCATTCAACCACGGACAAGTGGATATTGATTCCACACTGGAAACTGCAATTGACAATCAGTCAATGCACGTCGATCTAAAGATGTGGTTGCGGTTAACTTCATCGGACTATAGGAGATTGACAACCGGTACGGCCATGCGGCGAGTGAGCCGTTGGCAGTTGCTGCGCAATGCTGCCGTTGCAGCGGGCAACAGTGGCGATTCAAGTTTGATTGAACCCCTTGCGATGCTGCTCATGCAATCGAAATATCCCATTGTTCGCGGACATTCAGCATGGGCACTGGGCCGCTTTTGTGACCCTCGAGCGGAGGCGGCTCTTGGCCGGGTGATCGCAACAGAAACCGATCCCGATGTCATAGCGGAAATCAAGCGAGCTCTATGTGAACAGCACAATGTTGCGGCTGACCATTGCTGACCGCATGGTCTTAGTGTCCATGATTGCAACGGCGTTTCCGTGACGCCGTGCCAATAACTAAAAACTGTCGGAATTCTCAGTCTTTCCCGACCCCAAACAAATATACCGCTCCAAGCACCAGAAATACCAGTCCGGCACCGCGTCGAATCCAGTTTGTGGGGACCCATCGGGAAAACAGTTCGCCGCCGAGCACCGCCAACGCTGACGTGAGAACCAGGCCCGCAGAAGCACCAAGAAACACCGACCAACGGGACCTGGCACCGGCAGCCAGGGACATCGTGGCAAGTTGAGTTTTATCGCCCATCTCCGCTAAGAAGATTGCCATAAAGGTTGAGAACAATAGCCTTAGGTCCATTCATGCTCCCAATTGCTACGGTTTTGGAACTCTCAGAGTCTTGCTAATCATGGCGCTGCCGCTCAGCGCGTATAGAATGGAAAATGGGTGGGCAACGCAAGGGCCCCACTGAACCTCGCCCCAGGGGATTCTTGCACCCGTCCGATCGATATGAAAAAGAACCATCCAAATCAAAACTAGCCCCACGCTTGTCGGAATGGGAGCGCCCTCGAAATGGTGAACCTTCCCAGCCGTGTCCGCCAACGCGGCGGCTGTCACGTTGTAACGCGCCAGGCGACTTAGACCGCAACTAACGAAGTAGGTCAATACCAAGGCATCCCACCCGCCGCGAAGCCCCAGCGCGTATCCGAGGACGGCTGGAGCGACACCAAAGCTAATGAGATCGGCGAGTGAGTCGAGCTGCGCGCCTAAGGCTGAATGCTTTTGTCGCCAGCGCGCGATTCTGCCGTCTAGAAAATCGAATACGGCGGCGATCGGCAGCAGGATTATTGCGCCCTCAATCGACCATGGCTCGCCTGCAACCAAGTATTCAAGACACAGAAGCACCGATCCAAAACCAGCAACGCCGTTGCCGAGCGTAACAATGTCCGCCAGCGCAAAATCTCGAATCATCGAAAAGTGACGTCGCTCGTTTGAGTCCGGCACTTTGTCGGCTGGTCTTGCCGGTTGCACGCTGCGGCAGAAGGTACCGCGAGCGATAAGGATTCACCACAAACGCGCAGTTGGGCCCAATGGCCGAGTTGTCGATTTCTCGAAGCATCTGGATTTTGTGAAGCTAAGGACTAGGCTGAAGCTCTGCGTGGCATCGCCTTTGATTTGGACAATCCTATGCGGCATCGGGGTAGCCCTGGTGTCGCTGACGGGCGCCGTCACATTAGCGCTGGGTGAACGCCGTCTTCGTGCCGTTTTATTACCACTGGTCGCTTTGTCTGCAGGCTCTCTGATAGGCAGCGCTCTTTTTAACATGATGCCTGCCGCGGAAGAACGGATGGGGCACTCCAGAGCGGCTCATGGCTGGATGGCGTTCGGATTTGTGCTTTTTTTCGCGTTCGAGCAACTGGTCCACTGGCATCATTCCAAACAGGGTTCGGCCGATCACCACCACCCGATGACACTCCTTGTGCTTATGGGAGATGGATTACATAAGCTTGTAGGGGGATTGGCCGTAGGGTCCGCATTCTCGATTAGTCCATCCGTCGGACTGACCACGTTTGTGGCGGAGATTGCCCATGAAATTCCTCACGAATTGGGGGATTTTGGGACTTTGGTTCATGGCGGATTGTCGCCGTTGAGGGCACTGCTCTGGAACTTCCTGTCTGCACTACCATATCTTGTAGGAGGCCTGGCGGCCTCGTGGATTGCGTCTGCGATCCGCGTCAGTCTTGCGCCGCTGCTTGCTGTGGCGGCAGGTAACTTCTTCTACCTGGGTGCGGTTGACCTGCTCCCCGAGCTAAATCGGCGTTCCCCCATCGGCGCGCGAATCGGGCATGTTTTCTGCTTTCTATTGGGCTTATGCGGAATATTCGCGCTCAGTTTTTGGCTTCCGGATGGTCACTAAATTGCGGTCATGGACTGAGCTGTGCTAGGCCAGGTAGTGATGCGCGTCCGTTGGCGGCATATCATTGCAACTGGAATTGGCCTGGCCCTCTGCGCTAGTTTGTCGTCGGCCGCTCAGAAAGTGCATGTTGTATCGGCAGGTCAGACCCCCGGTGGAATCGCGCATCGTTACGGTATTTCCGTCAGCGATTTGCGCACAATGAATCAGTTGGCACTAGGTGCGCGACTGCATGTAGGTCAAAAGCTACTGATACCCGACCCTGGCGAAGTTGCGCGCATTCAGCAAAAAAAGAAGGCTAACAAGCCAACCCCAATCCCGTCCAAGGAATCGGAATCGACGGAATCATCCAGCACGATTGTGGAACCCGAATCCAGCGCCGCGCAGGTCGCGACACAGGCGACAGAGGCCGCTGTCACTCCAGATCACGTGGAGCAAACCGATACGACGGCCGCGGATCCTGATGACGCGTTGGAGAGCAGTCCTAAGCCCGCTGCGCGCGAGCCGGTGGTGTCTCACTCCCCCTCATCGCCATCTTCCGAGCATCGCTCGAAGGCGAGCGCCGAACGACAAACACACGTTGTAGCTCAGGGTAATACAATCGGCAAGATCGCTCATCATTATCATTTGCACGAGCAGTCAATTCTGCACGCCAACGGATTGCGCCGAACCGATCGCCTAAAGCTTGGACAAACACTACTCATCCCGAATAGTGACGATGATCCAGTCGTGTCGAGCGGTGCAACCTTTGATTTGGTTTCAAACAATAAGAAGGCAGCGAGCGTAAGTGACAAGAACGGCATATGCGAGCTAACTGTGCCCGGTTCAGGACCGGTGTATTTCTATGAACCGACGGGGGCAGGGCGAAATGCCATGCGCCCGGTTCTTGTTTATTTGCATGGCCGCGGAGGTGATGCGGAACAGGATTGCCACAAATGGGCACCCGTGGCCCGGCACTTTGGTTGGCTTGTATGTCCAAGCGGCCCGGTTGCGCACAACAGCGGGCGTAGCTGGAATAACAGCTGGCCTTCAGGGCAGCATGCTGTAATGGGCGCGATTCACGCATTGCGCGATCGTTTTGGTCGTAGAATTCAACTTTTTGGTAACACTCTGATCGGCTTTAGCGAAGGCGCATTTGTAGCCATGAATGTTGGCGTTCGTGAGCCGAAAACATTCAACCGCTGGCTGATACTAGGTGCTGACACTAGCTACTGGGGCGGCTCTGGTCTGGAAGCGCTGCAAGATGCACGGGGCCGGGTAAGACGCGTTGTTCTCATCACTGGCGGGCGCGACCAGGTTGTTAACGACACGCGCAAAGTTGCTGAGTGGTTAAGCCGTGCTCGGGTGCCAATTAAAGTACAGACACCAGAAGACTTGGCGCACGAGGTGGCTCTGGACCGCATGCCTGGTCTCTATGAAAATGCCTTACGGTGGCTGGACCGAGGCGGTCAACCTCGGGCCGCCGCCCAACGCTGAATTTGGCTAGGGCAAACCGCCTAGGGGTTTGTCAGTCGTTACCCCAATTGTTCCACCAAACGCCGCGCTTCGTCATGCTCTGAATTATCCGAGAGCGCTTTGAGTGCCAGTATTTTTGCCTTTCGCGCATCACCTTGGTTGTACGACAAATAGGCGAGGCAGTAATTGGCATCGGCGCGATCAGCGTGACTTATGCATTCTCCGGTTGTATCGCCATCAACCGGCTTCATCATAGCAATTCGCGCAAACACGCGAAGGGCTACATCATAGTTTTCGACATCCATCGCCAATCGGCCCGTCTGCATCGCCAATTGTCCATTCTTGCTGTCCATCTCGAACGCCCTCAATAGTGCGTCCAACGATTCACCCCGCAATCCATCCTCCAGCATAATTTGGCTCAATTCGCGGTACACGTTGGCAAGGAGTTTTGAGCGCCGGCCGCGATTGGACTGTGTTGATGCCTGTAACAACGCTATAGCGTCGCTGCGGTTCCCCTCCGCACTGTGAAGCCGTGCCTGAAGTATTACCATCTCTAAACTTTCTGGCATAAGCGTATGTGCTTGTTCCAATGCTTCACGAGCAGCTGCCAAATCTCCATCAGGCCCTAGCAACAGCTCGGTCGCCTGCAGTAGCAGGCCGTGTTTCGCCGGTGAGTCAGCCTCGAATGCTGCCTGAATCAGGAGGAGTTCAGCCAGTTTGCGATTTGCGCCTTTTTGTCGGTACAATTCCAAGAGGCGCTGCCGCCAGTCATGTCTCTCGGGGAAAAGTTGCACTCCCCGCTCAAGAGCCAGGAGCGCCCTCGTTTTAGTGCCCGAGTTGTCGCAAAGTTGCAAGTATTGCAAGTATGTTTCAAGCGCTCGAGCGACGTCAACATCGGGAACACTCAAAACGAGACGCTCTAGAGCGTCCAACGCTTCGTCAGGAGCACCATGATTGCATAGCCACTGAGCCCAGAGCTCAAGTACGGCTAGATCACCTGGGAATCGTTGATTTAGATCAGCAAGCACGTCATGCATTTCATCATCGCGACCCACGCGGGAAAGCAACGACACTTGGCGAAGGCCGAGTTGCCGAGATCGATCGGAGTTGTCGCGCGGCGTGGCCGCCTGGATTGCCGTAAGCAGCATCTCAGCTGTCGCCGCAGTCGTATCGTCCACCAGCTCCAGCTCAACTAACGCTTCGTCGTAACGACCCAATTCAAGCAGCAACCTGCCGCGTTCGCAAGAAAGCGATGCGGATTCAACCCCTGAAGCCAGTACTCCATCCAGCACTTCCAAAGCTTGGGCGTAGTTGCCGCTAATTCGATTAACCTCCACGAGACGAAGTGTCAAGCTTGTATCATTGGGTGACGCAACCGACGCACGGCTGAGGTACTGTGCCAAACTGATGAGGTCGCCGCTATCGTGCAAGTAGTCAAACACTCGCTTCTGCCAGTCTGGCCCCGTAGGATTACAATCGAATGCGTCCTTCGCGACTTGAAACGCTGCTTCTGTGTCTGATGCGCGATGATATATGCCGTAAAGCTTTTCCAGCAGTGCGAGCCGCGTTATTGGATCATCTTCGGCAGCCTGAAGCGTTTGGAGAGCACCTACTGCTTGATTTGTATCTCCCGAACGCTCGCTTAACTCAACAATGCGTTCGAGCACTTCCCGATTGTCAGCCTGAAATTTAAGTGCCTTCTCAAGAGCTTCCAAGGCCTCGTCGAGTCGACCGCTCTTCTCGCTCACTGTTGCAATGCGGCCAAGCAATTTTACACAAGCGTCGCCGTCGCTAGCGACCAGCGCATTGTCAAATTGGACTTTCAGTAGTTGAACGAGCTCGCTATGGCGACCGCTGCGTTCCAGAATTCCAGCGAGCAAAATTGCAGCTTCTGACTGCCCGGGATCTTCCGCTAGCAATTCTCGGAGTTCGTCTGCAGCACTACCAGTATCACCGGAGTCCACCAAAAGTCGGGCTTGCTCCAGACGCAACCGGGAACGGTCGTCTTGATTCTTTACGGCGGGAACTGTACTTTCAATAACCGCTACAAGCTGACGAGTGTCACCCATCTGTCGCAGTAATTCCAACAAGGGTTCCCAGTATGATCTTTCACTGGGATCATCGGTTAACAATCGCTGGTACAATCGAACCGCCCTCTCGGGAAACCGCGGTGGTTGTCCCTCAGCCGCTAGTGCTGCAGATTGAAGCAAGGTGCGAGCTCGAGCAATTTCCGGCAAAGCCTCGCTAGCCATTTCGCGAAGGTCGAGGGCTCGTTCCAGCTCGCCGCGCTTTAGGACTTCGTCCGCTAGTTCCAGCCGTGCGGACGCAAGAGTTTCGGCGTCGAGTTTTACGCCAAGAAGTCCATTTACCGCTGCCTCAAGAATCTGACTCAAAGCAGTTGCATCCTCTGTATTTCTAAGAAGATCAATTGTCTCCAAATACTGAGATATCGTCGCATCTGGCGTGTTTAGTCGATGCAGTAGACTGCGCGAAAGTAACTGCGAATTGCCGTCGATGCGGGCGGTCCTTTCCAACAGATCGATCGCTTCAACCCAACTAGGATCATCATCAAGCGCCGGTCCGATAATGTCCTCAAGTTGCTGGCTGGTGGCACCTGCCTCATGCGCGCGCTCCAGCAGTCTTAAACCTTCTGCACGTTTCGCAGCGGATTTCAATCTCAAAGCGCCCATTCGCAATACGGGCTTTGGATCATCAATTGGGACGTTCCCATCCAACCAAACTTGAACCCGTAATTCCAAAATTCGAGCTTGAGCAGATTCGTCTCCGAGTAGATCGTATACGCGACTCAGTGCTGACCAGGAGCTGTCGTCATTGATTGCCGACTTTTCCAATTGCCGGTGGATTTGTTGCGCGCGCTCGGCAATTCGCGTTGAGACCTTGGAAATGTCGCCGAGAGTCTCGGCGTGTAGCCTTGCATAATCAAAAAGGGCTGAAGCCGCAGTGGTCGGCACCGTCGCGCGACTTAGTCGTTCCTCGAGCACTCGCAAAAGCCAATCGTTTCGTCCACGCGCACGAGCCGCGCGTTCAAATGCTTCAGCTTCATGGTCCGTCTCCAGTGCAATTTCAAACGCCGATTCCACATATTCACTTGAGCGAACGGTGTCATTTCGACGCAACGCAATCTCGCTTAGATCCAGCAAGGCTTCAACTCGTGACAAATCTGAGGTAGACGTGCCGCGGCCAAGAACGAGCAGCAATGCGCGAAATGTCTTTTCAGCAGCATCGAGATCGCCCAGATCCATCGACAATTTGGCGGTAAGTTGGAGAACCTCGGCACGGGCCGGATCTATACGGCTAGCTGCGCGCAGTTCCTCCAGCGCATCGTTCTTGTCACCCAAGGCTAGAAGTTCGCGAGCCAAGGCATGATGAACCATTGCGCGCTCCTTCGGACGGCGCGCGCCATACCGATTGATTTGTTCCCGCAATACGCCACCGGCTTGCGCGTGACAATCCGCTTGCGCGAGAGAATCCGCGAGTTCAAGCCGCAAATCTACGTCGTCCTGTTCAACTTGGACCGCCTGCTCCAACAAAGGGACTGCAGCCCCAGGATCGGCACGTTTGTCACGATGTACTTGCGCAGCGCGCACCAACAACTGAAGGCGTTCACGTGCGTCGGCGCTGCGGGCAGCTTCAGCCGTCAGCAATTCCGCCAACGGCAACCAGAGACTGGCCTCCTCGTACAACACCGCGAGCCGTCCACGTACCAATCCCAGGTCTCGGGCATTGAGGCTTGCGTGCTCAAGACAACGCCGAGCCGATTCCGACCGCCCGCAGCTTACATACGCTTTCGCAAGCCACAAACTTCGCTCACCCAAGGTCTCCCGATTTGCGGCTGCGCAAAATCGCTCCAATACCTCGGCAGACTTGTCAAATTGAGAGCGAATATCATAAAGGCGAGCCAGCGATTCAAGTGCAACTTCAAGCCCAAGGTCAGCAGCTTTGGTATAATTCAACAGGGCGCGATCAATATCGCTAAGTCGTGTTTCTGCGAGTTCGGCAGCACGCGCAAACAGGACAGCAGCCCCGTTATTGTCATGTGCGTCAAGTCGAACTTCGGCCTGTCCTTCCCATAAGTCCACTAGCTCGCCGCTCCGCTCAGCGTGCTCCAATAGAGCAGCAAGCGGTGAGATACAGTTCGCTGCAATCTCGTCAGCGGCATTTTCGTTAATGATTTCTTGATAAAGGGTAATTGCTCGGTCGCGATCTTCCAAGTAGTCTGAGCACACATACGCAGCATCTCGCTTGTAGGTTCGACGTTCCAGCGTTGCAAACGGCAAGCGCGCGGCCCGCAACAACACGTCCACGACCTCCCCGTGCGCTCCAGCCTGCCTGAGCGTAGAGGTCAATTCCCCGATGGCCCATGCGGTTGCCATTGCCTCGGGTGCCGTCGAGTCGCTGGCCGACGTCGTCCATTGAAGCACAGCCCGATTGAGCAATTCGCGACCAATTTGGAGCGCCAGGTCCGACTGGCGGCGAACACTAGCGGTTACGGCGATGGCCCGTTCCCAGTCTTGCGCTTCGATGTAGGCTCGCAGGGCCAGCGCAACCTCGCCTAGCCGGTCCGAATATATCGACCCAAGTGTTTGGCGTAGTTGGTTAGCTCTTGTCACATCTGGGGCCAGTTCCGCTTCTTCGCGGACCAACTGCGCTAGGTCGCTCCAACGCTTGGTGTCAGTAAAGAGCGTAACTAAAGCCTCGTAACTCTCATCGTCGCGACCGTGAAGTTCCCGCACCTTCTGCCACGATGAAATAGAATTTTGCGGTGAGCCCAGTCGTGTCTGCCAAATCTGAGCCACCCTAACGCGATCGGAACGCGACGCTCGAACGTCGACCGCCCGTTCAGCTCTCTCAGTTAGTGCGACAATCAGGTCTTCATCCCGATTGGTGTGCTCCAACGCTAATACCAGGCCGTCGCGAGCAACCGAGTCGTCCGGGTTATCATCAAGTCTTCGTTGCCAGCATCGCACCGCACGTTCGGCATCCTTCAATTCATCCAACGCCACAATAGCGGCTTCGCCTAGAGCCCGCCGTCGTACCACAACTTCGGATTCCAAATCTGCAAGTCGTTCGAGCACATCACAGCGCTCATTTGGACGGCGAGCTTGTGCGAGCAAGCGATCGAGCTCGCGCGCTGCTAGGCGGGCATTGTCTTGATCATTGCCAGCAGTGTTTAGGACCTCAGCGTACAGCTCTATGGCACGGTCGGCGTCGTCGATTTGATGACAAGTAATATCTGCTGCTTCCCGCAGTAGAAGTACCCTTAACGGTTTGTCAATATATTGCGCCGCAATTTCCACGAGCAAATTCGCTTGTTGATCGCGTACGCCATGTCGTTCAGCGAGTTCATCTAGTAGGGTCCGTATATCGTCGCGCTCAGGTGCAAGGTGGGCAAGTGTCACTGCATTCTCAAATGCACCTGCAACGTCATCCAGCTGCGATAATCTAACATCAATAATCCGACGAAGGCGCGCAATTCTGTCATTCTTGTCAACGGCAAGGTCAACCTCAATTTCAAGCATTCTTACGACATCGACAATTCTCCCGACCGATTCATAGTATTGCCGCAAGCGCAGCGCCGAGCGGTCGCGAATGGTAAGAGAGCGGGCTTTCTCCTTCTTCTCCTTCTTCGTCAATGTCGCAGGCGGCGGAAATGAATCGCGCGCCGCCGGAAGTGCAACGAGGCGTTCCAAAAGCCCCACAACTTCATTGGTGTCCGAGAATTCCTTCAGTAGACCTTCAAGCAATTCAAACGCTGGAAGCGCTTCGCCGATATCTAACCAATAGCTGGTGATTCGAACTGCGAATGGGAATTGTGCCAAGGCGTCGCTGGTTCGTCCCATTTGTCGAGACAGTAGCTCTATGAGGGGTCGAATTAGTTCCTTGCGCTCGTAAAGTCGCTCCAACGCCGCCTCAACCCGCGGGTCATTTGGATGCAGATTGTCGAGACGTCCGAAGTAGCCAATTGCTCTCTCCGCGTCATTTGCGAAATCTTTGGCGGCCATTGCGGCTTCGCGCAATAGTTCGCAACATTCTTCTTTTTCAGATGACCGCTCAATGGCCTGATCGTACAAACTAAAGAGTTCCGCCCAGCGACCACTAGCGTTGTAGGCCAATTTTAGTCGATCAAATGCCCAAAGCGCGCCTTTGCATCGTTCGAAAATACGCTGAAGCAAAGGCAACGTAGTCGAAATGTCGTCTGACCATTCTTCCTGAAATTCAACCAGTCGTCGCCCAACTTGCTCGGCAATTTCTGGCGAGGCAGCCTCGTCCAGAGCTTGCTGGTATGCAGAGAGAAGCGCTCCTGGATCTCCCTGCCGTCTCGATATTTTTCGGCGCGATCCCATAGGTCGTCCTGTCCCTTCATTCGCAACGCTTCGCGCAAGACTACCGCTAGAGAAGATTCGTCGCTGTCCGGACGTAAATCGAGCAACATTAAAGTCCATTGGGCACGAGCCGTATCAAACCCTGTCGCCCCACTGGTAACTTCGAGCAGAGATTCCAAGACCTCCACCTGCGCCATTGGGTCGGCAACAGCTACAACAACTCGTTGAAGCAGCTCAGCCGCACGTGCCCGGACTTCGGGAATTTCAAGTGCGGATCGAACAACGGCCAAGGCATTAGGGTCCGACGGATGTTCCGCAATGACGGGTTCAATCCGATCCAACGCCTCCGCGGCTCGTGCTAATGGGCCCACTAGCAACTGAGCCTGGCGCACCACCAGTGAGGCTCGTGCATCACTATTGGCCAACTCTACAAGCTGTTCAAGCGCCTCAAGCGTTCCATCGGCATCACCTTGCCGTTCGCGAAGCCTTGCAACTTCGATCAATGCTTCCTCGCGTTTCGGATCAAACGCAAGTAAACGTTCGTAAACTGACAGCGCTGCAGCGAGATCAAGGTGGCGTTGCTCTTCGAGCGCGGCCCACTCAAGAAGCACAGCTGCTTTATCTGAGGCTTTTTCACAGCGTTGCTCAAATAGCCAGCGCCATTCATCTCTCCAAATTGGGTCGTCCGACACGGAATTCAATAGGGTTAAGTATGCGGATAGCACTTCGCGATCGATACTCTTCTGTGCTTCGATGAGATTCTTATACACCTGCGCACTCAGTTTCAAATCACCAGAGGCCGTGAGCACCCGGGCCGATGACAAACCGATGGCGCGCATTCGTCCAGCATCTTTTACTCGCTGTGCGGCGGTCTCGCAGAGAATGGCGTACGCGCTAGGAGATGCTAGTGCTCGATTAGTTGATTCGAGATCCAAAATCAATCGAACAACATCGCGTTCATCGGCGCCCGCATTCAGCCATGGCTCGACAAGTCCACTCATTTTGTCCAACGAACCGTCCAGAGAATAGAATTGAACCAGTCTTTCGAGGGACTCTAGGTTTCCCGGACTTAATTCGATTGCACGCTCCAATAACTGTTGTTCTCGAGAGCGATCACCAACATGGCCAGCTAAGGTGGCCGCGTCATGGAAGACCTGAATCGCGGAAGGCGTTAGTCCTCGCTTTACCAAGACTTCTGCGAGCGCAGTAAGAATGTCGGTTCGGTCCTGCTCCGAACTGGCGAGCGGCACGCGTTGTTCCAATAAGCTTTGGACCACTTCCAGATCGCCTACCCGCTCGGCGAGTTTTTGAACGCGCAGCAAGTGCTCCGAACCGGTGGAACCTAGCTGCAGAGACTCCTGGGCCCTAGCCAGTGCTTGTGCCAGATTTCCACGAGATTCTTCGACTTCCGATAAACGCTCCAATATTCGCTGGCGACGTTCGCCAGTTGCTACAGATAGACCACGCTCGAGTTCACGAACAACCGCTTCGGTGTCTCCCAATTGTGAATACAACGACAAGATTGCTTGATGAGCACCCAAGTGCTGAGGATCAAGATCGAGTACATTCTTCCACGCTTCAATGGCGTCTGCAGGACGATTTAATTCACGCTGAAGCAGACTACCAATTCGGGCGTATAAGTCGCGTTGACGTTCAGGAAGCTCACTGCGATTCAGAGCGTCCTTGTACAAATTAAGCCGTTCTTCGGGGCTTGCTTGACTAGCTAGTATTTCGTCAAGACGCATAAGCAATTCGGGCGACGACGCATCATATTCGAGGGCACGCCTAAGAATTGCTTCGGCTTTTCGCGCATCACCGATCTCCAAAAGAGCATCCGATGTCATTACGGCAAGCTGACGCAATTGAGGCTGATCAAATGCGCGGTCACCGAGCACAGCCTCGAAGCAGGCTACTCGTTCTGAGGCCATTACAGACGCTTGTAGTCTTGAGCAGGCCTGTACCCATTGGTCAACGGATTCAAGGTTCAAGTCCAATGAATCACTGAGAGCTTGACTCGAAAGTCTCAGTCCCCATTCGGGCTGCCCAAGCAACTCGACCGCCAGGTGCACAGCTTCTGCATAGTAGCCAAACCTCGCTTCCACATCTTGGCTTGATTCGGCCCGAGCCGCCAAGACCAGCAACAATGCATTGCTTGGGGGATCGACTCGTAGCAAGGGTTCCAACAACACTGCCGCCGTTGCACGGCAGTTCGCAACACTTAGCAGCGCTTCCAGGTCGCCCCGACTCGCTTGAATCGAAGCGTCGAGTTGTATAGCATTCGCATGACAGTGGAGTGCGCTCTCCGGATCATTTAGAAGATTCAATCTCACATGGCCCAGGCGCGCCCAAAGGTCGGCATGCTCATTGACGGCGCTCAATTCAATCCTCTTTGTCAGCGCCTCGGCAAGCTCATATCCCCGCGACTCAGCTTCCAGCAGAGGAATTAGGCGATCAAGTGCTTCAACTGTCGCTCCCCCGTGATTTATGAGCCCCTGCCAAAGGCCGATCAGAGCGTTCTTGTCTTTGGTCACATTAGAACGCAATTCAGCAACTCGCCAATACAGTGAGCGCTGCTCATCAATATCCACACTTCGTGCAGCGATTTGTTCCAGTACATCTGCTAGTTCCAACGGCTCGCCACTCGCTTCATAGTGTGCCTTTAGCAATGCGAGTGCCTCATCGGCGTGTATCGAATTCACCAAGGCGCGCCAAGCAATAATGGCTCTCCTTTCATCTTCCGTTCCCGGCTGACACAGCTGAGCAAGATGGTAAGCGGCCGATTCGCGCAGAGACGGTTCCGTCTCATTAACTACAACCAATTCAAGAGCTTCTGCAAGCAGCTTTAGCTCACCCGATTGGTGGTAAATCTCAGATAGGAACCGTGCGGCGCGCAACACACTTGGCGCATCATTGTCGGCGCGAATCACTTCTTCCAGACAAGCCCGAGCTCGCCGCACTTCACCAGATTGAAGCAACACCGTGCCCAAGTCGCATCCTATTCGCGAGCGTAAAATGGGTTCCTTTGCCGCCTGCAGAGCGCGTCCAAGCAATCGCGCAGCATCATTGGTTCGATTGAGTTGCAAACTCAGTCTGACAAACCTTTCCCGAAAGTCATCCCGGCTCGGGTCCACAGCTACAACTGGCCCCAGTAATTCCAGCGCCCCTGCTGAATCTCCCAAAATATCCTGGCGAAGTATTGCCAGCTTTCCTTGAACTTCCTGCCGACGCGGACCACGGGCAATCTTCAATTCATGAGACAGTAGTGCAGCAGCCCGGTCAAGATTGCCGAGCGCGTATTGAGCATCAGCCAGCGCCGTTAGAGCTCGTGGAGCGACACTCGCCACAGAAGCGAGTTTCTCTGCAGCCGCCGAAGCCGGAGCATTCCCAGGATCATGTCCTAGCAACGCCTCTACCTGACCAATCGCCTTAAATGGATCAGCCATTTCATTGGTGTAGAGGGCCAACAATCGCTGCCTAATGCGATGGGCTTCTTCTGGTCTCTGTTGATCAATGGCCAGACGGGCCTCCATTCGACGAGCGGCATCTCTGAATCGACCTACATCCAACAGACGACGTTCGAGTGCGGAAGCAGCTTCGACGTCGTCTGGATCAACTTGCACAATAGATTCGAGGACCTCTATTGCCGGTGCGGCACTGCCTTCAACCGAGAGATCTCTGAGAGCTCGTGCTATCCAAACCCGGCGTTCGTCCGCATCCTGAATACATTTGGCAACCGTGATTCTCGCTCGAGCTATACGAGCCGCGTGCAACGAGTCGGATAACCAACGCTCCAAACGGGCGAAATTCAGCTCCGCGCTTGGCAGAGCTATCAGCGCCTTTTCGGCCCAATTTATCGCAACTTCTCGGTCTCCAAACAGCTCATCATAGAATTCGGCCGCGTTGCCGTATAATTCGCTCTGCGCTTCCGGACTGAGGGACCTTGCACGTCGTTCCTGCGTGATCTGTTCATAGGCAATGGCCAGGTCAGCGATGCGCCCGTCCCGCACGGCCGCAAGATGCAGCCGGGCAAACAGGTCACCTGGCGGCTCGCCCTTGGTGAGTAACGTGGCCAGCGTATCGAGAACAGAATCGACCTGTTCCAAACGCACGTTTAGTTGTTCATTGAGCTCCTCGCTCGGCAAAACAGCTGGAGGACGACGACTCGGCATCTTTGGTGGACTCGACGGCATATTACCCCAGGGCTCCCGTACAAATGGGGACGTTAGACTACTCTAGTTGGTGTAAACACTCTGCGGCAAATCTGGGTTTGCTGGCGAATCTAATAATTGGGCATTCAGCCGAATTTGTTATTCCTGGTAGGATAATTCAGCATGTATACCTACTTTTGTATCAGAGGCCCTAGCCCCCACATATCGACAACTAATTCTCAGTGCCCACTGCAATCATTGACAAACAGACGATACGCGTGACCAGCACTTGGGGAGCATTGAACCCGTTTAGCGACGCCGTGGGTCAATGCTCACCAATGCCCTCGGCTGGGACAATGGAGAGCAGTCTTTGACCGGGGAGTATTCCCTCAATATTCGAATCTTGCCGCAAGTTACCCAAAATCCGAACGCTATTGTCAGCTCGTTCTTGGCGAGTTACGCATTTTGACCAGAAATTATGGCCGTTTCACCAGATTCCGTGGTCTCATTGTTTGCATGTCTGTTTGAGTTGGCCACTCGCAAAAATACTTGAGTGTCCGGTCTTATTCTGGAAAATTTTACTCGCGTTGGCGCGCTGAGCTCCGAACTGCGCATAACCTTTCGTTGGGCAAATTACTGACTACTGAGTTAAGCTAAAAGCAGCATCGGGTAACCCAGATCTTGGCTCGCATTTGCAATATTGCCCGGGAGCACTTCGGAGATTTAGAGCCATTCTTGCCAATACGGATCCGCTTCTCGACTTGACAATCAAATCATGAAGTCAGTAGGCAAATACGCCATAAAGCTCGCGAAAGTCGTCTTCATAACGTGCGGAGGATAATCCCGATAGGCCGACACGAAACGAAATTGTTACGTCGTCACCCCAAGGCCACCATAGACCATAGGCCATTAGCGTTTCATTCGGCTCGGTTGCGACCAATATCTGGTCCGATCGAAGCCCTCCTACGACTTCAGCTATCTCTTGTATCGGCTCGGGCGACGTCCGAATCGTTCGCGAGTTCCACTGAAAACGGAACACTCGCATCACCGCAGTTCGCGCATCACTTTCGAGATCAACGCTGAAGGATGAGGCAACACAGAAAAGCCGCGAATCCCAACTGAAGCCTCCCCCGGGCCACTGCTGTCGAAAAGCGGAAAGGTTTTGAAATAATGAATGAGCCGGACTGCCTTGGGCTATCGTCACGCCGCGAACCATATAGCCCAAGCTGCGGGCCCGCGGCACGTGCGATTGGGCGGATTTGATATTTAGTGCTCGGCGTCAGCGGGGCAAATGAATCAGTGCTCCTCAACTTGCGACTGCGTATCCGCTACTTGCCCACAATATCAGCAACTGATACGCCCTTTCACAGAGTCCCCGAGCTACGTTGACCGACTGGCCGTGTCGCCGATTAACGGCAAATCCCGTAGACTGAATTTCGTCACTAATACTCGTCTTGTGCGCCAATTCCGAGATATGCATCCGGGGCATTGAGCTTGCCAACTGAGTGTCGGACGGCCGGTCCCGAACAGCATTGCGGCAGCTCGACCCGGTGGTCGTTGCAGCTAAGCTGACCTTGGCACCGGAGGGACCCCCAATTTATGCATTATTGAATCCGCAATAGAATCGCGGATATCCATCTGGGACGCGTAAGTGGTCGCTCTGGACCGCCTCTTGGGCGCAAGGTTGTCGAAACTACAATGAATGCAGTTCTTACAGGACCGTCTCGGCCACGCGAACACAGGTCACTCAAACGGAATGAAGGGCGTTGCAATGGTTATCGAATCCGATGACATGCCCAGTTCCGGTATAGCCGTCGTACAAGGCCCGTCGTTGGGATCATCGCACGCTTCGAGTGCAAGCCTAACAAGTCAGAATGATCTATTGGGCCAGTTGGTTGCTGAACGCTACCGCATCATCGAGCTACTTGGCTCTGGAGGCATGGGTTCGGTATATCGAGCCGAGCACGTCCATATGCGAAAGTTTGTCGCGTTTAAGGTGCTCCACCGCGAACTTACGCATTTGACAGATGTAGTAACGCGATTTGAACGAGAAGCCATCGCCGCCGCGCGAATTACGCATCCCAACGTCGCCACCGCAACTGATTTCGGCCGACTTCCGGACGGCGCTTGCTATCTAGTGCTTGAATACGTGCAAGGGAAAAGTCTGCGACAGACGTTAGCCCAGTCAGCCTATTTCGATACGGACCGAATATTGCGTATTGCAAAGCAAATCGCGTTGGCGCTGGGTGCTGCGCACGAAGCTGGCATTGTTCACCGCGATTTGAAACCTGAAAACGTAATGCTAGTCGAGGGGTTGGCGGATCATGATTTTGTCAAGGTGTTGGATTTTGGCATTGCCAAGATTCATATGCCCGAACAAGAAGGGCAACCTGCTCTAACTCGAATGGGAACGATATTCGGCACGCCCGAATACATGTCGCCTGAACAGGCTCTAGGTCAGGCTGCCGACGCTAGAACTGACTTATACAGCCTTGGAATAATGATGTATGAAATGCTCACGGGTCGCACACCGTTTGCCGACAAGGAGCTCGTAGCAGTTTTGACCCGTCAAATGACCGAATTGCCGCCACCCTTGCCAGCCGATGTCAATCCATCGATCGTGGCATTAATTTCGCACCTTCTCGCCAAGCGTCCCAGTGAGCGTCCACAGACCGCGCAGGAAGTTGCATCGCGAATTGATACTGCGCTGAATTCTGTGACCAGCGCACCAAGTGTCCTTGGCATCAATGAATCAACACCGTTCAATCATCCCGAACCGCGCCGCGATTCAAACGCAATCGATACGGATTCCGTGGCTTCGACTTCAGACGAAAGAGCGCAGGTTATTCCTAAAGCGTCTTTGCCACCGTGGCTGCGGAAGAACGTGCGCTTTGGTCACCACGTCATCCCACTGACTATAGTCTTGCTGATCGCCCTGGGAGCAGCCGTCGTCGGGCTACTTTTTGTGTCGATTTTATCATTGCTTCGACCTAATGGGCAGGTTTCAACTGTGGCCTCTTCTTCCGGTGTACCGCGCATTCGCGCAGCTACAGCTGTCATTGCGCGACCCGCCGCTCCAGATCCGTTGCTCAAACGGGCCCGACTTGGCGATCTAGCTGCTCTGCGCGAGCTTGAAATTCGTTCTGCGGCTGACCTCGACGCTGAGCACTGGGCCGCCATAGCTCGTGGCCGCGCGCGCAACCGAGATTGGACCGGTATGCTCGAAGCATACGGGCAGGCCTTGAATAGGTCGCCATTACTATTGCGCGACGGAGAGCTCGTTAGCGATGTTCGCAATGCCACTTCTCGACTCTAATACTTCAGCTGTGGCTCTACGTTTTGCGGCGGAACGACTGCAATCAAGAGGGGCCGATTTGATCTATGACGCGTGGGCGGGAGCGGCGTCGGGTCGGTCGATACAAGTAGATTCGAAGGTCGCCAAGAAATTGCTAGATGATCCACAATTGCGAAGTAGCTGCCTCTAAAGCACTTTCGGTGGCGCTGGAGCTCTTGGATGCGCGTAGCTGCGTGGATTACCGCCGTGTTCTTCCCAACGTCATTAGGGATGGTGACGAGCGGTGCCTTCGTTCACTGCGACGCCTCACGTACGATCGAGGGTGTGGCCTCTTCGGACTGGGCGATTGTTACGCATGTTTACGAGGAAATAACGCATTGGCGCAGGCACTTGAAGCTGCCAAAAGCCGACCGAGCCCGATATTCTGATTTTGTCCGGCGTAGGTCCATGGACCCAACTCACCAGGAAACGATGTATGACCGACACCATTTTTTCGAAGATAATTCGAGGCGAAATACCCTGTCATAAAATCTACGAGGACCACCAATTAATAGCATTTCTCGACATTGGACCCCTGAGTCAAGGACATACGCTCTTGATACCAAAGGAGCCAGCCATGATGCTTCATGAGCTTTCCGATGACTCTGCCGTCGCCATCGGTCGCATGCTTCCAAGGATTTGCCAAGCGGTGATGCGCGTCACGGGAGCAACGGCATACAACGTTCTTCAAAATAACGGAACCTTAGCTCACCAAGCTGTTATGCACGTGCACTTTCACATAATTCCAAAATTCTCCGAGGACACCGGTCTCGGTATTCGTTGGAATTCGATGTCGCTAGGCCGTGATGAGGGGACCAGGCTCGCAGACGCAATTGCCAAAGAGCTTATGGCGTGAGTCGTACACATTCGAATCGAGTTTCTAATCCCTGTGGACATTCCCTCGTAATGCTTGGGTTATGCGGCATTTGTGCTTGTGGCAGTTCGGTAACTCCACGAGATTCGAATGTCGCGAAGTCTTCAGGAGCTACGGACTTGCCAGAAAGAGCCGATTTCCGAAGCGCCCGGAGAAATAGCCCTTCAAAAGGGTCCAGTGAGTCTTATGTTGACAATACCCTCGATGACGAAGCGTACGACGAATCAGATATGGGTGCACGCCGAGTCGAAACCAGAAAATCGGCCACATCCTTTTGATTCTATGTCGGACGTCGCCTTGCGTGAAGCTTTCGAATTGCATCCGGACACTTTGGGGTCGGTTTCGATCGGCCATCCGAATTCCGGGCAACTTATGAATGGCATAATGCCCAAAGAGGCGCCGAACTATCACTTGGTGGACCCCGCTCACGCATGGGGCACAACCGAAACGGTTGAGTCCCTTTGCCACGCATTGTCGGTTGTCGCCAAACTTCATCCTGGCACGTCCGCGATTGACATCGGACATTTGAGTGCCAAAGAGGGCGGTCCCTTGCGGCCACATCGCAGCCATCAATCGGGGCGCGACGTAGATATTGGATTATACTACCGAGATACTAGGACACGTTGGTATACGCACGCTACCAGGGACACGCTCGATGTTCCGAGAACTTGGACACTAATTCGAACGCTGGTTACCGATACCAATATTGAAATGATACTTCTCGACCGAAGCTTGCAAGACGTCATCGAACAGTACGCGGTTTCAATTGAGAAGGACCGAAATTGGGTGTCCAGCCTATTTCACAGTGACGGTTCCATAGCGCCGCTCATTCGACACGCTTCGGGGCACACCACTCACTTGCACTTGCGCTTCTTTAATCCTGTCGCTCAAGAGTCCGCCAGACGACTTGCTCCTTACTTGACCGCGCATCACTTGGTAAGGGCAAGTGTCAGTGATATTGTGCATGTCGCCGGTGCTGGCGACACGCTCGCTAAGCTAGCACAAAGGTACCACACTTCGATTTCTGCCATACGCCTAGCGAATCGAATGCATGGTTTTCAACTCATTCTGGGCCACCAGTACAAAATCCCGACTTCCAATTTACCCACAACGCAAGAGTCAACATCGCTCTCTCGTCGTCGGATGCGGGTATAAGTTGGATTGAATGGAAACAGAGTTTGGGGCGAGAATTCACTGGCAAGCAGACTTGGAAGTTATGGTCTTGGCTGCCGAAAGCACCAAATTGCGTCATTGCCGCCGCCTGAACCGCTTGCCGCCACTAGCTCCCAGCCTCGAGCACCCGCCGCGTTGGCTTTGTAGTTCACATCATCAACATTGGAGTCCTGAAAACAAAAGTACGCCCAACGCTGCTCAACGACATACGAGGCTTTCGCTTGTGGCACCGCTAAACGTGACGCGCCAGCGACACATCCCCCGATAAACGCCAGCGACACTAACAAACCGATCAGAAAACCACGCATGCCCTCATGAGTACCGCCAAAGGTTGGCAAAACTCAAGCCCACACGCGAGCTATCCACTTTGGTTTGTGGGTTTTTGTCGGCACGTTCGACGAGAGGTCCGCTAGCCAATACTCTGCAAGGTACGCTTTTCAACCTCGTGCTAATCTCAGAGCCATGCGAGTATCGGCCGACGAACCGTGCAGAATCACTGCTCTTCTCGGGCCCACTAACACAGGCAAAACACATCACGCATTGGAGCGAATGCTCGAACACCGAACCGGAATGATCGGCCTGCCGCTTCGGTTGCTGGCCCGCGAAGTGTACGATCGCCTAACTACGCGTGTTGGAGAACGGGAGGTAGCCCTAATAACGGGAGAGGAGAAGCGCATACCGTCGCACCCTCGCTATTTTGCGTGCACCGTCGAGGCCATGCCCATCGATCGCGACGTCGATTTTCTTGCGATTGATGAGATACAACTATGCGCGCATGCCGAACGCGGGCATGTCTTTACAGACCGCTTGCTACACGCACGGGGTCGAAAAGAGACCTGGTTTCTGGGCGCTTCCACAATTCAACCGTTGTTGGAACACTTTGTTCCGACCGCGAAGGTATCCACGCGCCCGCGTTTGTCTGCGCTGCAAAGCGCTCCATCACTTAGCCTTTCGCGACTCCCCCCTCGAACAGCAATCGTTGCGTTCTCAACGGACCGGGTCTACGAGATTGCAGCTAAGCTTAGACAGAAACGTGGCGGTGCCGCCATAGTTCTTGGTGCATTGTCGCCCAGAACGCGAAACGCACAAGTCGCATTGTATCAATCGGGTGAGGTCGATCACATGGTCGCAACCGATGCAATTGGTATGGGTCTAAACCTGAGTATCGACCATGTCGCGTTTGCTGGTAGAAACAAATTTGACGGACTGGAAGAACGCCCGCTTAAAATTGCCGAATTGGCTCAAATTGCCGGACGTGCCGGGCGCTATTTGAATCAGGGTACGTTTGGTACTCTGTCACCGATGTCACAATTTTCGCCTAGAGTCATCCGGGCAATTGAGACGCATCGATTTCCGCCTGAGACTCAACTGCTATGGCGCAACGCGGACCTGGATTTTTCGTCCGTGCGATCCTTGTTACACAGTCTAAAACAAACTCCGAAACGTAGTGGGCTGAAACTGATGACGAGTGCTCCAGACCAGCGCGCGTTTTCAGAACTTATTCAGCATTCGGCCGTGAACGACAAACTGGTTCAGCGCGAGGCTATCGAACTTTTGTGGGATATTTGCCAAGTTCCGGATTTTCGGCAATTGTGGTTCGAGTCGCACGTGGCGTTTCTTGAGCAAATTTTCCTGCAACTGTCCGGTCCCCAGGAGCAGATCGATCCGGATTTCATAGCCAGCCGCCTGACGGCCATCGATGATGTTCGCGGAGACATTGAGACTCTTTTGAGTCGGATTGCGAATATTAGAATTTGGACCTATCTGGCCGCGCATCCTCGATGGGTTTCTCACGCATCGACGCTTAAGGAACGTACCATGGCCATTGAAGATCGCCTTAGTGATGCGCTCCATGAACGATTGGTATTGCGATTCGTGGAACGTGGGCGAAGCATTAGCCTGGGAGCGCAACGACCGCGTTCCAATAGTCTTGAACAATTTCTCAGTCCGTTTGCATTGCTTTTCAGCCAGTCAACATCAAAAGGAAAAACGAATAGTCCAGAACAAGCAAATGCAATAGCGGAAGCTGTCATCAGCGGATCACACGAACAATTCAGCGTTGATTCTCAAGGTTGGATATCACACACTGGAAAGCGATTGGCACAATTGGAGACTGGGCCTGATTTACTGCACCCCAATGTTCGGCTGGCGCTAGGATTTGACCTGGGTCCTGGTACGCGGTCGCGCTTGACGCGACGATTGCTAGCATTTGCGCGCGACCTTGCTGAAACTCTTGTTGCGCCCTTGCGCGTTCGCGCCGCATCGCAGTTGACGCCTGCAGGTCGCGGTATCGTGTACCAGTTGGAGCAGAACCTTGGCACGATCCATGTCGAAAATGCGTGGGAGCAATTGCAGCTGCTAACGAGCCGCGATCGGCAGCTGTTGACAAGTTTTGGAGTGCATGTCGGAGACCAACTTGCGTATTTACTGCGATCTCTGACCCCCGCTGCCATTACAGAACGTGCAGCGTTGGTGTCCGCGCGGAATTCCTTGCACGCCAAATTCAAAGATATTCCCCTGGGCGCAGCAAGCATTAAGTTTTGCGACGGTACACAATCACCTTGGCTCGTATGCGTTGGCTACGCTAATATGGGACCCATTGCCGTTCGAGCCGATCACTACGAATTCGTTAGGAAAGAACTAACACGCCTCGCCAAGGGACGAAGACTCACTTTTCCTCAGCATATTGCGTTGAGGCTGGGCTGCAGCGCAGAACAACTTGAGCTGGCCTTGCGCTTCTTAGGATACTTTCTCATATCCCCCGGTCGCTACGCTCGACGGCGTCATCGTCCTGACCCAAAGCCAAGTCCGGGGCTGAACCATCGGGTAATATGGGCAAGTAACGTCGGTCATTCGCGTATGGTTCGACGTATTTCCGAGTAGCTTCCAAGTGCTCCCGAAGCCGGTGCTGACATACTGTTAGCAGTAAATCTATTGGGTTCCTTGCCACCTGCCTCAGGTGAGGGTCTGGAGCGTTCGCGCTCCCAAAGATCGAAAGCAAATCGATCAATTGCTTCCGTATCGATTCCATCGCCCCCAAGATACAACGCCAAATGAGGTAACTTTATGTTCTCGCCAATTCTGGTAAAACGAGCCTCGGCAATTTTACACGGCATGCATTCGTGGGGCCCAACTATCACGACTGCATCAACATGTCCGTTTTCGAATTCGAATATCGGACCCCCAACCGTCAATACTGCTTCTCCTGTTAATGCTCGGTGAACGAACCTTTCGCCAGAGGCCAGAACATCCGATACGCGTGTTCGCTCTGGCCAACCGAGTGCCCGACTACAAATACCGTAAAGCACACGGGTTGTGACTCGCTGAACCAAGCCTGTAAAGCCGGCGGTCAGCGCCCGATCTTTGCTCGTCGGACGCCCTTCTAGGATGCGCGTGGCGGAAAGTATATTCGAATACTCAAGCCACTCGACAAACGGAGCAAATTGCACCCGCAGCCCTTTGGCTTCTAAGCGTTCTACGATATTGTCATTCGCAAACGGGTCCAATCGTACGTATATTTCCCCAACCAATGCTACCGTTGGAATGCTTCGTTTTGAACCCACCGCAAGTGCGAATTCCGCCGCTGCCTGCGCGGTGATATCCCGCATGCCCCACATATTCTGACTCAACTGCCCCATCGCAGACAACAATGTACCGTTGCTCGGCCGCTCTAGTGCTTGAACCAACCGCGTGAAATACTTTGCATAAAGGTCCTTTGCCAGGCCCGCTTCACGCTCGAGGGGACGTACGTATAGTCTCATAGCCTGCAGCAAATCGTGAACCAGAAATCCAATCCACAAGCGAGCTGCGAAGTCGGGGCGAGTGCCTTCAAAATAATCCGCATCGGTCGGTGAAAGTACACGGACTTTATCATCCAGATTCATTCTTTCGAGTACAATTTTGTGAAGTGAGTTATAGACACCGAATCGACAGGGCCCGCATGCTGTTGGCATGAAGAATGAGAATGCCGTTTCATCG
This sequence comes from uncultured delta proteobacterium, assembly GCA_963835565.1. Classification (GTDB taxonomy): domain Bacteria; phylum Myxococcota_A; class Polyangia; order Polyangiales; family Polyangiaceae; genus FEN-1139. Next base: position 56,227 of record CAWIGY010000043.1, read on the forward strand.
CGTCCTGCCTCACGTACACGATTGAGCAGCGTGCCCAAAGTCAGCATCATCGGAAGGCATTCTTTGCCCGATGTTTGTTGCCGGCCAACTCTAACGTCATCTCGCGTCGAGAGAGGCAATGCCTCAGCTCTGAGTCCGTCAGCACGCAATGCCGCAGCCGCCACTTCAGCTTGAGGGCCCATGCGCGGCAGTAAGATGAGGTCATTTCGCTGTCGGGCGTCCTGCCACGACCACTGGCGCTGCTCAATTTTAGAAAAGTCGTGATAAGGCGCCGCGATTGACGTCCGACACTTGATATCAGTGTCAACACAATACAAGAATGCTTCCATTCTCGTCTTGGTGCCCGCGTCACCGGAGTGCCCGTCAGTCTCGACGACGGCATATGGCTTGCCTTGCATAGTATAGGCAAAGAAGTGCAGCGTGAAACTGTCGGGACCACAAGCATAATTGCTGCAGAAAACGGCATACAGGGAAGGAGAGCGGCGAACCTTATCCGCCGCACGTAGATTCCGCTGCGTATGGCTCCAAAACTGACGATAATAGGTAGGCGCATCGTCATCCAGAGGAACACAGTCTACCGGAATGGGTAAGGCACCCAATTGGCGCAGAATGTTGGGAACGTTGGAATTGAGCACATCGTTGTAAATTGTGTACGGACGTCCCAGAACTGCGACCGGGACAATATCGTGCTCTGCGCAATAGCGAAGTGCTTGGTTACCGATTTCGAGACAGTATGATTCGAATTCCCTTTGTACGACCAAAGCCTCCGACAAGGCATTCTCAAAGCAGTCCGCCTTGCCAACGTCGCGCGCGATATTGAGCAGACAATCGCGAAATAAGTTTCCATGTAATCCCGCGCTATCGAAGTCTATTAGCGGTCGCAGCACCTTCGTTTTTGAATGAGGCAACAGGGAATTTATGAGATCCGAACTTGCAATGACCATTGGGCACAAGGTGCTGTGCTCTTCGCCGCCAACTCTAGGCAGTCCTCCAAATACCGGTAGCAGAAGATATTCACATTGTCGTTCGAACAGCTCCAAATAGGCACCGTGAATGAGTTGCATCGGCGCGCAATACGGACTAGCTGCTCCTTCGATTCCCTTGTGCAATATCTTGCTATCGGCCTTTCGCAGAACCTGACAGCGTAAACCCAATCGCTGAAGGAATGTGACGAATAGCGGAGCTAGTCCTTTGAAGGCAAATTCATCGGGTATCCCAATCGATGCACCTAGTTCGTTCCCTGCTAGCGGGCTGAGAAGCGCATCCAAGAACGCCTCTCTTTCCAAGAATGGATCAGGAGCCCGGTCAGGCAATTTTCTTCGTGCCGCACCGCGGTCGTAAAGACTGCAACTACCTCCCCACAGGAATTTTTGCTGTGTCCCTTCTACGCACGTAACAATTCGGTCAATTCGGCACTTGTTACCAGGTTCGCCACAGCCTTTGATTGAAGGGCATTGGGTCGTTTCTTTGGCCAGCACCGTAGCCCTCAGAAATCGGTCCGCTGCAAGCGGTTCAGATGTGAGAAAGTCCAATTCGCGCTCATCCAAGGTCAGCAGAGCGATACCCATGGCACCAATGGTTCCTGGGTTTGGCGGAACTACCACGTCGCGCTCTGTTTGCCGTGCCACTGCCGCTGCCAAAGCATCTGTCGCAAAGGGCATACCTTGGCAAAAAATTCGGCTCCCGATAGTCCGTGCGCCCTTGACGCGATTTAAGTAATTTTGGATGACTGAATCGTAGAGCCCTGCAATTATTGCCGAGTGATTCTCGCCTGCCGCGGTGGCTTCGTCGATAACTTCAGCCATAAAGACGCTGCAGTGCTGTCCCAAAGAAACAGAATGGGAAGCCTGCATTGCGCGGCTACCTAGTTCTTTGGCGGTCAAACACGACTCGCCAAATTTTGCCCCTTGCTCGGCAATAAATGAGCCAGTGCCCGCACTGCAAGCTTCGTTCATGGCTGCGTCTATTACTTGCCCGCCCTCCAATCGAATATACTTAGCATCCTGACCACCAATTTCGAATATTGTATCTACAGTGGGATCCAGGGCAGTGGCTCCCCTTGCGTGAGCCGCAATTTCGTTGAGCACGAATAATCGATCAGGCCCGTAACAAGTACGCAGCAGCGAGCCCACAACTTCACGACCGGATCCCGTCACGCCAAATGCAATAATATTTGCCGCGTTTCCTACGTGTTCAACCCAACGTGCTAGGAGGCGCTGGGCGGCTCGTACCGGCGCACCTTCCGTATTCAGGTATGTCTCCCAAATTGGAATTGCTCGTTCAACTTCGACAGCAACCAGCTTCGAACCTGTCGAGCCAATGTCCAGTCCCAGCACTACCCGGCAGTTGCCAATAACGTCACTGAATTCAAGCGACGGCATTCGGTGAACCTGGGCCATCGCCACCGACAGAGCTGGCATCTGCTCCATTTTTGATTGCTCCCGCCGCCGTAACAAGTCGTCGGGTGAACGCAATCGATGCCGCGCAGCTGGATCTTCCAGTGCGTAGACAGCTGCGCCTACGGCTTCAATAGCATGGTCCTCCGCCCTGCCCGGTTGCAACCGAAAATCACGTTCCCTTAGCCATTGGTCGATGCGTCAACGAATTCTCGGACCACGCGACACGCCACCCACCAGGACGACATCTCTTGGTGCAAATCGTGGTCGAATCAGAGTGGTTACATTTTCACACACGGCATCAAACAAGCCGGCCAAAATCCTAGTTCGGTCCTCTCCCTTATTGGCCAAATGAGTCATGTCCGTCTTGAGTATTACGGGACAGCGACCCGACAGCGAGCAAGGGTCACTAACTTGGTCGCACAGTTCGCTGGCTTCACCGACACTCAGTCCAAATCGCTCTACGAGCTGGCTCAGAAAATTACCCGTACCCTGCGAGCAACGCGTATTTTGGCAATAATAGTCGTGACCGTTTTCGTGCAATTCCAGCACGCTGAAACCGTGGGCACCGATGCTCAGCACAGTCGCCGAACTTAATTCAGGGTGCAAAGCAGTCAGGCCTTTGCGTAGTGCGGCTTTCGACGGGAGGCCTAACCCCTCAACGATCCCGCTTAGCCTTCCGGTGACTGCGATACCTACGACTTGACTAAGATCGATATCCGACAGAAGCGAACGAAGGGCACCGGCCGGTTTCTTGCCGTGACTTCGCTCGGCGTGAGTCAGCAGTCGAAGTGCCCCGGCTCTGCCTTGAACCAAAGCGACCTTAATCGTGTCAGTGCCTACGTCTATGCCCAGGCCTACTGCGGTCATAAGGGAGGTTTAGCGCATGACGGATGTGTCAGTCATCTGGTAAAAGCTACGTATTTTATGCCGGTTAGTCACTGGCAAGGCGATGATAGCGTTGTCAATCACGTTTCCGTGCCGCTGTGGCCGAAAATGTAATCTATTGTTCTACAGGCACAAAATTGGAGTAAATTGATGTTGACTCCGAAGGCCACTCCGTTGGTACGGCCGTTCGGTAGGAGGTTAGCATGTTGATTCGCTGGGTGGCGGTCGCATTGGTTGTAGTTGTAACCGGATGCGGTGGGTCGAATAAGTCGCGTTCCGCCAAAACTGGTGGCGACGGAGAAGGTGGGAACCTGTCATCGCTGATTGACGAAGATAGCGACAAGGAAGACAAAGACGTTATAGCGCGACGGCAGTGTCTCGGTGACAATCGCAAGCCAAAAGAATGCCTGAGCGATGATGACTGCTGCCAAGGTTTCTACTGTGGCAAGGATCCCGAGGTGAGCCCGCGCGTGAAGGTGTGCATCGACAGCGGTCAATAGGGCTGGCCATTAGGGGTAGTCGGCCTCGTTGCTTCGCGCCCTCACCAAATTTGGGCGAAGTTAGCTGCCGTTTGCCTTTGTTGCGCAGTGTTACAGCAAATGAGCGTCGCTAGCCAGGCATCTAGATGACACCCATTATGCCGAAATTGAGCCCCATCACGAACTCGGTGAAAGTGCGATTATTGGGCGCTCCACCGAATGGTCCAGCATCGAAAAGCGGTGTAATCAGAAATGCCCAATTCGCCCGTGGAAACAGGGCAAAGTTGGCTTCGCCGGTGATGCCCACGTTGTGATAGTCGTTGTGGCTGTAGTAGGTAATTCCGCCTCTCGGCCAGAAGGACGCCACGCTGCCTAGATCAACGGCGTACCCGACCCTGGGCGCAAATATGAATCCCGTTTCGTTAACTTGAGCGTTGTGGCCCGCTCCGCTGTAAAGCCCTATAGCCCCGCCTAAGCTGAGATGATTGACCACGAAATAGTCAATACCTGCACGAGGTTGGATGAACGAGGACGCGGAATACTTCCAACCAAAACCAATTACAGTTGAGCTACAGTAGTCGTTTCCGCCTCCGCAGTTGCTAGCGTGCGCATATTCGACTCCAAACAACCGTTCTGCCGATATTGCCAGTTGGCCCTGCGCTCCAAAGTCTGGGGCCATGCCTTGAGCACCCGCGTTGCCAGAGATCGCACAAGCTCCTGATATCAAACCTGCCAACGTCCACTTTCGCATCGCTAGTCCTCCTGGAGATCTTCGGCTCAGCCCAAATCGGCGTGACCGACGCCTTTTCATACCGCGCCAATATCAATCTGGCGACATTGAAACGGCTAAACTCGACCGGCTGACTTACCTATTTTTGACCTGCCATTGAATTGAAACCTTGCGGCCAGCACATTTCACGAGAGGGGCAAAGCTCAGGGCTAAAATTGGCACGAAAAGTAAGTCGAAGCGCGGTCATTGTTGACGGCGAATGCACCTCGCCTGATTCAATTGTACTCAACTGGCAAAGTTGGGCAGCCTTCGTCGAAGGTCTGGGAAACGCTGGTTAGGACTACCCGGGCTTCCTTCGCGACTTCAGGCGGGTTACGCTTCGACTAAGACAATGCTCGGGCGTAGATTCACTGAAGCCTTGTGCTTGGCAGCGGATCTTCACAAGAGCCAATGCCGAAAAGCATCAGGTGTGCCTTACGTGTCACATGTATTGGCCGTCGCGAGTCTTGTCATTGAATACGGGGGCACTGAGGACGAAGTCATAGCCGCTCTGCTTCACGATGTGGCCGAAGACTGTGGTGGAGATCAAACCTTGGGGCGCATTCGCGACGAATTTGGCGAAAACGTCGCAGATATTGTGCTCGGCTGCAGCGACACCACAGTGAATCCAAAGCCCCCGTGGCGAGCGCGCAAAGAAGAGTATCTTCGCCACCTCGCTGCTGCCAACCGATCAGTGCAATTGGTCGCGATCGCGGACAAGCTTCACAATCTTAGAACAACTCTTCGCGAATACACTTTGCAAGGCGATAATTTCTGGAGTCACTTCCGCTCAGGGCGTGCAGGAATGTTGTGGTACTTTGGCGAACTCGTCCGCATTTTCCGAAGTAGCACCGTACCAGCGCAGCTCTTTGCGGAATTTGAACAGGCCTGGATGGATCTCAAGTCGCGGACTTGATTCTCACTCCCCTACCCTGCGCTGATAGTTGCTGAGGGTATGCCGGAAGTTTGGAATGAGCAAAAGCCAAGGGCGTTCGTTGAACACAATCTGGCGCCGATCGAACTGTCAATCGGGTGTCTTCAAGCATCAAACGGCTCGAAATCAACCACTCCGCTACCCGTCGGCTCAAGTTTTACCTCGAGATCGTCTTCATCATCCTCTTCGTCATCATTGACCGCAGCGACGTCACTGGCCGACAATTTCGGCAAGCGTCGTTTTCCCACGGGCCCTTCGTCGATGTAATCACGAAGCGCCATCATGTCACGCAGTGCCTCCAGCTTCGCAAGTGCTTTGACTTCAACTTGCCGAATGCGTTCGCGGGTGAGATTCATGATCGCACCCACGTCTTCCAAAGTGGTTCCTCCCCGATCTGCTACATCGAGTGCACAAGACTCATTCATTTCCCAAACATCAAGATCGGGGAAATTGAGTTTAATTGCGCCAGTTCGCGCAGAAACATCCACAAACAGATGATGTTTGCATGAGACAAACGGACAGGGGCGCGGACCTTCGGTACACTCGGCTCTCGTGCGCGGTTTCCAATAGCCGTTTTCCGGGTACAAAAGCCGACCAATTTCAAGTTCGCGCTTGGTCATGCGCTTAACGCTGATGGTACGCGCACGTATTTCCCTTTTTCTTCGCGAACGACGCTGCTCACGGGTGATTCCGTCTTCATCCGGCCGCAATGCCGTTGCTCCATCCGTGGGCAATGAAGATTCTGTGACCGCATCCACTAAATTTGGGTTCGCTTCTGCTTTCGAGCTCATGTTATGCCTCCGGTCACTCGGTTTCATCTTGCCACAGCCGTGCAACTGTCAGTTGCCATTGGAATGCTAGCCTAAACAAACGGTAAGTTATGCGTTAAAGAATGTCGAAGAACCATTGGGTCAAGAAGCGGCCGCATGGTCTAGGTGCTGCGGTGATGTTAGACGTGATTCAATCGAGCGTAACCGCGCGAGCAATTCCCGACTAAGCGAACGCGCGTCGGATATGTTCCGTGTAATCGCTTGCGGAATTGAAACCCCCTGCCGGTCCTTAACAACGCGTTCGAGTTTAATAAATATCTGTCCCAATGTTTGCTCCAACAATTGAAGGTCCGAGCGCACAAACAAGAACTCTCGCCGAATTTGTTCAATTGTGTAGTTTTGAGCCATCATGGACTTGATGCGCAGAATCTGTCGAACCACCGACACAGGGTAGATTCCCTGCGAGCCTTGGTGTTTACCCTTCCGCCCAATTCTAACGCTCCGAGGCAGAAGGCCGAGTTGCACGTATTTGCGCAGTGAAGCCTCGCTCAAAAGCACTTCATGCTCTGCAAAAACCGCCAAAATTTCGGCTGAAGTCAGCCCGCGAGCATGGCTTTTCTCTAACCGGCTTAGCGTTGAATCGTCAAGCGTTGGGGGCATGTATACAGTTCCGTTTTGCTAGGGAGGATCTCCGAAGCGCAACCGAATATATTCCACTCAATGGATCACCAAAAGCGAATTGATCCCTTTTTTTTGCGACGAAATATATCTAGCTCCATGGACGCTTCACGATCAAATAGATAGGACATTTTATGTCATATCTAGGATTACGCGATTGCAATTCATGGACCGACCTATGCCCACTGAAGCATCCTGGCGATATTTGCCGAAGGTTGAGCGGCACCGTCGCTCAAATGCTGAACTCGCGATCAGTGGTTCGCGCATTGCTCGGATCGTATCGGGAATGTTCGTGCTATCCGAACCTGCAGATGCCGTCGATGTCTCGTGACCTGTTGGGTGCCGGCGTGCGGATTCGCGTCACGGAGCGGGGTAATACTTCAAATCCCGCAGTGCTCTTGATTCACGATTTGTTTCTCGATTCACGCACCTGGGACATCATCGCGGAAGAGCTCAGTTCTGAGTTTTATGTGGTTACCCCCGATTTACCAGGATTCGGCAACAGCGAAAAGCCGTCGCCGAGACGATACCCTTACGGCATTGATGCATTCGCGGAAACCCTAGTTGATCTCTATAGTGGTTTGGGCCTCGCCCGTGCGGCGGTTGTGGGGCACGGCCTGGGGGGAGCAGTCGCAATAACGTTGGGAGCACGACATCCGGAGCTCGTTACGCGTCTGATTCTGGTTGACACTGTTTGCAACGTGCCGCCGCTCGGTAAAATGCAACGGGTATTGCTTTTGCCGTTCGTGGGGGGCGTCGGTTTAAACAATTGCTTGGAATTCGGACTTACCATCGCTTTTTCTCCGAATATCTCGTGGCAACGGCAGCAGACATTGCGCCCTCCAGAATCCACTCATTCTTCGAACCGCTGAGTGCACCTGCGGCGCGCAGCAGTCTGCTTGCCACGTTGCGTGCCACCATTGATGTTCGTCCAGTAGCGGCTGACAAAGCACGGCTTTGTACCCCAACGTTGGTTGTCTGGGGACGAAAAGATAAGTTGCAACTTGCCGGGGTTGGCCAACAAATAGCTCGTACTTTACGCGGGGCAGGTTTCGAAGTTCTGGACTCAGGCCATTGCCCTCAAGAGGAATGTCCGGAGCAACTTGAAGCCGTGATTCGACGTTTTCTTCGTGATGAACGTCCAAGCGGATATTGATTTATTCTCGGCGAACAACGCGTTTGGACCGGAACGTGCGGGTCTAGGTCCCGACCTTGCGCGTGGACTTTGATTGAGTATCTTCATGGCTATTCAACGGGGAAAGCTGCCGTGGGTGGCTGATGTGCAGATTGACTTGAATCTTTAGGATGTCGGCTCTGACCCACTGGTTCAATGTTGGATGATTGTGACTTCGGCAACGAAGGTTCGACGTATATTGTCGAAACCTTCGGAACATTGCCGCTGGGGGAATACCCGGACTCGATTCGAACCGCCCACAGATGCACTCGCTTCGTTTGACGCGCGCGTTTTTGAAGTTTCACGGTCGCTTTGCGCAGAGGCTTCTATCGAGGCTGTAGGTGCTGGCGGCGGCGAAATCAGCGGCACGTCCAATGCGGCCGACGCGGCCGACGCGGGCACTGCAACGCCAGCGTCAGGGTGTAAAGTCACAGGTATTGCCACATTCGACTTCGTGCTTCTAAGAGCAAGGCCGGCGCCCAACAGCGAAATTCCAGCAGCCACAACCACTATGACGGCAGCCGATGCCCGTCTTCTTCGACGTTCTTGGTGAGGCGACCAAAGTTCAGCGGCTACAGTTGCGGCGCCTTCGCGGTCGGAAGCGGGCGGCGGATCTAAGATATCTTCCTGAAAACCGCCGGATTCTCCAGCATCGAAGAAAGCGTCAACGAGTTCATCCCGACGCGTCATGGCTTTGTGATCGGCCGGTTCATCTTTAATAGGCGCAGCTGAACCCGATGACGTATCAGCAATAATGTCACCTACCACCTTCGATGATGAAGATTGAATAGGTCTTGTCGAGTCGGATCTGAACCGCACTGTGGGGCCGATTATGTCTTTCGATTCGTGGGCACGCGGGGGTGAATGTGCGGGCTCATAGCGCTGCTTTCTCCCAAGCGTTTCCCTTGCGGTAATAACCTCGGCTTGCGGCGGCAAGGCCCATTCCAACGGTTGCGTTGGCTCTATTGGATCCATCGATTTTACCGCGTCGTGGTGCTCACGGGGCGGCATGCCTAATGGCATCGTCGGCTCGATAGACGGTAATTCGCGAATCGGCGCGGCCGCATGTTTCGCCGTTTTTGGAGTCGTCGAAGCGCTCGAACCCCGCTCTTGCGTCGTTTGCTCCTCCGGCGAACTTACAACTATCGCCGGCGCAATTGCGATCTTGGTGTTCAGAGTTGAGATTCGGTAGGAGTGTTGATTCCATTACCGGGGGTGCCGACGGACGCCAAGAGCGACCAACCGATCGAGTGGGCATACGCGGCTCGCTTGGCTCGCGCCCTGGAACAATTTCGTCGTCCCCTTCGCGCACGGCTCGTTCGAGCCGCGGTAGGCTTTCGCCGTCAACGCTGGGAACGACGCCGTCATCCTCTTCGGACACCGGCAATTCCGCCGCTTTCTCACGAATTACCAGCAGTCCTTCAAAGAAGAGCTTGGTAATCGTCGAAAGCGTCAACAAATCCTCGAAGGGTGATTCATCGACGACTTGCAGCAGTGTGCGGCGCCCGTCAAGAAGTCGAAGTATGCCGTTCAATTCATCCGGAATCTCGCTGAGCCTTTCGACCAGTTGATCGCGATCGATGTCAAATATCGTATCCAGCGGTGGAGATTGTTCCAGGAGCCGGCCCCATTCATCGACGCGACGCATACCCTCCATCAGCAATCCCTGCGTCGAGGTCGGAATGATGTCCTCGTTAGGTACCGGGCGAAATTGGACTTCAAACGTGCCGACACTCCAAATAAGGGCCCGGTACACGGCTTCCTCTCCGCGCAACCGGCCCAATTCGGCATCCACAACTTTGCCGTCGCGGAAGTAGACTACAATCTCGATACCGCGCGGTTCGCGAACTCGGGCAATTCCACTCTTGCGACTCACTTCGAAGGTCTGTAGGAGATCCACGAGACCCATGTCCTCGAGGGAACCTGAGAGTCGAGTGCGCGGTCCGCTGGTGACCGTCGTTGCCATGCGTTCTTGGGTCCGGCGCGCCAACAGCAAATTGACTCGCGCTGTTAACTCTCGGACGAAGATTGGCTTCGTCAGGTAATCTTCCACCCCGAGTTCGAGCCCTCGAATTTTGTCCTCGATAGAGCGTTGGCTTGTCAGAAATACGACAGGAACGCTCATGAGCTCGGGATTTTCTTTAAGCCGCTTTACAAACTCAAACCCATCCATACGCGGCAGACGCGTGTCCGCCAGAATAAGATCAGGCGCTGAAAACTGAATCTTTGAAAATGCGTCCACGCCATCGGTTGCGGTAGTAACGCTAAAACCTGATTTTCTAAGACTTACTTCGAGAACCCTCACGCTGCGGGGGTCGGCATCGACGAGGAGTAGCTGCTGTTTGGCCACGATCGAACTCTTTTTGTAAAGGTCCTAAGCAAGCATCAACACCAAAACGGTATTGAGAGTCTAGCGCATCCATAGGGCGCGCAACGATCATTTTGCCCAAGGGTCCGCAATATCGCCACTTTCAACCAACGGATGTTTCTTATTTTTGACCGGGGGCTGGCTTTGTGTGCGGACAGGCTTGGGCGGAGGGGACCGTTGTCCCGCCGAAGCCGGACTTTCCAGACTACCCCACGTAGTGGCCGGTGCCGCCTGATTGGGGGAGGCTGAAGGCTGCGCTGGCGTCGCTGACCCGAGACTCACACCGATTGGCCCCACCGAAATTTCAGAAAAGCTGGGGCTGGCGCTCAGGATGATGTGGGCGGATTTAGCATCCGTGCCCCGCGCTGGCAAAGAATCCCGTGTGCTCATGAGCCAACATAAGCCTCCCACAATTAGAAGCAACAATCCCACGCCCACCGCGTACCAATGCCAGGATTGTACGGTCGGCAAGCTCGGCAAGTCGCCGGACGGCTCTGACGACGATGGGTCTGCAACGCTGGAACGGTCTTTAGTAGTTTGCGAGTTCGCCAACGCATTGAGTTTTCGCGCCAGCTCGGTCATGTTCTGCCAACGATCGGCGGGATTTTTTGCGAGGCATCCGGCTATAACTTCTTCGAAACCTGCAAGTGCACCCGCGGGCGCGTGGTAGTCTCGGGGTTTTGGCGGAGCCGCGTACATGTGCTTGGATAAGACTCCCATGTACGTATCGGCTTCGAACGGCACTCGACCTGTCACCATCTCGAACATCAATATGCCCAGTGCATAGATGTCAACACGATGATCGAAACTTTCACCGCCTGCCTGTTCAGGACTCATGTAATGCGGCGTTCCAAATACAACGCCCGGTCTGGTCAAGCGGCTTGAAACAGCCACTTTAGCCAGGCCAAAATCAAGAACTTTTACGGTCGTGTGGGCTCCACTCGGTCGGATTAGGATCACATTGTCTGGCTTGAGATCGCGATGAATGACTCCCATGGCATGTGCGGCGGCCAATGCCTCGGCGATCTGGCGCGCAATTGTTACGCATCGTCCGGGTTCGATGGGACCCTCTTCGCGCAGGATGCGCGTAAGCGTGCGTCCTTCAAGCAGTTCCATAACAAAATAGGGCTGACCGGAATCGAGCGTGCCAAAGTCGTTTATCTGAACGACGTTCGGATGCGTGACGACCGCAGCCGCACGAGCTTCCTGTATAAAGCGTTCGGTGAGTATGGGATCCCGAGCAAGATCAACACGCAGTGCTTTGAGAGCAAAAGCCCGACCCAGTCGGCGGTGGCGTACACGATACACTCGCCCCATCCCGCCCTCCCCGATTACCGCCAGCACTTCGTAGCGATCATCTATTATCGCGCCAAGAAGGCTGTCTCGCTCTGACTGTTGGCGTTCGCGGACTTCGAGTTTCTCACCATCGTACGGGCAAAAGTGACCGTCGGGCGAGAAATTGCGTTGGCAGCTGGGGCAGGTCGTCACCAAATTGTCCGACCCCAATTTGACCGGGGGCTTTGGTTCCACGTCAGAACGAGCACCGAATAGAATCGTCGTTGCTGCCAACCTGATGCTCCCCGCTACTTGCGACAATCGCTACCGGTCTCGGAGCGGTTGCGTTGAAGTTTGAAACGGGTCCACGATTTACACTCAATCCTTCTGGTCCTCTTGCGACCGGTGGATTGACGTTGGTGCGATTGTTTGGTCATTGCAAGCGGCGTTGTAGGCCATTCGCGGTCAGCCGCTCAGTGGCTGACCGCAATTCGAACAGAACTTTCCAGATGCAGGGGTTCCGCAACCGGAACAAAACGCCGGAGCACGATCCCAGTCGTGCCCCCAACAGCGGACCCGGTAGACGGCATTGGCGAGCCGGACTGTCCCGGTGTAGGGGCGTAGCCGGCGGGCGAATACGGCCCCTGGGCCTGATTAGGTTGGAGTGGGTAACCAGGTGCGTACGGTTGCGCAACCGGACGAGCTCCGGCTGCTAAGCCGGCAGCAAGCCCCATGCCAGCCATCATCTGCGCACCCGCCACACCGCCAGACGCCCCACCAGCTTCAGCGAGCCCCTCACCCAATCCCAATGTGGCTTCGGCGCCCGCATACTGTTGATAACGGCCCATGTCCACTTGATTTACGTATCGCATGCGGTTCGCAAAGTCCTGGTCAAGCGCATATTGGCGAGCCTGCGCTTCGGCTTCTGCGCGAGCAACAGTAATTTTCGCTTTACGTGCTTCAATCTTTGCTTGAACAATTTGGTCCTGAAATTCGTCGATTCGCGCTTGATCTTCTTCGGACAAATTGATGTTCAGTTTGGCAATTTCAAGCAATTGAACGCCAATTCCAGCCAAGTCCGGTGAACTTTGAACGACGGCACGAGCAATGTCTGGCCCGGCCGTTCCCAAATCCATCATTGTCAAGTCACCTGACTTGATAAGTCGGGTCAATGTCGTCTTAACGCCCATTACAATTTGATCACGCACCCATTGCAGCGCGGCTTCTGAGTCTCCGCCTCGCTGTCGCCAGAATTCGATGACAAATCGCGTCGGGTCTGCGACTCTGAAACGAATATGTCCCAAAAACCCGCGGACTTACGCGCAAGTCGAGCTCCGGGTCCCGCATCGATCCTAGCGGTCCACCAAAACCCTCATTGTAGATGGGGCTTACGGTAACAAAGAAGAGTTCACTGATAAAGACATTGCCGCCCGTGAATCGGTCCACAATGTTGTTAAGGAACGGGATATTTTGGGTATCTAAGGTATGCCGGCCGGCGCTCAATAGACCTTTGAATTGGCCGTCCTTGAAGAACAGACAAACTTCATCCGAATCGACAGTCAATTGGCTCCAAAATGGAAATGTCTGGTCCGGATGCTTGTAAACCACTTGGCTTTTGGCAGCGTCCGGACGCGCAATCATCATTCGCTTTGCGCCGCCCGTTACGAAATCGACAATACCCATAACAATCCGCCTTTTGAGGTGCAACATTCGCTTGGCCACACTTACAGGCCAGGCTCCAAATCGTTTATCACTTCTTCTAGCCGTACACCAGAGCGCTGTATTCGAGTAACCTGGTAGCTTGATGAACCCTGAATTTGACCTAATTCAACTCCCCGTCCTAGCGCAAAAGGCAATCGCCCCCGATACGCCGTTGCCACTGAAAATGATGGCCGCTAAAGGAGTCCTGCCAGGGGCAAAGCCGTCAGACGTTGTCACCGTTATCGTCATTTTGGGGCAGTCGGACATCGAAGAAGTCGCCCAAACCGCAATTCTACCCTGAAGAACTTGCCCCGACCGATATTGGAAGGCGCCTTGGGGAATCAATTGGCGGCGCCCAGTGTTGGGTGCATTGGCGGAGCATTTCTATGAGAAACCCGAAGTCGTAGAAAAGCTCCTGAGGCAGTCGCATATTTCAAGCGATAGTCTTGTGTTCTTGGCTGAGCGAGCGACCGAGCGGATCGGCGAACTCATCGCGACCAATGAACAGCTGATGCTCGCCAATCCTCGCGTCATCGAGAAGCTATACATGAATAAACGGGTTCGAATGTCGACGGCGGACCGATTGATTGAGCTTGCGGTGCGCAATCAGATCGAGCTTGAAATACCCGCATTCAAAGAGGTCGCGGCGGCCATTAGAAACGAGTTAATTCCAGAGCCCACCCCCGAACCGACATTTGACGACACACTGTTCAAAGTCGTCGATCGTGTCGCGACCGAAATTGCTCCCGCTGAAATTAAAGAAGATACGCACGAAGCCGATGAAGAAGGACAAGAATACCTCAAGGAGCAATTCGTGCCCCTTTATCAACAAATCGCCCAAATGACGGTCACTCAGAAGATCCGCCGGGCCATGCTAGGCACAGCCGCAGAACGACTCCTATTGATCAGAGATTCCAATCGACTGGTTTCTACCGCAGTCGCCAAAAGCCCATTGCTTCGCGAAAACGAGGCGGTATTGATTTCGGCAAGTCGAGCCATATCCGACGACGTGCTCCGCATTATCGCGATGAATCGCGAATTTACCCGAAATTATCAGATTAAATACAACTTAGTCGTAAATCCGCGCACGCCCTTCAGTTTCGTATCACGTCTCGTTCCGCATCTGAGAGAAGCCGACCTCAAAGGCTTAGTGAAGAGCAAGAACGTCACTAGCTCAGTAATTCAAGCAATTCGCCAACAATTGGACCGAAAGAAGAAGCAGTAAGCGACCTCCCGAGGAGCAAGTTCGTTCATGCGCTGAAGGGTCCGCAGATCCAGCCGAACACGTCGAAATTGCAAGTGGACTCGACTTGAAGCTGCCTCGAATGCAGGGCCAACTTAACAC
>CAWIGY010000044.1:0-225000 GCA_963835565.1 uncultured delta proteobacterium
GGTCGAAGAAACCGACGCACGTATCGAACCTTACTGCCGGTTTTCACCGGCGCTAGCCAACACAGGCATTCACTCGGTGAACTTCGAGACTAGAACTAGACGGCCAGCAGACAGTGAACCGATCGCTTCTTGCTGGGTCCGTGCGATTTTTGGTGGCTTTGGTTTACTTTGCGTCATGCCCGCGAGTGGCTCCGTCGCGCGTGCGTCGAGTTCGGACACTCGTTGCCAAGCTTGCCAGGCGGTCGTAGTATCACCGATTCGTTCGGCCATTTTTGCCAGCTGACGATAGGCCTCCGGATCGTTCGTGATGTCGAACACGACGATTGCGTAGCCAGCCACGGCAAGCGGGCGGTGTTCGCGAAACCATTGGCTCACTTGCGGGTCTGCGCCGACGTCCATCAAGTGATAGGACGATATCGCCAGTAGCTCCTTGCCCGAGCGATCGGGGCCATCGCTGTTCTCGTGACGGCCGAGGCTGCGGCCCTGAACCCGCCGATAGTTCTTGATGCCATAAGCCTCAGGTACGCCCGTGCCGAAATAGCGCAGCCACAGGCGTCGAACCGGTGACTTGCGAACGAAGGCGGCTAGATCCGGCAGCGCCTGTCCCCAATCCACGTTTGAATCGGAAAGAATTCGGTGCAGGCGCGACGGGCCTCCTGCCAATTCATTCGCGTACGCGATTTCGCACGGGTGAATGCGCGCCGTCCCGACGAGTAACCAGACTGCAAAAGCGATCAACGTGTATCGCCCCACACGAAACCCGGCAATGCGATCAACTGCAATGCCTCCGGCTACCGCCAAAAAAGGCGTTACCGGCAACAATTGTCGCACGCCAATGTCCACGCGACTATTAAGGCCGTACGCGAACAGTACGGTCGGAACACCGAGCAACGTAATCGTCCGACCCACGTCTTGCCCGGCGGCTCGCACTATCAACGCAACGCCGGCGGCAGTAGCCAGTAAAATACTGACGGGGGTCTTAATCACCCAAGCTACGGGATAGTACCACCACCAACCAATACCGGAGCGAAGACCCAGTGCAAATGCCGGATCGCCGACCTTAGCGTGTTGATTCTGCATGTCCCAGGCCCGCAGCCAACTGCCAGGATCAGGATAACCAGCGGCGAGCACTATGATGATTGCCGTTCCGGCAATGACCAGAAGGACGGAGAATGGCAGCCGGAGAAACAGATGCTTCTCTCGGCTTGGCTTCGAGAAATAGGCCAGCGCTACGAGCACCGGGAGCAAGACGATAGCAGACACTTTGATCGCGAGTGCAACGCCGACCAGCGCTCCTGCCAGCACGGCGCGAGCCGCCCGCGACGTCGCGAACCCCGTGTGCGCCGCAAGCATTGCGGCAAATATGCTGGCCGCGCTGGGAATATCCAATGTAGCCAATCCAGCGTGCGCAATCGTCAACGGGTCGAGCGAATAGATCGCTAGCGCGGCAATCCCCGCGCTAGCACTGAACCATCGAGTGGCCATGACGAGTATGCCCACACAGAGCGCAACCGAAACCAGTATATTCAAAAGACGAGCCCGCAAAAGGAGTCCCGGTGCAAGCTTCCAGTTCGCAAATAGAAGTGACTGACCGAATACCCACTGATTCTTCTCGCTGTATCCCGGGACCGCCTCGACGGGTGGCAGATCCGCGCCCAGCCAAGTCGCGCCCAGCGCTCGTTTCATCAGCGGCGGATGCTCAGGATTAATATCGGGATCACCTGTCGTCCACATAGCATAGCCAGCTGACGGGTACACGACTTCATCGTACGTAACCGAGTTGCGCATTGCACAGTGGAGCGCAAGCAACCCGTGTATCACGATGAGTGCTATGCCAAGTATCCAGGTCGCGCGTGTCATCGCTTAGTTGCAGGGGCTTAGTGCAGCGAACGGCTTGTGTGCCATCCCGCAAACGACCCTTACCGTACTACCCGTATTCCGCATCTCGAAATCCTCTATCGAATGAAATTATCGGCAATTTGTCGCGGTGTTAGGTTCGGTCTGTGATTCGATTCCTTGACTCGGGCCGCTGGTGCCGGTCCGCCAGCTCGACCAGTGAGCGTGCCACCAAGCGATCACTGGTCGCTTGAGTCATTCATCAAGTAGCGCCACGAGCATCGCCTCGGCCGCGCCGGTGTCGCCGCCCCAAAGTCCAACCAAGGCGGCCATGACCTCGCCGCGGCTCGGGCGGCGGTTCTCGTTCTGACCGCAGGTTGCTCGGGTTCCAGCACTTCGAGCCCGCCCAATTCATTGGGTGGAAGTTCATCCGAAAGTAGTCTAACGGGCGGCGCGAGTACCTCGACGAGCAGCCCGACAGGTGGAACCGCAACCGCGACATCGAGTTCGGGTGCTGCCGGCAGATACCCGCCCCTTGCCGTTGGCGGCTAAGACATTCAAAGTCCTTGGGCTCCGATAGCGCCCACGGACCCACGTCCTTTGGCGAATCGGGTGATGCGAAGGTGCATTCGGATCGGCAGCTCTGCAGCGCTCCAGCGGCCAAGCTCGTTGGGAAATCGGATCAACTCCATAATTACCTATCCGGCGGCGCTGGCGGCAAATCGGCGACTAGCGTGCTGGTCAGATCGATGCTTGCGCTCGAGAGTCCAGATCCGGTAGCGGTCAATGTGATAGTACCGGGACTCCGGCTCGAACGTACCCAGGTTGCCAATTGACCGCCCTTCATAGTCACGACATTGGGACCGACGAGGCTTCCCGGGCCGCTCACGCCAAGAGATATTTGACTGCTATCGCCCGGCACCACGGTTCCGTGTCCATCCAAGATATCGATGAAAACGAGGCGCGCGTCGCTCATGTCGGCTTTGAGCGCAGTTGCTTCCGGGCGCAGCCGAATCGCCATTGCTGGTCCTGGAGTTTGTTGCGGATAACTGGCCATCTTTATGTTAGCGATCAAACAGTCTGCCCTGAGCGTTCCGCTACTGAAAGATCCAACGTCGAAGTTGAACGGTGGGTGCAGCAAGTGCGTGCCGGCGTCCGGCCCCTGTGTCCCAAACAGTACATCATTTACATATAACGAGACCTGATCGCAATTGCTGTATACGCGCACCGTTGTCGGTGAGGACGGCGTCCATTGATTGGCGATGAAGACCATGGGCCCTGAATCAATACCGTCCATAATGACGTCTGGGTCGCGTTGGCTTTGCATGAAGTAGTAGGCAAACTTGGGTAGTCGGTACATATCGACGATGCCGCAACGTGTGATTCCATATGTAGTGAAACCAGCGTAATCCGCGTAATCCCAATAACTGCCAATACTGTACCAACTGAGCGCAAAATTCTTGTTCGTACCATCCTCCAGATTGTTCGCCTGCGTCAACATCGCCGACGCGTAGGCAATACGAACGGGGGTATGAAAGTGTGCAGGCGGACGGTTTGTGCAGCGAGGTTGAATTGCTGTTGCGTGAATGCAAGTTGGATTGACGGGGGACGTGACGTTGATGGCTTGGGCAATGGTGAGGATGGCCGAATCGGTCGGAAGTCACGCAAGTGGACGAACCTTCGTATCACCCAATCCGCCAAAGAGACGTGGGTCAAGCGCGGCGCCCCGCGCGAACTAAATTCAGCTCGGAGAACTTGCGCCGCAGCACCTTGGACTTGAAGTACGGCGGGTCACGAGCCGGAGCGCGTTTGGGTGGTTCGAGGGGTTCGCCGAGGTAGCGTAGCAGGCGCTCGATGTTGTGAGCTTCGATGACCAGGGCTCGCAACTTGAAGCGGCCGCCGCAAGCGCAACGCTCAACATCAATTTGGAACGTACGTTTGAGAAGCTCAGCCCATGGACGATATCGAGAGCGATGCGTGGCAGGGTGCTCTCGGTGAGCATGGGTCGTGGCGCTCGGAGTGTCGGCGGGCAACGGAGGCACGACGAGAGCTCGCAATTTCGAGGCCGCTCCCAACACGCCTGCGTAATGCACCAAATGGAAATTCGGAGGCGGAACCGACGCGGCTAACCTACAGAGCAGTGATAGGGGATCTAGGTCAATGGCCACGGTGCCATCACTAAATGGACGTTTGAGCTCAATGCGAACGAGGTTGTCGGGCACAAGCTTGAGGCGCTCTTGAGCTATTGGAGGCCTGAGCGCGTAGCGCACCAAGGCTTCGCGGCCGCGAGTATCGTTGGCGCTGGCGGTTGTAGCGGCATGCAGCGAGAAGCCCATTTCGGTCACCGACAGCGGCGCGGTGATGTCCACACCCAGCTGACCGCGAAGCGCGATGGGCTGGCGTTGACGTATGTCAGGGCCCGCAGGCAACAGCCCGGTCACGGCAGCGGCAGCGAGTTGAGCGAGCGCCGGCTCGCGCTCGGCGAAGTCATCGTCCACAAGCGTCAGTTCTTGGCGGCTCTCGATGACGCCCTTTCGCTCGAGAAAACCCAGGACTCGCACCCGGATGACTTGCAGCAAGTCGGCGAGGTCCGAGTCGTCCAAGTCGGTGAGCGGATGAAAGACAGGCGAGCTGTTAGCGGCAACGAACACGCCGTCGAGCACGATGGCGTGCAGGTGCGGGTTTAATCGCAAGTCCGAGTTGACTCGCTGCACAACGCTGACTGCTCCACTATGCCCAACGACACCATCGACATCGCGCATGCGCCGCTTGTAGAACCCCAAGACCGAGTCGATGGCGATGCGAGTGACCGCGCCGAGCAGCTTACCGTCGTAGGCGAGCCGAGCGCGCAGCTCGAAGGGAAACGTGATGACGAACTGCCTCAGTGGTGCTACCGGCAAAACGTGGTCCACGAGGTTTGCCGCAGTCTGGGCCATACGCCGGCCCATACACGAGGCGCAAAAACCACGACCTTTGCAAGAGAACGCCACAAGCCTTTGTTCTTGACACGCCTCGCATTTGAGCAAGGCGAAGCCTCGACATAAAAGGCCACAATCTAGATAACGCTCAAGCTCGTTACGGACGAACGCGGGCAGTGGTGCTGCAAACCCATCCTCGACTGCAGCATAGAGCGTCTGCAGGTTGTCGCGCACCACCTGGTACAAGGTGCCCGCTTCCGAGCGGCGCCGCTCGTAGACGAAGCCAGCAGGGGGTGCGGGTGTCCTTGAGTCGAGACGGTCGAGCACGAGAGAGTGGCTCGATGCACTTGGCGTTCTCAGCAAACAGCGGGGTTATTTCGACCATTATGGCCATTTGCTGGGTGGCGCTCGCCACTTTCTGTCGGCGATTCGCCACCGTCAGAGCGCCTCGCTCACCGTGAACGGTAGCCACGTTCCGTCATGACCCAGTAGGCCTATGCAGCCGGGTCAGCATCGGCGGCTGCGCACTATATGCATCAGCGTGAGCAACCCCGGTTGCCAGGGGAGCTGGTTATAAGTGAGACCAGTCGTCGCGACGACCCCCTGGTAAAGAAATTGCAAATTGCATGGGTCAATCGTCTGCGTTTCGTAGGGATTGTTCCGAACAATATCCCCGCTGCTGATGTCGCTCGTCCAAGCGGTGCCGCTGAAAGAACAGATAGCAGGTCGTGCTGGTGCAGAGCACCGTTTCGTCGATTGAGCTTCCCTGATAGAGGTCGTATGGGCCTGACCAGCCTGATGCGTTGGTGGGGTCGGTCGAGGTCAGGTAAGTGAAAGACCACTGCTGAAGTCCTTGAGCGAGACCCACCCGGAATTTGGCTGGGCAAGCGGACCCGTTGACGCCCATTTGAAGGCCGTGGGTAGCGGACACGTACCTGTCGCACCGCCCGTCGCTGCGGTGCCGCCTGTTGCCGAGGCTCCGCCGCCGGGGTTGCCTCCCACCGCAGCACCGCCCGTTGCTCCGGTGTCGTTGGTTCCTCCAGTATTGGCGCCGCCCCCGGCCGCGATGGCTTCGAGCTTGCAGTTGGCAGCGCAGCAGGCCAGTTCTTGGATTTATTGGCCGGCCCACGTGCGCCACTTGGGTTCTAGCGGCGCTTCTGCCGCGGGCCTTCCCCGACAATCTTCGAAAGAAATAGCTAGAAATGCCCGATTTAGCAGCAACCACCGCCGGTGGCTAAAACATCCCACTTGACGGCACAGCGAGCGACCTTAACTTGCGCCACGCGTTCTCGACCGCCGTCGTCCATCTCTGTGTCGCGGTTGGCCGGGGTCCCATTTCCACGTGGAGGCAATTCCCATGAAGATTCGTCCACTTCACGACCGAATCGTCGTCAAACGTCTCGCCGAAGAGACCACGACGAAAGGCGGCATCATCATTCCTGACACAGCCAAAGAGAAGCCCATCTCGGGTGAGGTTCTCGCCATCGGCAACGGCAAATTATTGGAAGACGGGAAGCTTAGACCCCTTGATGTTCAAGTGGGAAACAAGATCCTGTTTGGGAAGTACAGCGGCACCGAGGTGAAAATCGAAGGCGAAGATCACCTCATTTTGAAGGAAGACGACGTACTTGCCGTGATTGAAGGCCAGTAGCCCCAAGCGACTAGGAGCTAACGACAATGTCAGCAAAAATGATAATTTACGATACATCGGCGCAAAATAAGATCCTCAAAGGCGTCGATACTTTGGCGGATGCAGTCAAGGTTACACTCGGTCCCAAGGGTCACAACGTCCTAATCGAGAAGAGTTGGGGCGCGCCTAAGGTGACCAAAGATGGCGTGACCGTGGCCAAGGAAATCGAATTAAGCGATAAGTTCGAGAATATGGGCGCACAAATGGTGCGCGAGGTGGCGTCGAAAACCGCCAACACCGCCGGTGACGGGACGACTACAGCGACCGTGCTAGCGCAGGCTATTTGCCGCGAGGGCATGAAGCTGGTGGCCGCCGGGCACAGCCCGATGGAGTTGAAGCGTGGCATTGATGCCGGGGTTGTCACCGCCGTCGCCGCGCTCAAGAAGATGAGCAAACCCATTGTCGATTCGAAAGAAATCGAGCAAGTGGGTACGGTTAGCGCCAACGGCGACGAGGCAATCGGCAAAATGCTCGCTGACGCAATGAAGAAGGTCGGCAAAGAGGGCGTCATCACGGTTGAAGAGGCTAAGGGCCTTGACACGCAATTGGACGTTGTCGAAGGCATGCAATTCGACCGTGGCTATCTGTCGCCGTACTTCGTGACGGATCCAGAGGCGATGGAATGCATATTGGAAGATCCGTATGTTCTGATCTCCGAAAAGAAGATCAGTATCATGCGTGATCTTGTGCCCGTGCTTGAGGCTACGGCCAAAGAGCAGCGCCCGATTCTGATAATTGCTGAAGATGTCGACGGAGAAGCACTCGCCGCGCTGGTCGTGAACCGTCTGCGCGGTACGCTCAAATGCGCGGCCGTCAAAGCACCGGGCTTTGGCGACCGTCGCAAGGAAATGCTGAAGGACATTGCCACTCTGACGGGCGGACAAGTGGTGAGCGAAGACCTTGGCATCAAACTCGAGAATGTTGCGCTCAAGGACCTCGGCCGTGCCAAGCGAATTGAAATCGACAAAGACAACACGACAATTATAGATGGCGCGGGCGGCAAGGACGCCATCAAGGGTCGTTGTGACCAAATTCGACGTCAAATCGACGAGACCAAGAGCGACTACGACAAGGAGAAGCTGCAGGAACGACTGGCCAAGTTGGCCGGTGGCGTGGCGGTCATCAAAGTCGGTGCGCCCAGTGAAATGGAAATGAAAGAGCGCAAGGATCGCGTTGACGACGCAATGCACGCTACGCGGGCGGCCTCTGAGGAGGGTATTGTTCCCGGCGGTGGCGTGGCACTGCTACGGTGCGAGTCGGCCGTGGACGCCCTAAAGCTCAGCGATGAGCAAGCCGTAGGTGCAAAGCTTCTGAAGAAAGCACTGGAAGAACCCCTGCGGCTCATCGCCATCAACTCGGGTCGTGATGGTTCGGTGGTTGTGAACAAGATCCGCGAAGGAAAGGGCGCCTACGGGTACGATGCGGTCGCCGACGATTTTGGCGACTTGGTCAAAGCTGGCGTAATCGATCCCACTAAAGTTGTCCGCACTGCGCTTGAAAATGCAGCAAGTGTGGCCGGCCTAATTCTAACCACGCAAGCCATGGTTGCCGAGAAGCCCAAGCCAGCCGCTAAGGGCGGCGCCGGCGCGGATATGGGTGGCGGTATGGGTGGAATGGGTGGCGGTATGGGTGGAATGGGCGGTATGGGCGGTATGGGCGATATGGATTTCCTGATCCAGCCGCCTCACTTCTCAGTCAGCCTCTGTCCGGGCGCGGGACTCTCCCTTGGAGCGTTCCGCGTCGCCCTTTTTGTGGCTCAAAGTGCCCGCGTACCTCGTTTAAGTGAATGAATGGACTGCGGTCCACTCGCGGCGTGTCCCGCTATCGCATGATCGGTTGGATCTGAGCCTTTTCATCGACTTAATGATACTGTTCCCGCGGATGCTCACGTTTGACCACAGTGACTTAGTTTTGGAGGTGCCATGACTCGAAACATTTGGGTTGCGTCAATTGCTTGTTCGACCCTGCTAGGTGCCATGCTGGCTGCAGGCTGCGGTTCTTCCAGTTCCGACAACGGTGGGTCCGCGACGACTGACGCCGGCACGACCGGTGGATTTTCTCCGACAGCGGGAACAAGTGGAACTCAGGCCGGCGCAGCAAGCCATACGGGGGGTTCCTCGAGTACAAACGGAGGTTCAGTCTCCACCAATCTGGGGGGAAACGCCGGGACAGCGGGCGGCACAACCGTCGCTGGCAGTGGTGCAGTCGGTGGTTCGTCAAGCAAGGGTGGAGCTTCGGCTGCCGTTGGCGGTAGCGCAACGGGCGGCGCCAGCATGGTGAATACGCAGGGCGGCACTGTTGCAACCGGAGGCTCCAAATCGAGTACGGGCGGAGCCGTCACGACGGGAACCGGTGGCTCGACGGGCGTGGTCGCTGCGACTGGTGGCTCAATTGCCGCGACCGGTGGTGTCCCCACGACGGGGACCGGCGGTGCCACAGTGGGTACCGGCGGCGCCGCGAGCGCTACTGGGGGTGCTGCGGCCGCTACCGGTGGCGTGGGCACAGGTGGTGCGACCTGCGGTACCAGTGGATTGGCTTGCTGCACCGGCAACAATTGCACCGCTGCCAACACACGTTGCGAGCTGCCTACGGGCGGCACCGTCATGATGTGCGTCGAGTGCGGCGTGGTAGTCGGTGATATTTGCTGCGGTGGCGGAGCTGCCAACACCTGCAATGCCGGTCTTATTTGCCAAGGTGCCACCGCCACGGCGACAGGCCTTTGTCAGGCTTGCGGCACAACAGGGCTGACCTGTTGCGCTGCTGGTGGGCCTGGCCCGCGTTGCTCGACCGGGCTCGGATGTATCGGCGGCACTTGCTCTGGCTGCGGTGCTACGGGTCAAGTCTGCTGTCCTGGGGCGGCGGCCACCGCTTGCGCCGCCGGCAACGTTTGCACCGGCGTCGGAGCGAACGCGGCCTGCGCGGTATGTGGCGGCCAGAATCAACCTTGCTGCGGCACGGGAACGGCCGCCAATCCCAGAACTTGCGGCACTGGGTTGAGCTGCGGAAATTTTGGGACGGCCGCCGCCCCGAACTATCTCTGTGCAGCTTTGTCGTAACGGTAGCAAGGAGTAACATCCAAAAGGAAAGGGCCCGGCTCTAATAGGTTGGGCCTTTTGCTTGGGTGCCGGGAACTTTCCAGCCTTCGACGGCGGTTCTGATTAAGTTGCTGGACAAGCGCTAAAATTCGCCTGATAGAAGGGTAGCGGTGTCTGTGAAAAACCTCCAACGACCAATTGGGCCGGCCAGGGAAGGACAATCTCCAATGATACGTGCTTATTCGACCAAGAGACTCAAGTGCAGCAATATTTGGGCAATCGCGGTCAGTTCTGCTGCCATCATGACGGTGGGTTGTGGCAACAGCGAAGACAATGGCAGCATCGATAATGGTGGCGCTTCCGTCGGGGGATTGTCAACGACTGTTGGAGGGAATACGGGTTTGGCTGGCACAACCGCACGCGGTGGCGCTGCGGGCAGTACGAGTAACCTTAGTGCTGGTGGCGTCCAAAGCACGGCAGGCGCATCCGGCATTGGAGGAGAATCGAGCGTTGGGGGCGCCACGAGCACAACCAGCACAGGTGGAATGCTGGGCACCGGCGGTGCGTCAACCGGTGTAGTCGCAACAGGTGGCAGCATAGCTTTGGGCGGCGCATCCGCAAACGGTGGTAGCAAAGCCACAGGTGGCAGCAAAGCCACAGGTGGCAGCAAAGCTACCGGCGGTTCAGTGGCGACGGGCGGCAGCAAAGCGACGGGTGGCAGCAAAGCCACGGGTGGCAGCAAAGCTACCGGCGGCACACCCGCAACCGGTGGATCAAAAGCCACGGGCGGATTGCCGGCAACGGGTGGATCAAAGGCAACGGGTGGCCTGCCGGCAACCGGCGGTACAGCGGCAACAGGGGGTCTGCCGGCAACCGGCGGAATGCCCGCGACAGGCGGAGTACCGGCTACCGGAGGAGTTCCTGCAACGGGTGGAGTGGCTGCCACAGGTGGCATCACGGGTACCGGTGGGGCTTCATCGGTCTCCGCATGTCCGTTGTTGGTCCAGAACGATCCAATCACCACCGCTTGTACAGCGGCATCTGGCGCACAATGCTCTCTGGATGTCACGGTGACAGGTGCTGGCACCAGTACTTACGACTGCACCTGCACGTCGGGCAGCTGGATTTGCATGTCTGGCACGGTGCCGTCCTGCCCGATAGGAGTTGTAACTGACACAACGGGGGTATCCTGCAACTCGTCTGTAGATGTTAACTGTACGCTGACCAACGCCACAAGCGCAACGAGCACAACATTCAGCTGCACTTGCAATACAGACAGCAGCACTTGGTTGTGCACGTCATAGCGCGCGGCAGCCCTTCTGCGATTATTGATGGCCGCCAATAAATCTTTTCATCAGCCTTTTCCGTGCCGAAGTGACACAATCAGAAATCGCACCGCTGCCGTCCGTTAGGTACAGCTGGTAACGAGTAGCGACACTGTATCGATGAAGAAGTCGGTTGGGTTGCTGGAGTCCGTCGTGTCACTGAAGCGGACTATGATGGTGCGGCCGGCGTAGGAACTATTGAGCGTCACGGAGTACCGCGTCCAGGCCGTGGTCGTATCGAGATTGCTCAATGTAACGACGTTTAACAGCACAACCCCGGTGGCGTCGGTGATCTGCGCATTCATCATGTCGTACGCATCTGTTAAGGATGTCTCTGCCGTATCGATGTAGTAATAAAAAGAGAAGGTGGCGCTGGTCATGCTGGCCGGCACCGTCACGGTTTGCGACAGTGACTCTGAAGCGTTATCGAGGCCTCCAAGCCATGCGATGTAGGGTGACGACTGCGCGGTCATCGGGACCGTGCTAGCCTCCGTTATCATGGGACTCGTCGAATTGGTTGCCTGCACCCAGACTGACTGACCACTATCGAACCCCGGATTTTGCAGGAGCTCAGTGGTCGTCGAGGTGCAAGACGTGGATCCGCCCGCGGCCACCAAACCTCCCGCGCCAGGCACGCCGCCAGTGGTATGCGTCGTACCACCCATGGCTACCACCCCGCCGGCGCCAGGCGCGCCACCAGTGGCACGAGTCGCTCCGCCCGCGGCCGCCAACCCGCCGGTGCTAACGGCGCCACCGGTACTATGTGTCGCCCCGCCGGTGCTTGCCAAGCCTCCGGTGCTAGTAGGGGTGCCCCCGGTGCTATGTGTTGCTCCGCCCGTCGACGCTAAGCCTCCGGTGCTAGACGCGCCCCCCGTGGCAACTGCAGGGCTCGTCATTCCCCCTGTGGCGGGGACACCACCACCCGCAGAAGAGCCGCCAGTTGAAGGATTTCCGCCCATTGACGGTCCACCGCCCACGCTGCTGGAGCCGCCAAGGCCGAAGTTGCATTGATCAGCACAGTTTTGTTCGGTGCAGCTAGTGAAATTATTCAATGCAGATAACCCCGAAGAATACGACTTTTCGCACGAGGTAATGCAGGCAGGTGTGGTACAGTTAACCTCGCAACTTTGAAGATTCTGACAAGAAGGGTTGTTGTCGCAGGTGTTCAGCTCACCGCAACAAGATCCCTTGAGGCACCGGTCGCACGAACTGTCCGATGGGTTGGTCGGGCACGTTGCGCTGGAGGAAGTAGTGCTGGTGCTGCTGCCGCAGCCAGCCGCGAGAACTATGCCGACCATAATGGATGTCAGGTGCCCGGTGCGAATGCCCAATATTCGAAAGCCTTGGTCCATGTCAAATCCCTCTTGTTTAGCGCTTGAACCACAAATTACCTAAAACTATACGCAACCTATAGGACGCTAGTCAACATGTATCGGGGCCTGGTCATCACACACTTAGCCGATTCGTTACAGCCATGATATTGTGCTCGAACCCTGAATCATCCCTCATATCGAACGGACAATTGCATGTCGAACTCAAGAGTCGCTTTGTTTTGGCCGGGTGACGGTCGTCCGAAGCCCAATGAGCGCGCAGTTCCGAGCATCACCGAGGCTACCCTGCAGCTGCAGCGTGCGCTGAAGAAGCTGGGACGTGAACCGTATTTGATCGAGGGCTTCATCGCCAAACCCAGTGATGCCATTACAAAGCTCGGTCCGGTGTTGGACCCCATGATTGGCGTATGTGTGCATTGGATTTATGGCCCACACACTGCGGATGGCGTTGTTGGCAAGGATAATCCACTTCTCTTGGCGAGCAATTTCTCCGGAACTTGGCCCGGACTGGTTGGATTGCTCAACACGGCCGCCTGCCTCGACTCTCTCGAACGCAATAATTCGCGAATTTGGACGGATGCGGCGGATTGGTCCAAAGACGAAGTATTTATGGAGCGACTAGCAGAATGGTGCCAAGTGGGTCACATCACTTATGCTGCGGACTGTCTCGCTGAGCCCCCCAGCGTCAGCCAAGCAGCTGAAGCAATGGCGCGGCAGGTTACTGAAGACATCCAGCGCCGTCGCATTCTCATCATGATGCTTGGCGACACTTCAATGGGCATGATCAACGGCTACTTCGGGCCGCGCATCCTGAACAAATACGGTTTCACCGAGCACAAAGTCGATCAGGCGTGGATCTTGAGTTGGGGCCAAAAGGTAAGCTCAGAGCGCATCGATGCTGCTTTTCGGCAGGTAATAGACGCCGGGGTGACCTTTCATTGGGGGCAGCGCGGAGCGACCGACTTCAACGAATCATGCACTAAAGAACAATTGCGCGACTACCTCGCAGTCCTCGACTTGATGCGGGAATATGAGGCGGATTGCCTCGGCTGGCAGTATCAATTGGGACTGATTGACCTGCGACCACCTTCGGATTTTGCAGAGGGTCTGTTGAACTCGACCTGCCGCCCTGAGTCAAACGGGGACACCATCGTTTGCGCGACGGAAGCCGATCAAGGTAATGTCGTTCCCATGGAGTTGATGAAGCGACTCCTGAAGGCCAAAGGATTGCATCCAGGCGTTATGTTTCATGATGTTCGCTGGGGCGCGGAACACGACGGGCGGTTTTTGTGGGTTCTATTGAACTCGGGATCCTGCGGTGCCTATGCATTCAATCATGACCCGAACACCTTGAAGGGTGTGCACTCGTATCGTCAACCGGCAATGTACTTCCCCGTAGCAGGTGGCACGTTTGCAGGCGAAAGTCTACCTGGGGAATTGACTTGGGCCCGCGCTTACCTTAAAGGTGGCGAGCTTATCATGGATATTGGCCGCGGCGTGTGCGTGAAATTGCCGGAGGTAGTTCGCGACAATTGGTGGAATGGCACCTCGCGAGAATGGCCGTTTATGGCCGCGGATCTGGGGATGTCGCGGGATGCACTGATGGCCCATTATTGCTCGAATCACATCGCGGTAGCCTACGGTGACATATTTGAGGAAATGGTTGCCCTGAGCCAGATGCTCGGGTTTAAGGTGCGAGTCTGGACCGCAAACTGAGGAGCCCCAAAAATATGCGTTTTGAAGCGGAATTAGCGTTTCTCGAAAACCGCGGACAAGTGGTTCGGCTAAAGACTTCCGGGGGCGGCGAAGTCGTCGTATCGCCCCAATATCAAGGTCGAGTTATGACCAGCGCCGTCGCTCCCGGAACCGAAAGCCTCGGCTGGATTAATCATAAATTCATTGAGGCCGGCGAGACCGGAACTTCATTTGACAACTACGGCGGCGAAGATCGCTTCTGGCTTGGGCCGGAGGGCGGACAGTTCTCGATATTCTTCTCCCCGGGGCAGCCCTTCATTTTCGACGCTTGGCGTGTTCCGAAGACATTGCAAGAGGGCAATTGGGACATCCTGGACCAAAGCGAAACTTCGGTGCAATTGGGTCGTAGGATCGAGCTTACCAATTATTCGAAGTGCCAGTTCTCAATCGAAGTGAGCCGGCGAATCTCCTTGCTTGATGCAAGCCAGTTGCAAACGCTCGTCAAGGTGAGCCCATCATCAAGCATTGATTGGATTGCCTTCGAGTCCGACAACACGATCACCAACCTTGGCGATCAAGTCTGGCAACAGACGACAGGTCTGCTCAGTATTTGGATATTGGGCATGTTCATGCCCAGCACCGATACCGAAGTCATTATTCCCTACGAGCTCAACGGTATTGGCCCTGTGGTTAATGACCGCTACTTTGGGGTTGTGCCACCTGAGCGGCTCAGGGTGGCAGCGGCTCACGGAGTCCTGCTATTCAAGTGTGACGGCCAATTTAGAAGCAAGATTGGGCTGAGCCCAACTCGTGCCAAGTCTGTCGCCGGCAGCTATAGCGAGAAGGCGCGCCTGCTGACCGTGGTTCAATTCGACAAGGGTTCTTCGCAAGCGCCCTACGTCAATAGTTTATGGGAGCATCAGAGCGATCCCTTCAATGGAGATGTCATCAACAGTTTCAATGATGGCCCTGTGCAACCGGGGCAGCCCTCGCAAGGTGGCTTCTATGAGCTTGAAACGAGTTCTCCCTCGGGTGCGCTCAGGCCCGGCTCGAAGCTGCGACATAGGCACCGGACTTTTCATTTCGTAGGTGACCGAGAGGCATTGAATGCTGTCGCTCGGGCATCGCTTGGTGTCTCTTTGGACGTCCTAGGCAAGATTTGAAAATATAGACATGTCTGACCAAAACTACACAGTTGACCTTGAGGAAATCCTTCGGTCCTTGGGCGAAGCAGGTCGCCGCCTGTCGGAAATCGACGCTAGCGAGGGAGCTGCCGGCAATCTGAGCATTTGTCTTCGTGGCCGAGTTAGACCGCATCCCGCGTTTGTGCATTCTGAGGTTGTTGAGTTACCTCTGGCGGTACCGGGCATTGCGGGCGCGACAATTGTCGTGTCAGGTTCTGGCAGTCGGTTGCGCGACATTCGAGAGGATCCCGCAGCCTGCCTAGGTTGCTTAGAGGTTCAAGCCGGAGGTAATGCGGCAACGTTACGCTACTCCGCGCGCCGAAACTTCGCTCGCTTGACCAGCGAATTCAATTCGCACCTGGGAGTACACTACGATCACAGTATGCGCGCCGGGGTTAAGGTTCATGCTGTGGTTCACGGTCAGCCGCGCCGCTTAACCTATTTGAGCCACATTGCCGAGTACCAGAATCCCGAATACCTGAATCGGCGGCTGCTGCGCTGGCAACCAGAGGCCATCTTAAACCTACCTGAAGGAATTGCGGTAGTCCCTTTTATTGTGCCGGGAACCGTCGAGCTGATGAATGCCAATGTCAATGCCTTGCGCGAATGTAAAGTGGCCATGTGGTCCAAACACGGGTTGATGGCGCGATCGAGTTCGTCGGTAATGGCGGCTGTCGATTTAGTCGAATATGTTGAGACGGCGGCTGTCTACGAGTGCCTTGATTTATCTTTGGGGCAGCGGGCACAAGGCCTTTTTGACAATGAGATTCGCGACATCTGCAGTGCCTACGAAACCCAGCAGAAGATATTCTAATGGGTCTGCTCCAAACCGCGAACGCTGTGCTTATCCTGAACTAACCAACGCTGAGCCGAATCCACCAATGGAGTAATGACCACTCGGACTTACATTGCAGTAGATCTCGGAGCGGAGAGCGGCCGAGTCATCACTGGAGCATTCGACGGAGATCGGCTTAACCTGCGCGAAGTGCACCGATTCAGCAACGGCGCGCACTGTCAAGCTGGTCACCTGCAGTGGAACAGTCATCGAATGACTAATGAAATTACTTTCGGGCTTGAGCAAGTTAGTGCACAGGGCATCGAAGTAACTAGTGTGGGCGTCGATTCTTGGGGGGTCAACTTCGGACTGATTGATGATAAAGGTACCCTTATCGAAGAACCTTATCACTATCGAGATTCGCGGACCGACGGAATGGTCGCGAGAATTAACCAAGTAATCGCCCGTGAGCATCTATATGAGATAACCGGCATTCAGTCGCTCAACATCAATACAATCTGCCAGCTTTACTCGATGGTGTGCGACAATAACGATGTTCTAAAGAAGGCACGACATCTGCTATTGATTGCCGATCTGGTAAACTATTTTTTATCGGGTGAAATCGTCAATGAGCTTACGATTGCAACCACGACCCAGTGCCTGGATGCCTCCCAACGCAATTGGGCCCTACCGTTGCTAAGTCAGTTGAAAATTCCTACCCATTTGTTTTCCCAAATTATTCCGCCTGGCACGAAGATTGGGCCGCTTCGCTCGTCGTTCAGCGATATGCCAGGCTTCGCACACGCCCAAATCGTGGCACCTGCCTGTCATGATACTGCCTCCGCGGTGGCGGCCATTCCTGCGACAACTGAAGACTACGTGTACATTAGCTCCGGAACTTGGTCGCTGATGGGCATCCTGTCCAGAACACCCGTCATGAATCCGAGAGCGCTTGAATTGGGTTTTACTAATGAGGGTGGCGTGGACGGCCAGGTGCGGGTGCTAAAAAACATCACTGGACTTTGGCTGATTCAGCAATGTCGAAAGGTCTGGGCCGATGCTGGACATACGCTAGATTACGAAGATATCATGCACAGGGCTGAAGCATCAACCGCGACTGAACATGTATTCGATCCGGACGACTCGACTCTGCAAAACCCGATTGACATGCCAAGGGCCATCGTGCGTTTATGCTCGGATGATACAGCGCCGTTTTCGAGCGAAATTGGGGCGATAGCCCGGGTTATTTTTCAGAGCCTGGCTTGCAAGTATCGCCAGACTTTGGACCAGTTGCAGGAGTTGGTCGGCAGACGACCTAGTATTATCCACATAGTTGGGGGTGGCTCAAAGAATGCGTTCTTGTGCCAGCTTGCTGCCGATGCTTGCGGCGTACCGGTTCTAGCTGGGCCTGCGGAAACAACGGCCTTGGGAAATTTGCTGGCGCAAGCAATTGTTGGCGGTCAATGCTCAAATTGGATCGAGGCGCGCGAAGTTGTGCGCCGGTGCAGCGAGTTGGCTGAATATCTGCCGCGATTTGATCCCAGGTGGGACGCATTGCATGAGAAATTTACAAGAGTGACGAGCACTGGTTAAGCACGCGCAAAAAAGTCTGCGACGATACTCATGTACCGTTCGAATTGCTCACGGTGAATATTGTGACCAGCCCCTGATAGGCGGACTATGCTGCCTTCCGGACAGCAGCGGCGCAATTCTTTCTCGGCGGCTAGCGTCACCAGCGCGCCACGACGAACATCGGCTGTCAGCAGCAACATTGGGCAACTAATTTGGCGCAAACATTGCCACCAATTGGTCGCCATCAGGCTGGTGGCGTTGAATATATTGGGGCTCACTTGGAGTTTTGCTTCCGCCCAGGGCCCAATTTCCGAGTCATGCCAATGCGGTGATTGCCGCCGGCACAAGGCCGCAAGTTCCTCTCGCGATCGACTCAACTGTTCAACGATGGAGCCTTTCCATTGCTGCCGCTGTTCATCCCAGGACTTTAGCTGTTCGGGTGTGGGCGGTTCGATTGAGAAACTCAGGTACTGGTGGATCTTCGAGCACGACTGAACGAACCATGTCCGGGTATGTAGCTGCGAGTAGCGCCACGGTCACGGCTCCGAGGGAATGCCCCAGCAGCCGAGGCCTATCGAGTTTCAGGCTCAGCAGCAGGCCGCGAAGATCTTCGCAGTGGTTTTGCGGATCGTATCCGTCCTCGGGCGCGTCGGATTCGCCGTGGCCCCGAGCGTCGTAGAGAACCACGTCGTACTTATGCAATAGGCTATCGGCGACACGTGTCCAGCATAAACCCATGTCTGTCATGCCGTGAGCCAAGACCAGGGCGGGCCCATTGCCTCCACTTCGGTAGTAGCGAAGCGATATGCCGTTGGCATCCACCCGGCCCGTTTCTAATGAAGACATTGGATTAGTTCCTTAGCGATCGTCTGTTCTAAAGGGCGCGGCGGGCAGTCCGGCCGCATTTCGCAAGTTGACCTCAGGCGCGTCGCGCCAAGCGTAGCCCACGGTCGTTGGCATCGGGACAGCTGGACCCGAAATGTCGAGATTATTTTGGCCATAACAGCGCGCCAAAGCCAGCAGCGCAAGGCGTCGTGCCACTTGCTGCTTGTTGCGAGGGTGAATGTCCGTGGGATCTCCGATATCAATGGTCACCGCCATGGCCGTGGCAGGTTCGCTCAATACTTGCGCTTGGGCTTCGCTCAAATAGGGCCAATGCCCTCTTGATTGCCAAGCGCCAGGCAATCGCATACTTTTCCAGGGATTGTCATCAAACTGCGGATCGGCCCAACCTTTGCCCGCCTTCGGCAAGTTCGGGGTAATCCATTTGCCAATGACCGTCATCCCGAGCGAATGTTGTCACGTCGAGTTGCGTTTGCGGGCTGTTGACTGACAGGCTCACACACTGGCGAGGATCGTCCCAACCCCAAACGGTGTTTGACCGGCCGCATTGCAAAACCAGATTGTCCCGAAAAGGACTGCCCAGTACAAAACTACGCGAAGATTGCGTCATGGTGGTCAGGGCTTGTGTCTGAGCCGAAACCGTATCGTATAGCTCTTCATTTCTGAACCGTCGCGACGTTACCGCAGCGCAGCAAATCCAGGAGAGTTGTCGCCGATTGCGGCCAATTGGTCGGTTTTGTTGGTCGGTTCGTCACTGGTCATCGAACTGCGGAGGATACTGGAAATGACTCGCACGATACTATTGGGATGGTTCCTATTTCCAGTCGCTCTCTTCATCGGTTGCGGCAGCAATAACAGTTCCACGAATGCATCGGGAGGCCACGCCAATGAGGGCGGGAGCGGAAACCCAGCTGGGGCAACCAGCGGCGGGGGGCAGCCTGGTAATGCGGGGGCAGCCAATTCTGCGGGCAACGGTAACTCAGCTGGAACCGCGAATACTGGAGGCGGAACACCCGGCACGTGCACGTCACCGACCATTCGCATCACGGAGTTCGACGTGGGGGCGACCTATCAGAACAACGAGACCGACGGAGGCCTGTTGCCGCTGGCGCTTTCACCGATTCCATCGGGCGGCACGCGCTTTGCGTGGATGGGAACGGACAGCATGGTTCACATCACGACGCTCAATGCGGACGATACGGTCAACACCAGTGTGCCAGCGGTCACGCTGTCGGCGAATGACTTCGATGATATCTATGCGGACAATAACGGAGGGGTAGTTCTATTGTCGCGCGACGCCAAGGGCGGTGGCACGCTCAACTGTGGTACCCCAAGCAACCTGTGCGGCACGCCGCCGAGCCCGGCGATCCCTTGTTACGACGAATACATGGTGCGGTTTGACGGCACGACGGAAACCTGGGCAACTGAGTTGACGCAATCGAGTGCAGCGCACCCGCCGTATCTGAACAGCGCGACGGACACCACGAACGTCATCTTCATCTGGTGGTACATGCACGAAGGTCGGATTACCACGGATGGGACGAACTATGCGGCGTACTACGGCGCGGCCATCAGCGTGTCGCAGAGCGGATGCGTGAATATTCACCAAGGCGACGAGATGCGCGTTGTAAGCCCGGCGGGCGCGATGCTGACGGGACACAATAGTTTTGACTGGGGTTGCAGCCACAGCGGCTATGAACGCATCGTGTGGGATGGAAGCAATTTCATCATGGTGTGCAAGAATGACGCGCCCACCGGTGGCAAGTCGGGTCGAATCGCGTTTGCCCCGAACATGACGACGATTTACGCGATTGACCTGTACTACGACGCCATGGGCGATATCGTCACGGGCGCCAATGGCGGTTACTGGTTGACGGCCAGTGACATTCGAGCGGGGCAGACCGCCAATACCGACGGACTGGCAGACACGTTGCTGTTGCACTTCACGACGGGCGCACCGGACCAGAACATCACGCTGGCGAGCGTGGCTGGTAACAATGACCGCGCGCCGCATTTGGCGAAGTACGGAAGCAATATGCTGGCCGCGTGGGAACAATCGACAGCGGTAGGCGACCTGGTATACAAATCGACAGGCCGCACCATGTACTTGCAGGTGTTGAACAACTCGACCGGAGCGGCGATCAGCTCGACATTTACAGTGCCTTCGGGCACGGCCGCCAATGCGGTCTACGGAAACCGCTACCAATCATTCAAGTCATTCCCAGACGGCAGCGTGGCGTATCCCTCGGCGGGCAGCACCGGGACCAAACTCAAGGTCCTGCGCGTTATGCCCTGTCAGTGAAGAGCCTGACAACTTGGCCTCTCGCATCGCTATTGCGAATTAGCGGAATTTCACGGGCACGGTAGCCCCGAGTCAGCAATGTTGCCCAAGCTCGGCTGGCGCATTGATGCTCGCCTTGCCCGTCGCGGGCTACCCTTGAGTTTTGCACAGATACTAAGGGACTGAATTTCCTGAACCGGATTTTAGCTACCGGGCCACAGTATGAGCAAGCCCATCGTTTACAGGCACTCTTTGTAAGAGCGGACCTGAATGCGTGAATTAGTCCATTTTACTGGGTCGCCAGGGAGTTCGGCATGTCGTATCGTCCGTCGCCACTTATTCTCGTCATTCCAATTGCGCTTTTCCCAGGTTGTAGCGGCAGTGACAGTTCGGCGCCGCCCGGATCTTCCGGGGGGGCTACCAATTTAGCCAGCGGGGGGGCGGTGAGCGCTGGCGGGCTCACTGGCGCTGGGGGTACAGCCGGCACTGGCGCATTGAAGACAACCGGTGGTGCTACGAGCGCCGCGGGTACGGGTAGTACCGGTGGAACGAAGACCACGGGCGGCGCCACAGCAATCGGCGGCAGTTCCGCGACGGGTGGCAGCTCCGCAACCGGCGGAACCACAGCGGCGGGCAACACGCGGTGGCAGCTCCGCAACCGGCGGAACCACAGGGTTCGGAGGCGGTGCAGCCACAGGTGGAACGAAGACCACAGGCGGTAGCTCCCCAACGGGCGGCAGCAAAGCGACCGGTGGAAGCGTTGCCATCGGTGGATCGACTGCTACCGGAGGCAGCAACACCACGGGCGCAACGACAGCCACCGGAGGAACACCGTCAGCTACGGGCGGAGCTCCTGCGTCGGACTACCCTTATTGCAATTACGGGTCCGTCCCGAGCGGCACCGCCCCTGCCGCATGGGTCGACAACCCCACGCTTACGCCAACCGGCGTCAATCCGTACGGCACGCCGACTACGACCATTGCTGGCGGCTACATCCTGATCAGCGAGGGTCCGCAGGGAACCACCCAGGTCCCAGCAGCGACACAGTCATCGATACTGACTCGCATCAACAACGATCTGAAGTTTGAAACGGGATATTCCTACATTCATCTGCCGCCGTGGACAACGGGTGCGACTGGCACCCATTACATCGACTACTTGTTCGTCGATACAGGCCTGCCGAAAGATCCGAATGCCGGCGGCGACTCCGCCTGGGAAGGCTCCTACCCCGATGTAGAGACCACGTCAGTGGCGATGACCGATCAAAGCCAGCGCTATGACCTCACTCACGAGTTCAATCACGTGCTGGAGAATTCTTACGGGACAGTTCCGGGCCAATCGGTCTCGTGGATTCAGGAATCCTACAACGATTATCTGATCCTGCTTACGGCGGAAAACGCCAACGGCGCTACTCCTGGACAAGCCACTCAATACACATTGCCATCCAACGTAGGGTATCTGGACGCCCTGGTTTACCAGCAGCCGTTCGTTCCTATTGAGAGCTGTGGAATTGCCGTCACGGACGGCTCGAGTGTCAACGGGCCCGCGGACTACATGACCGACATCACCGGCTTTCGCTACAACGATCTGTTCCCGTTGTTCGTCGCCCAGCGCGTCGGCCTGCATTTCTTTGCGACCGTTTGGGAGCAAGCCAAAACCACCGAGCAGATCCTTCAAACAATGACGCGCCTGCTTGACAAAACCCGAGTGCAATGCCTGGTGCAGGAATATAGCGCGCGCTTAGCACTGGGTGATTTCAGGAACTGTCAACCAGCACCCAGGGCGTGGCCAGTGCGAGTATGTACCAGGCCACTACCAACCAAGGTGGGACGCTGACGCCGTCGAACGCCAATCAACTACCGCGGTACACGGGACGCAACAACATCCCGATCACGGTGAGCACGGGCGCCACGCAGGTCAGCGTCACCTTCACGCCGGCCGCGGCGGGCAGCAAGGGCACGACACCAGACATGCGTGCGCAAATTGTGTATCGCGCTACGGACGGTACCTCTGTGTTCAGTCCACCGGTAGCCACGGGTTCGACGTCGATCACCTTGACCAAGGCGCCGAAGAACAACGTCGTCATCGTCGTGGTTACCAACGTTACGATGAGCGGTTACAAGAGCGCGCTGTCGTACGGCTGGGATCCGAACGAGACGTTTGGTTATTCGATTCAGATCACTGGGGGCACCGCGGCTCCGACCAATCGCCTCTATTTTTGATGAGATTCCTCCGAACGGTACCTTTGAACTCACCTATTTAGCTGGAGATGTTGACGGCCCGCACTTTAGAGTTTCGCTGCTAAACCGCACGTTCGTTCACTACGCCCTTCGGGCGTTCCTCGCTGCGCGAGGACCGTCTACCTC
Source organism: uncultured delta proteobacterium (assembly GCA_963835565.1). Classification (GTDB taxonomy): domain Bacteria; phylum Myxococcota_A; class Polyangia; order Polyangiales; family Polyangiaceae; genus FEN-1139. Next base: position 22,852 of record CAWIGY010000044.1, read on the forward strand.
CTTGAAAAAGTGCAGCCCGCTGCACTTTTTCACTCCGGTTCCGATGTCTTGCTTGTGTCCGTTGTCTGGGAGGCGTTCCTGACAGCGGGCATCTGAAATCTAACGCAACCGCCATGACTATTCCGCCATAGGTTCCCCAACCAATACAGAAAGAAGCGACAGCCATGAACGCATTTTCTCAGCTGCGTTACGCATTCGACGATCGCCCATGGGGTTGCCATTGGCGCACTGCTGGCCCCGGCAAGCATCCAGGCGGCGACGATTTCGAATTCGACCTTCAACGTGCAGATTGGTAACAACGGTGAGATCTCGAGCCTGACGTTGGTCAACGACGCTTTCCCGACCAACTACGTCCTCACTACCACAAACCTCGCGGGTCAGATTGTTCCCAAGAATGCAACCGACCACTGGTATCTAGGCGAACTTCTCTTTACGTACCGATTGGGAACCGGCGCTTGGAAGACTGCCGCGACGAACCAGTCCGACGACGTCCGAAATGTTGCCGGCACTGGCCCAATTACGGTGACATATCAGAATTCGGCGAACGCGCAGGGGGTTCAGAACTTCAAGCTCGTCGAAACATATTCGCTGGTCAACAACTACCTCTACTGGCAAATCAGTGTTACGAACACCAGCACGCAGACCATTGAATTCGGTGACGTCGGTCTACCAATATCCTTCAATGAGCTATTTACGGGCGGCGACGTCGTATGGGAAAACCGTGTCCTTTACCACGAGTTTACCGGTCAAAACAGTTCGTATGTTTGGGTTACTCGACCGAGCGGCGTCGGCAATTTTCTGCTCATGGTTCCGGACCCGACCACCGGTGCGGCGCCCGAATACAAAGACAATTGGCACAGCGAAAACAGCGGCTGGATTGGCTCGTCCGGTTACCCCCCCGGGCTGGACATTTGGTACCTCCATTCTAACGTCATCAAGAGTACCAAGGAAGGGTATCTTCCCAACACCAGTCTGACGCTGGCCCCGAATGCAAGCCAAACCTACGCCTTTAAGTTCTATGACGTGGCTAGTCAAACCGACGTAAAAAATCAGCTCTATAGTGACGGGCTGATCGACATTACGGTGGTTCCGAGTCTGATCCTCCCCACCAACCAAACCGGCAAGATAGATCTGCACACCAGCAAGGCCATTACGTCGGTGTCGGGACCGGGCGTGACCATCAATTCACTTGGAACCACTGGTACTGACCACCACATTTATCAGATTAAACTGGCATCGACTCAACTGGGACAAACCAACGTCGTCGTGTCATATGGCTCAGGTGAAACGACGACACTGCAGTTCTATGGGATCGAACCGATTGACGCTGCAATTCAACGACGCGCCACATTCATGGTTAATAATACCGTATCTAGTACATCCTCGGACGCGCTCTATCATGTGTTCGATGATTGGTTGATGGACACGCAAGCGCGGCGAGGAGCGACGGGAGGATCGGGCTGGGGGGATGATTGGGGTTGGACCAAAGGAGAGTTCCTCGCGGAAAAGAACTCACAGACCCCGGTAGCCGCGGAAGTAACGGCACTGGACAACTACCTGGATGCCATCTGGAATAACAATACCATCGATCACAACAGCTATGTCGTTCAGGACTGGTGGTGCCCGTCGAATACCAACGCCACCAACACCAACAATTGCTTTTACGATCGCGCGTACGCCTACCCCCATGCGTTCAATACCTATTTCGCCATGTACAAAACGGCGCTTCGATATCCCAATCTAGTTAAGTATCACCAAACGGCTGATGCCTACTTGATGAAGGCCTACAACATCATCAATACCCTGTATAACGGCCACTCAAAAGCCGGAACCGGTTACATGGGTGAGTCTATTCTGCCTGACATCATTCAGGCATTGAGTGCTAACGGTCACACAGCGGAGGCTCAAAATGTCACGAACATCGTGACCGGCACCATGTATCCCGCGTATGCGTCGCAAACCTACCCGTATAGCTCCGAATACAACTACGATAACACGGGAGAAGAGGCCGTCTATATGGCGGCAAACATGAAGAATGACGCCACCATGATGAGCCAGTGTAACGCAAAGTCGCGGGCTGATCGGGGACAAGAGCCCGTTTGGTACTTCTACGCGGATCCCGTGACAATTTGTGGCGAAACGTGGTGGAACTTTCAGTATACAGCCTCGCTGGCCGGCACCATTCTCGATGACTGGGCGCGAAATCACTCCGCGAGCCCGGAGGTGGACGAGAGACTGGCCTATGCTTCCAAAATCGCGAACATCAGTGCCATTAATTCCGGACAGATCGATTCAAATAGCAAGAACGTCGGGACGGTTGCCTGGACCTATCAATCTCAACCCGGAATTGGATATCAAGGCAGCGCAGATAGCGGTACGCTTCACGCCAATTGGAGGCAAATGTCGGGTGAAGCAGATCTCGGATTATGGGGAGCGCTCCGCATCTTGAGCTCGGATGTGAGCAATGACCCCATCTTTGGAACCTATTGCTACGGCTGCGACTTAGCGCAGAGCGGAACCTGCAGTACCGTCACGCCGAAAGACGGGGTTTTCAAGCGGCTGAATTTCGTTAGCCAGAAGCTTTCCCTAGCGCTCGATCGCGACAAGTACACTCAGGCCACAGTGGGAACGGGCAGCAACTACCTCGCGTTCACCCTCACCAACCAGGATACCTCAGCGACGCATATTACCACCGCGACTTTAGGTGGACTAGCTCCCGGAAGTTACAACGTGACCATCGATAGCGTGGCGGCGACGGCAGTGACTGCAACGAGCGGCACAGCGACAACCGTTCCCCTTTCTATCACCACCGCGGCCACGCATACGATCGTCATCGCGGCCTCGGGCGTGAGCTGTCAGACTGTCGGAACGGGTGGGACGGGCAGCACGGGCGGAGCGACTGGTGCTGGTGGCGCCGCGACGGGTGGTGTCGCAAGTAACGGGGGTACTACGAGCACCGGAGGCCTCGCCGCAACTGGGAGCGCAAAAGCAATCGGTGGAGCATCAAATGTGGGCGGCACGGTCGCCGCAACCGGAGGCTTGGCCGCAACCGGGGGTAACCTAAGCGCAGGCGGCGCCGCGGCAACGGGCGGTACCGCTGGCGCGGGTGGCGTCGTAAGCACAGGTGGTGCAATTGGGACTACCGGTGGAGCACCTCCCGTCGGCGGTTCGGGCTTGGCCACGGGTGGGTTGGTAGCCGTCGGCGGTGCCGCAAATATAGGCGGAAACGTCGGCACCGCCAGGGATACGGGTGCCAGTGGTGGCGGCAATTCGTCCGAGGTTGGTAGCTGCAGTTGTCGTGTGCCGGCGGGAATGAATACCCGCTACGGCACCGCGGGACGCGTGGCACTAGTCGGTCTTGCCTTTGCGGGCTTGCTGCGTCGTCGTCAGCAACAGGCCTCCAGGTCATAATCCTTGGTAATGGTCGACTGTGGCTGGTCCGAATCCAAACAGATCCTACAGCTGGGTCCGCGACGCAGACATCGGAACATTTCGGCTAGAAGTAGCCTAAGTGAAACCCGCAAACTACGGCGTGACAGTGGCGTAGCAATGGGTGGCATCGTAGCTGAGGGTCAGCTTGATGTCGGCGCTGGTTACCGAGGAGAAGGTTCCGCTAAGGCCGTCGGTTGCCTGAATCACGGTGAATTGCTGACCGATGGTCGGAGCAAATCCGCCAAAATCGTTGATGACCAAGGCGCCCGCTAGAGTGCCTTTGCCCACAACTGACAGCGTGTCGTAATTCGAGCCCTGGGCCGTCCCTCCAAAAGAAAGGACAAGTGTCCCTGACGCGCCCTGGATGTAGTCTCCGGCAACGTTGATAACGTGCTGACTCGCAGTCGTCCCTAGGACAGCATTGTTGGTTACGTTCCCACTTCCAAGCGAAGTGGCGGCACCGACGAGCAAGCTGCCGCCGCTGACAGTAGTCCCACCACTGTAAATGTTGGAGAAGAGCGTCGTCGCCGCTGCGCCCATCTGAATCAAGACGCCCGCCCCGCTGATATTCGACAGCGAGGTGGCCGTGGTAGTGTTGTTGACAATCAGCGTTCCGTTGTCGACGATGCTGTCCGTGGCGGCACCGGTTGGCGACTCGGCGGTGAGCAAGCTGCTGTCGCCCGAATACGTAGCGAGCACGGTCGTAGTCTTGGCGCCGCGTGGCTCGGACGCAGTAGCCGCACCGATGCTCGCGCCGATGGCCTGCACCGCTGCGCCGTTGCCCAGCTGTAAAGTGGCGCCCGCGCCGATAGTCGTAATGCCGTTGTAATTCTGAGGCATGGTGAGCACGGCATAATTGCCCGGGGTTGCAGCAATCGTAAGATTTCCACCGCCCACATCGCCGTTGGCGTGAGGTCCTCCTCCACCTCCCGTGATACCAATGTTGCACGTGTACTTGCCGTTGTAGTTAAACACGAGCGTGGAGTTACCCCCGTTATTTCGGAGATTGATGTAAGCATTCTTGACGTTCTTGGCGCCGGGATCTGCCGGGGCAGGTGTCGAGGGAAGGAAGAATGTGTTGGTCGTACCATCTCCCCACTGGGTCGTTCCACCTTCCAAGTTGATTCCGCGAAAGCTCGCATTCGAGCCATTGGGTTGATTGGGACTTGCAGCCGTGTTGGTTACCACCATGGTGTTGAGTGACGGGTCGCTCAACGCGGGATGGAGCCGGTCCCCGCTGTCGCTAGTGCTGTAAACTCCGACGAACGTGATGATGCCGTGATCGGTGTTGATGTCGTCTCCGTAGTGGTCCTCGTAAATGGTTTGCGGCAATGCGTAACCCAGTGTCGGTGGCGAGTTCATAATCATCGAGCCATTGTTGAAGATGGCCTGGGCATACGGAAGCGAAAATGTCACGCCGAGATCCCCAACATAGCCACCCGACAAGACCGACAGCAGTCCCGAGAACATGTCGTCGCCAACTAGGTAAAATGTTCCGGTGGCGTACGGACCTGGATTTCCGGGTTGAGTGATGGTGCCGGTCCCGCTGAGAATGCCAAAGTGCTCGGTAGGGCCGCCCCCCATGGCCAAGGTACCGTCAACTTCGATATTGTTGACGTTGATGACTGCAGTCCCAGTATTCGGCATGATGCTAGAGATGCTTCCACTGGTTGAGGTGGCCGTTCCAAGCTGCAGGGTGGCGTTCGGTTCAATGAAGACCGCGGGGGAATTGGGGTTGCGGATTGTGTAATAGTTGGCAGTTTTCGTCGCGGTTTCCGTCTGTTTTGCAACGGGTATCGTGAAAGTGCTATCGCCCGTAACGACCAACGTGCCCGGCCCATTGGGAGCCGCTAGAGTTACTGTGCCAGTTCCGGTAATAATGCCGTCATATTGGGTCGTACCCGCGGGAAGCAAGATGCACGAGTCGCCGGTCAATGTGATGTTCACGTTAGCTAGAACCTGGGAGGTAATGTCGTTCTGACAAGTAGGCGGTGCGATGGGTGGTGGTACCGATGTACTAGTCCCACCTGTTAACGCAGCGCCACCCGTTGGCTTCGTGCCGCCGCTGCTCGCACTACCGCCGGTGCCCGTTGTGCCACCGGCTGCCGTTTCTCCGCCCGTCGATATAGTGCCGCCCGTAGTTTTCGTTCCTCCGTTTGACGTAACACCGCCGATACTCAGGGTGCCACCGGAATTGGAGCTGCCTGCAGAGCTCGATGTCCCGCCCACTACGGTGCCACCACCTAGTCCAATAGTTCCACCGGTACTGGTCGCAATACCACCCGTTGCCGCCTGTTCTGCAATGCCCGTAACCCCACCTGATGATGCAGATGCCCCACCCGTACCAACGGCGCCACCTGCAGTAGCGGCTCCGCCTGAAGCCGCACCGGTTGAGTCGGATCCCGAACAAGCGACAAGTGCGGCACCGAAAAGCATGGACGCCGCGCAATCTTTCACCCAGTTCGAACGAGTAATCATCAGCGACGAATCGATTTTCATTGGAAAGCTCCGAAAATGACGGGCATAGAGATGGTGGCCGTACCGAGGACGCAATTCAATTGGACGTCACGTTGTCGAAGGTGGTCGCTCCCGGAATGACCGCCAACCCAATATAGTATGTGTTAGCCATCGTCACCGTGGTCGAACCGACGGCAAACCAGGTTACACCGTCCAGGGACTGGGAAGCCGTGGCTGTGGTTCCACTGCGCTGCAGCTTGTACCAGACCGGTACCCAGGTGAACTGATTGCCCGTATTATACCAATTGAGATTAGCTCCGGTTGAGGCGCGTATTCCCCAATTCGACTCTCGACCGCCCGTGTCGCCGAGGGTAATCGTCGTGAGCGCCGAGTTGGCGGCGAGCGTTTCGCGCATCATCAACCCCACTTTGGCTCCTGCCTGTGTGAGGCGCGCTGTGATTGTGTGGTCGCCGGTCACGTTCTGATATGCAAAGGTGAATGAATCGGAAGCGCCCCCGATGCCAGTCCCGTTTCCGTTGATAAGGAACGTGCCATTGCCAACGCTCGCATAGGTCGCGCTGCCTCCCGTCGCGGCAATATCCGCCCATTGCCAACCCGCCGGCAGTGCTCCCGCAGCCACGGGAGTAGCGCTGGCCTCCACTGAATTGCCGCTGGTTCCGGCTTGGTTTACCGCGGAAACGACGTAATAGTAAGTTGTGCCGTTAGCTGCCGTTGCATCCGTGTATTGCGCGGCGGTGCTCGCGTTCCATGAAGCAATGCTGGTATACGGCCCGCCGCTAGTTGTTGCGCGGCGTACAACGTAACCTTGCGTGGTGTCTCCGCTAGGCGGCGTCCAGCTCAAATAAACCTGCGACACGCTGGGCGTGGCAGTCAAGCCCGTCGGAGCGGCGGGAATAGGTGACGGCGGATACGCCGACGCGTTCTGAGTAAACGTCAGAGTGCCGTAGCCAAAATGATCGTCGCTGCCGTGCTCGGGGCTCATCAGCTGCGCCATCGCCTGAGTGTTCGGCGCGCTCAGTCCTTTGAGGACGCCATAGTGGTTGTAGAAGAGTGAATAGACAGGTCGATCGTCGATTCGACCATGACCATTGATCGAGATGTAAAATTGGTTGTCGTTGACGCAATTGTTCCACGGGGAATAGGGCACATCGTGCCAGAGATTGTATCGCGCGACATACTCGACCCCTGCCAGGAGTCGGTTGTTGTCATATCCGAACAAATCCAGACCTTGATTGCAGGCCACCTGGCACAACACTCCGAGATCTGCGATCCCGAGCGTGCAATGCTCCTGATCGCGGCCGCTCTCAGCGGCCTGGCCCAGATTGCCAGGCTGAAGTGTCCATACCGCGTTCTCGATCGCCCCATTGCCGGAACCGCTTTCGTAATAAGTAACGGCTTCGTTGTATTTGGCCTGGTCGTCCAGGAGCACACCGATGGTAAGTACAGCCGCCAGGTTCGGGGCATCCCAACTCGTTGGGAGCTTGGTCGCGCAATTGCCGAGGTGAGTGGCGAGTACGTCGTGTACCGAGGGATACAGATACGTGCCCATCATGTTCTTGAACCGTGAAAATCAGTCGCGTTCCAACCGCTGTAGATCCGCAACAATTCGCCAACGAGGGCGAAGCTCATGATAGGCAAACCGACTAGCCCACCATTAGATGGGACGGCATTTACCGCCGAGGACCACGCATTGCAGATTCTTACGGCCGCATCGGCGTAGCTTGTATCACCGCTAATGTACCATCGAATTGTGTTGAGATACGCAGCATGCGCGTCCGCGTCGGCCCTTTGGCGATTGGCACCCATGTCCGCATTTGGAGCGGCAGCATAGGTATTTTGCGCCTGGGAATCGGCGATCAGGACCTTCCAGTCGTCAACCCAAGGGTGAGCACCCGCCGCCACTTGGGCCTTCATGCGGTCGAGGTCCGCCTTCGTGTGCAGGCCACCGGGATGCACAAAACCCCCATTGCCGGCAGCGCTGAGCGCACAGACACCGACTGAGGAGGTTGTGCCCCCAGCCGCCGTCGTGCCACCCGTCGTCGCACCACCCGTTGACGACTTGCCGCCCGTTGCTGGATTTCCGGCTGTCGCCGCGCCGCCTGTTGCCAGACTTCCGCCGGTCGCTGTGCCGCCGATCGCGACAACTCCACCCGTCGAACTAGCACCGCCGGTAGCAGCAGCGCCTCCAGATGAGTTATTGCCACCCTTGGCCGGCGACCCTCCGGCTACCGTGACGCCGCCCGTTCCGCTAGTGGACGTAGTTCCACCACTCGAAACAGTCCCCGCATTTCCAGTCGTGCCGCCGGAAGCGGCCCCGCCGCCTTGCCCTGTCGTACCGCCCGTATCTGGGGAACTCCCGCTGCATCCGAGCAAAGTAGTGGATATTAGAAGCGCGGAATATCTGTACGTTGAATTTCGAATCATAGTCTTCACCGTGGTGTCGGAACTGCTGTGGCGGACTCGATGCACCTGAATGCGCGGACCATATGGGAAGAGCAGTCGATTGCGCCTTCCGGGTCACGAGTATTTTCTTCTTTGCGATGCGACGTTTAGGGCTGAAAAATCCAGCGCCAGCACTCCTGCCCCCAAACCGGCTGTGTCGGTTTCTCCCCGCATGCACTTCGTGTGCTTTCGGCAAACGTGCGTAACCCCGATTTTTTTCTCCGGCGCGTAATCCGCGGCACCGCCGATACCGCGCACACGGCCATCGGCCAGTCAACCTTGTCGTCTGACGTAATGTAGCGGTCTCGCGGCATGTCTACACTCAAACGTCCGGATCCGTTGCCGCAATAGCCCGACGGGTGCCGGCCACGACTCATGAAGATGTCGCCCACTTCAGCACCACGCTCGATTTTGAAGAAGTAAGCGTTCTTTCTGTGCAGGATGGCTTTTTTCAAGATCCGCTCGCAAATGTTGTTATCAAGGGGTGCCCCCGCGCGACATTATGCAAGTCAAGTACGAGATGTTGCGCCGCGTATCGGTCAACAACGTAGCGGTGACGGATGTGACGAACGAGTATGGAGTCTCTCGTCCAACGTACTACCAAGCGAAGGAAAACTTCGACCAGGCCGGGGTCGCCGGGCTCGTGCCGAGGAAGAGGGGACCCCGGGGTCCTCACAAACTTCAGGGCGATGTCTTGGCTTTCATCAAGAAGCAGCACGTCCCCGGCAAGCCAATTCGCGCGCGCGAACTTGCGACGATGGTCCGAGCGAAATTCTCGGTCGAGGTTCATCCGAGGACGATCGAACGCGCGTTGACTGGAAAAAAAACTCCGCGGTAAGTCGCTGTACCGTTGCTCACGAGCCAGCGGAGCAGGCAATAGTCGATCGGTACGAGAGTTTGCGGGCGGCCGCGCTCGGCGGAGGACTGCCACTCGAGCGACTCGTGGCCATGACCACGGATTTCGCGCGGCTGTGGTCGGACCCGTCCACACTGAATCGCGAGCGAAAGCGAATGCTCGCTTACGTCATTGAGGACGCGACGCTCATCAAGAACCCACACGCTGGAACGACAACCCTGGAAGAACCAGAAAACCGATTGGAATGCATATCCGCTCGAACGCTGGTCATCAGTTCTGCGCCAAATCGCCAGCGATATGCACAGTGCGTGCACCTTATGCGGAATTTTGTGCAGACTTGGTCTTTATTTGTCATTGTCATGTTCATGTGGAAGTGTATGTTTCGCACGCCTTCGTGGGCTTGGAGGCGAGCGCGACATGACACCTGACTTTTGGAGATTCGACATGATGGGAATTAGGAAACGGGCGTTATTCATAGTGATTACCGGACTCGTTTCGGCGGGGCTAATATCCTTTGGTTGCAGCAGCAGCAACAGCACCACCACAGGTTCTGGCGGTAGCGCGGGCACGAGTGCTTCTGGCGGCAGCGCGGGCACTGGCACGAGTGCTTCTGGCGGCAGCGCGGGCACTGGCACGGCAGGTGCCAGCAGCCAAGATGCGGGCAGTGCGTGTACGGGCAAGACCGATGCCGCACCAACCGGTGGTGTGATCGACGAATTTACTGCAGTCGGGGATGCCGGCGCCACACCCAGCGGAATTCCGGGTGGCTACACCACGTACTCGGACCCCGCAGGGGCGCCGCCCACAGTAACATTCGTCAATGGAACAGCGCACGTAGTAGAGAACGCGACTGCTACGGCGTCGCCCCGGTATGTTGGCTTCGTCATCTACTTCAACGATTGCATCAATGCGAGCACGTTCACTGGCATAGAGTTCACTATTAGTGGCACCATGACGGGCTGCACCATGCAGTTGTCCGCCAATTACTCGGGAAACGACAACAAGGCGAGCGACCCCGCCAAGGGCTCATGTTCGATGCCTCCTGCAGCAGACTGTTACGCCAACCAGAAAGCTGTCACTGGCATCACAACTACGCCGACGACAGTACAGGTTCCGTGGAGCGGCTTTACCGGAGGTGTACCCGCCGGCCCCACCGACAGTTCACAACTCACTGGTGTTCAGTGGCAGCTCACCATCGCGGCGGGAACCGGAACCTGCGCGGCGGATATTTCTATCACCGACGTCAAGTTCTACTAGTAAGCGACAAGCCGTAACGATTGGGTAGGGCCAGGCCGATGACTCATCGGTCTGGCCCTTTTCACGTTGACTGAGGATCCAAGGCGATCAAAATCCGGGTCAACCCGAGCTACCACGACACGGGCGAGCGTCAGATTGCGCGTAGCAGCACGTGATTGAGCATTTCATGGGCCATTGCACGTCCTGATCGCAACGTGCGTGACGTAATTTCCTTTAGTGGAGCCAGCCGTCAACGGCGGCACCGGGCCCCATTGGCAAGAATTCGGCTGGGCACTATGTTCTTGTTCGAACGCAATCGATTGCGAATTGAAGGAGCGCTCATGAAAAACTTTATGATTGCAATCACATTGAGCTTCGCGGCAGTGGCTTGTCAGTCCTCGAACAATTCGGCGAAGGCATCGAAGGACAATGAAGCCCCGCGTGCCGTAACGACAAACATAATAACCGTTCCCGAAGTGGCCGACCTCGTGCAACGTCACGATGCCACCCTGCTGGACGCCAATGGTTCCGATACTCGCCATGAAATGGGAGTTGTGCCAGGGGCTTTACTCCTGTCGGACTCAAACAACTACGCGTTGACCGAATTGCCACCGGTCAAAACCTCGAAACTGGTCTTCTATTGTGGCGGCGAGATGTGCCGGGCCTCGGATGCCGCAGCTGCGCGGGCCGCCCAAGCGGGTTACACGGACGTGAATGTGATGCGCGCTGGGATCCGCGGGTGGAAGAAAGCTGGCCAGCCCACTCAGCTCCCGCGAAGTTGACAGCCTTTGCGCGGAGCTTACGTGTCATCCCGCTGCTTTTCAAGAGCGGGTTTTGGGCGATGGCCCATGAGGCGCGAACGGATTATTCGATGCTCGCGTCGGCGTGCTGGCCTTGCCTGCCATGTTGGCGGCATCGACTTTACGGGCAAGGTGACTGCGGGGCTGAGGCATAAGACGAGCATTCACAACCGTAGACGCGCGGGCGAGTTGGCGCGCAGCTCTCCACTCGATCAGCTCATGATTCGCTACAATGCTGCGCACCCCGGAGGTGGAGGTTCCGCGTCCAGTACTCATCCACGAGGTCTGCATTTATGAGCGCACCATCACGTTTCTCGGATCCGGGTAACACGCCAGCTCGCAGCGAATTGGATGGCGCGAAATTCACCACCCACTTTCGCCGTGGATTGACGCTGGCGGTCTTGACACTCGTTGCGTTACGCCATGAAAATTGCCATATTCGATATCGTGAAAGTTGCCGTACCGCTGTTCCTGATCTCTTCACTTCTAGTATCGCAGGCTCCGGCTTCGTTAGGCGATCCGGCCTCGCGAATTCGCTGTGACCATCAACTCTTGGGCAGCACGCCGCATAGCGTTGATCGCGGAGACTACAAGATTGTGCAAATTGACCGCGATGACGGCGCAATCGTCAAACAATACGTCAATGGTGCAGGTCTTGTTTTTGGCGTCACTTGGCAGGCGCGCAATGTTCCCAATTTGAAGCCCTTGCTTGGCGCATATTTCCCAGAGTTTCAGCGTGCCGTCCAAGCGCGCGGACATCGAGGCGGACCCTTAATGCTAAAGACCAAGAATCTCATTGTTGAGTCAGCGGGACACCTGCGAGCATTTCGTGGTCGGGCTTACATACCACGTCTATTGCCCCGGCAGCTTACCGCAGCGGTGCTGCAATGAATTCGTTCGGCTGGCGATCGTTGGGAACTCGTGAATGGCAATACCCCTTTGCTATCTCAATGATTCTGTTGAATCTGTTCGGCTGTGGAACGTCATCGGATAACGCGGCTGCTAGCTCAGCCACGAGTTTCACATTCAACGTTCAACCAATTCAAGTGTACAGCGGTCCAAGCGAGCTAGCAAATCCAAACGTGAACGTGCCGTACACGGACGTAACAATTTGCATTCCGGGCACCTCGAACTGCCAGACAATTACCGATATTGAAGTCGATACGGGATCTTCCGGGCTTCGCCTGTTAGCGTCTGAGGTGGAGCTAACGCTACCAATTGTCAAAGATACGTCCGGCAACCAATTGGGTGAATGCCTAGTGTTTGCCGATACTACTTACGTGTGGGGACCGATTGTGTCGGCGGACATTCAATTGGCCTCCGAAAAAGCATTATCGGTTCCGATTCAGCTTGTCGGCCCCGGTGGCTTCCCCCAAGTCCCTGCAGAATGCGGCGCCACAGGGGCTGCCGACGACACAATTGCCACCATGGGATCCCGGGGTATTTTGGGGCTGGGTGTTTTCCGGCAAGATTGTGGACTGGGATGCACGGCAATTGCAGGTTCGAATGCGCCCCCTCTTTACTTCAGTTGTCCAAACGCAAGTGCAAATTCGACTTGTACGGCGGTCACGGTACCGCTTCAAAACCAAATGCAGAATCCCGTATGGTTATTTTCCGAAGACAATAATGGGTTCCTGATTTCTCTTCCGGCAGTTCTTGAGCAAGGTGCTGCCACCGCTTCCGGTTCACTCATTTTCGGAATTGGGACGCGTGAGAATAACGCACTCGGTTCGGCTGCAACCTACACAACCGACGATACTGGCTATTTCTCCACGACGTTTAACGGAATAACTTACTCTGGCGTTAATGGAAGCTACGTCGATTCGGGTACGAATCTCCTGTTATTCCCTTCACCCTCCACAACGAGCCTACCAGTCTGCACGGACGTGGCTCAACTGTATTGTCCATCGATAACCCAGAATTACACGGCTACCAACCAGGGCCTCAACGGCACGACAGGGCAAGTCTCATTTAGCGTGGCCAATGCGGACTCCCTCCTTTCCACATACAATATAGCATTCAGCAATTTGGCGGGCCCTGTCGCCAGTGGATTCACTTGGGGGCTTCCGTTCTTTTTTGGGCGCAGCGTGTTCCTGGGAATCGAGGGGCAGGACACGCCCGCAGGTACCGGACCCTTCTGGGCCTACTGACGAATGCGACCTGAAGAATGTGACTCATTCGCAACGGCTCTCACGCTCAAAGTACGCTAAATGGTACTCAGAGCCCGCTTACTGTGACTGGCACGGCACTGTTCGACGTGGTGCCGTTACCCAGCTCGCCGTAGGCGTTATCGCCCCAGCACTGAACCGTGCCGCCACTCAGCGATGCGCAGGTGTGGTTTGCGCCTGCGGCAATAGTAATCGCGTTGGTAATGCCGGAAGCCGTGACGGGCACTGAAGTGCTGGATGTGGTGCCGTTACCGAGCTCGCCGTAGGCGTTGTCGCCCCAGCACTGAACCATGCTGCTACTCAGCGTGCAGGTGTGGTCTCCGCCCGCGGTAATGCTGATGGCATTAGTGATGCCGGAAACCGTAACGGGCACAGAACTGCTCGTAGTGTTACCATTGCCAAGCTGGCTGATCCCGTTATTTCCCCAGCACTGAACCGTGCCGCTGCTCAGCAATGCGCAGGTATGGTTTGTGCCTGCGGCAACAGAGTTGGCGTTAGCGATGCCGGAAACCGTGACGGGTATGGAACTGAGGGCAGTGGCGCCGTTGCCGAGCTGGCCGTAGCTGTTGTCGCCCCAGCACTGAACCGTGCCGCCGCTCAGAAACGCGCAGGTGTGGTTCCCGCCCGCGGCAACCGCAATGGCGTTGGTGATGCCGGAAACTGTCACCGGCACGGAACTGCTGGTGGTGGTGCCGTTACCGAGCTGGCCGAAGGTGTTGTCGCCCCAGCACTGAACCGTGCCGCCGCTCAGCGCCGCGCAGGTATGGTTTGCGCCTGCGGCAACCGCGATGGCGTTGGTGATACCGGAAACCGTGACCGGCACGGAACTGCTCGTGGTAGTGCCGTTGCCAAGCTCGCCAGCGCCGTTATTGCCCCAGCACTGAACCGATTCGCCACTCAGCAATGCGCAGGTGTGGTCCTCGCCCGCGACAACCGTGCCGGCATTGACGATGCCGGAAACCGTGACGGGCACGGAACTGCTGGTGGTGGTGCCGTTGCCGAGCTGGCCAGCGCCGTTGTTTCCCCAGCACTGAACGGTATTGCCACTCAGCCGCGCGCAGGTGTGGTCTCCACCCGCGGCGATTGATAACACGCCCGAGGACGTGCTGGGTGTAGTTGAACTCAAGAACCAGCAAGCTTGAATGCTCTGCGGTTCAGCCAGCAAACCGCACGCCGTTACTACACTCGAATCTGTACTGCTCACACCGCAATTGCTTAAGCTCGCAGCTTCACCCTGGACTAATGTGCATTTCCCAAGTTGCTGAATTGCCTCGACGCATGGATTGACATACGCTGCGCCCGGGTCTGCCCCCGGGAGGCCATGCAAGCAATGATCGCGATAAAACAGACGGCAGGCCGCGGGGCTGGTTACGTGGAAGGTAATTGGACAGTGGTACGCAGCATCGCACCGCGCGTATTCGATTTGTTCGCAAGCCTGGACGCCAACCGCCCCCGTATCGCAGGCGGAAAGGCTAACCAACGTGAGTAATGGCCCTCTCAGTAGGATACTGCGCTGCCGGTAGCGAAGCATGAGTCACCGGGTAGCACGATAATCTGCACGCGCCACTCGGTAATTGTTCGAAAAGCGGCTGATTTGATTGGTCATACGAGCCCGAGAAATCCCCTCCAATTCTTGCACGAATTTGGCCGAATGCCGTCAGCGGGCTCGGGACCCGCTGACCCACAGAATAAAGACCTCCGAACAGCTTCTCCAGTTGCAATACGGACATAAGTGTAGAGTAGCCCCAAGGCGTTTCCGCCCTGAGGCCCTCGCCAGATCCGGACAAGGAGATTTCCACCATCCGGCTCTTCCATTGATATGACTCGCGTTCATTTGTTCCAAATCTGGACTGTGATTCGGGGCTGCGGGAGTGGGTACTTCTTCAAGTATTCTCCAAAGGATTCCCAAGTCCACTTCGTCCGTTGGCTGCGGCGAATCAGCCATTTGTACCAGGCGTGTTTCGCCCAGTGCCAGAGATGGTTGACACAGCTGTAGTTACCGTTGACGCCAAAGTAGCCATAGTGTCCTTGCAGCTTGCTTGTCAGCGCTGTGTGTTGCTCGACCATCGGAAGATGCCGGTGGCGCCGGCACCATTCGTAGACGGCCTCAATGGCCCGTCGTTGTCGAGGTCCACTCGTCTTGCATCCCAGTTGCCATCGTTTGCCTTTGCTGGGCCTGCGCCAGTACAGCGTAAACCCGAGGAAGTCAAAGGTGTCCGGGCCTCGACCCCCAGCCTGTCGCCACGGTGGCTCTTCGAATCGAATCAGCCGCGTCTTGTCAGGATGAAGTGTCAGCTCATAGTCCGCCATTTGTTTATGCAACGCCTCTTGTACGTGTTCGGCATCTTGTTGCTTTTCAAAGAGCATGACGAAGTCGTCCGCATAGCGGACGAGCTGTGCCTTGCCCTCAAGAGTGGGCCGTATCTCCCTCTCAAACCAGACGTCCAGCGCGTAGTGTAGATAGACATTACCAAGCAGTGGCGAAAGTATTGAGCCTTGCGTGGTTCCTACTTCAGGTTCGGAAAATTCCTCGCCGTCCAGTATCCCCACGTGCAAGCACTTGCCGATAAGCCGCATCATTTGCCCATCGGCTATCCGAATCTGGAGCATCTCCTTGAGTTTGACACGACTCAGACTGGAGTTGATCCGCTTTGCCGGACAGGTTGTTAAGACTTAAGCCACATATTGCTTAGAAGCACAAGACTCAAATTCATCAGGGGTCATGTAATTGATCAACGAATGCATTCGACGACGGTTATAGAACACCTCGATGTACTCGAAGATTGCTTCTCGGGCCTCAGCTCGTGTCCGATAGACTTCGCCGCTTACCAGTTCTTTCTTGAGCGTTGCAAAGAAACTTTCGGCGACTGCATTGTCGTAGCAGTTGCCCTTGCCACTCATGCTCTGCACCATCCGATTGCGCCACAGGCGCCTTCGGAACGCGCGGCTTGCGTATTGGCTGCCGCGGTCACTGTGGAATACGAGCCCAGGTTCTGGATGACGTAAGCGCACCGCTGTGTCGAGCGCGTCGCATACTAACGTGCTCGTCATACGGTCTGAGTAGCTCCAGCCAACGACTTTCCGCGAGTACAAGTCAATAACAGTTGCCAAGTACGACCAGCCTTCAAGAGTCTGAATGTACGTGATATCAGCGACCCAAACCTTATTGGCCTCTGTAACTTCAAACTGCTGATTGACCAGATTCGGCGCAATAGGCAACGAATGATTCGAGTCCGTCGTGTGTTTGAATTTGCGCTTGCCCTTGGCTCGCAAACCATTGTCACGCATGAGTCTGGAAACGCGTTTACCGCTTACGGCGACATCCCTCTTGGCCAGCTCCTTGGTGATTCGAGGTGACCCGTGGCGACTTCGCTTGTCTTTGAATATCTCGCCAATCATCTCGCCCAATTCCTTGTCACGACGCTCGTGGTTAGACAGGGGTTGTCGTTGCCACGCGTAGTAGCCACTTGACGAAACCCCGAAAACTCGGCACATGCTGCGGATGGTGAAGTTGGCCTTCTCCGCGCGGATGAAGCGGTAGATGTCTACTCGCTTTCCTTCGCGAAGAAGGCCGCCGCTTTTTTTAATATCGCCCTCTCAACACGCAAACGCTCAACGTCCTTACGAAGCCTGCGATTCTCTTGTTCCAGCGTTTCCCCTTGCTCGTTACGCTTAGCAGTGCTTGCCTTGTCCAGCTTCTCTGCCCAGCGGTACAACATGCCGTCGGATACACCAAGGTCGTCAGCGATTTGCGCGACCGTGCGTTTGCCACGGTTTCTCATCAAGCGCACCGCGTCACGCTTGAATTCTTCAGTGTAATTCTTCTTCTTGGTTTGCTTTGCCATGATTCGGACTCCCAGAGCATACTCGCTCTTTTAGGTGTCCAGGAAATCGGATCAACTCCAATTCATTGTAATCGCATATGCCGTTACCACAACTGCCGCAGTCGCTCGGGCAGCTCTGTACGCTTTCCGTCGGTCCACAAATGCCGTCTCCGCACCAGCCGCAGTCGATCGGGCAATTGGCGTAAGTTTCATTTACCCCGCACGTGCGGTCGCCACAGTAGCCACAATCATAGGGACATGACGCACTGGTCTCATAGTTGTCGCATATCCCATTGCCACAATACTTGCAGTCAACTGGGCAGTTGTTTGCGTTTTCGTTGACTCCGCAAATGCCGTCCCCGCACCAACCACAGTCGTATGGACAATTGAGATAGTTCTCTCCATTTCCGCAATATTGGTCGCCGCAGTAACCGCAATCGGTTGGGCAGCCTTGGGGTGTCTCATAGGCCCCGCAGTAGTAGTCGCCACACCATCCACAATCCGTTGGACAGCTGTAATAGGATTCGTTGGCTCCACAAATGCCGTCTCCGCACCAACCGCAGTCGTACGGACAGGTGGCAAACGACTCGCCATTCTTGCTTTTGGGGAAGCGATTCTCGTGGGCGTTTGTTAGCGGCGGCCGGCAAAGCCACAATCCAACTGGGGCAAGTGCTATTCCTGAGAGATCCCCTCATGCGTCAGATGAAGTTTGATGCGTAGGTGATCGATCTGCAAAGGTTTACGCTGAGTGGGCGCAACACGGATGACGAGGGCGGGAATTTCCGCGCGGCTGGCGCGTTGCTGAGGGCATGAGCAAGAAAGCCAAGGTCCAATCCCGCAGACCCCGAAAACGAACCGTCAAGTCCAAGCGAATCAAGACGCGAATGAACCCCACGCAAGTGCGACGATTTGTGGAGGAAATATTCGGTGAAACTGAACATGCCGCGCGAGTGCAGTCGTTAGCCAATGCGGTTGTTGGCATTACTCATGTTGCTGTGCTGGCCATTCACGCTATCGGACAGGCCTACGCCCAGGTAGCAGGAATTACGCCCAAGAGTGGCGTCAAGCAGATCGACCGACTGCTCAGTAACTCCAATCTCGCACTGAACAGGGGACTGGAGACTTGGGTAAAGTTCGTGATCGTACTTGGTCACTCGCCATGGGCGGGCCACGCCACTGGCCTGCAAAACGCACTGCAAGTCCAAGCTCAAGGGTAACCAGAAACGCTATGAACCGGAGCTGATCAAGCAGCTGCACGCGTGGATCGATCCAGCCGTTGCAATTACGCTGCTCGCGGATCGCGGCTTCGGAGACCAAAAGCTGTACGAATACCTGGACAGCCTGGGCTGGGACTACGTCATCCGCTTCCGGGGCAACATTATGGTGACCGCGGCTAACGGGCAACGCAAAACAGCCAGGCAATGGGTGGGTCCCAGGGGTCGAGGCAGAATCATGCACGGTGCGATGGTCACCAGCGATGACTTCCGTTGGCCATCGAGCGCACTCGCGCCAGATGCAGGTCTTCACCAAAAAGATCTTCGAGAGCCACTCGCACATGTGCCATGTCGAAGAGGTTTCTACGAGAGCGGCCCTTCGGAAGCAACCAGCGATCTATGGGTAGCAATTTCATGCATCCCGCAACACGTGGCGCAGCCCATGGATTCCCGTGAATGTTCAGCGCCAGGGCTTCGCGCATCGAGAGCTTTGGCAAAAGTCCAAGCAGATCGATCACTTGCTGCCGAATTACTGAAGTAAAAAATGAGGGGATCTCTCAGGCGCCAGTCCCCAAGTTCCTTGATCATTTCGTCGATTAATGCAGAGGCAGATTCCACCAGGACAGGGCGTCGCATATACAACTCCAACTCTGACACCTATTTAGGTGCGCTCAACGTAACCCGCAACCCTCCGAAGCAGCCGCCCCTAAAGAGGCTTTAGCACAAACCTGCCGTAGGCGATAAACGCGCATATGGCAGCCACGACAACCCAGTAAATCAATTGGCTGTGTTCCGCGGAACCGGAATAGAAGTGCACCCCCGAAAAAAGCAGCATTTCAGCGGCTATGCAGGCTGCCGCGATGGGGGCCAGGATGGCCAGGTGCTTGTTAATTGCCGGGAGGATCAGGGCCAGGGCGCAAACCAGCTCAATGACGCTCATCGCCAGCCAAACTCCGTGTGGAATGGCTTTCAGTGAAGGTACGATTTGCTCGGAATGGGAAAACTTCCACAGCGCGCCCATGATGGTATGCAGGGCGAGAAGGACTTGAAGAATCCAGAAGAGAATGTTCATGATTTACCTCCTTTAGAGAAAGTCTGCCTCTTACGCGCTCAAGGCCTCGGGGCGTTGGGTTGCTAACCGGGTGCCTCGACGCCGAACTGCTTGGCGTATTCTGCGTTCAATCGCTGCCAGCCGCCGAACTTCATCGCGTCGCCAGCAACGATGCGGCCGATGGGAGTTCCGCTGAGATGGTGATCCAAAACATCAAAACAAATGTGCCACCCGGCAGCCCCCATTGAGATGAAGCGGCGATCGATCGTGTGCCACAGTGTCAGGCGCGTGCCACCACCGAAGGCTTCGAGTTCCCACCGGATATCGGCGCCACCCCAGTTGTACTCAATCACCTTGGGAGCGTCGGCTTGCGTCACTGTCGTTGCGGTAACGTGCAGCGTAGGCGCTCCCACCGTGGTGAGATTCACCGTAGTTCCAACCGTACCCAGGCTCCCATCGGCATCGAAGGGAGCCCACTGTCGCAGATGCGCAGGGTCGGTAAGCACCTGCCAGACTTTTTCCGGCGAGTGGCGCAGTTCTCTGCCGAGAACGAGCGTCCACTTGTCTCCGTCCTTGCGCACCTCCGCGCCGCTGGCCGGACCCGGAGTGTACTGATCGCGATCGGTCATCTTCTTCTCCTTGTCTTCCTTTTATTGGTGTTGATTGATCCATGTGGTCGAAGTGGTTCGAGAGCATCTACGTGAACGGCGACGGATCGTTTCGACAACGAACATCGTAAACGTCCAGTAAGCGACGGTACGGCTCACAGCGATCCGTCGCCGACTCTGAGCCGAAGTCCCGACGGCCGGCCTGTCTTTCGTTGAAACTATCGACGTCATGTGTTTTCTCGCTTCTTCTTGGTTCACGTGTATGACCCGCCAGGACAGAGGAATGTGACCACCACGCCACCCCCCAAGCGCTAGCTGTCTAGCACTACTGCCGAAAACTTTTCCATGGGTCAAATTTCGTGCGATGGGGCGATATGGCCCAAGATTTGGATGAATTTGCCACCGCCCGACTCCAGCAGTACCTCAACCGTCTCGGTACCCGTTTGAAGGACCACAGGAAGCGGGAATCCTTCGCTATTTACGCCTTTGGCATCCTGGGGGAATCGGCGCGCAAGAGCGTGGAGCCGATTGCCGCACTGGCGTGCCCCGATCCCGGGCTGACCAAGAAAATGCACGACAAATTGCTGCACTTCGTTGGACACAGCGAGTGGAGCGACGAGCAGGTGCGGCTGGAGGCCACGCGTTACATCTGCGAGGTGTTGGCTGAGCAAGAGCCGGTGACGACCTGGGTCATCGACGATACGGGCTTTCTCAAGCAGGGGACCCACTCGGTTGGGGTGCAGAGACAGTACACGGGGTCAGCTGGAAAGATCGCCAACTGCCAGATTGGAGTGAGTCTTGAGATTGCCACTGCGACGCAGCACGCGCCCATCGACTTCGAGCTGTATTTGCCGGAAAGTTGGACCAGCGATCCGGCACGTTGCGAGCAGGCCCGCATCCCGGGCGACGTGCAGTTCAAAACCAAGGTCGAGCTGGCGTTGGGCATGATCCAACGCGCCGCACGCGCCAAAGTACCGGGTGAAGTCATTCTTGCTGACAGCGGCTACGGCGAGTCGTGTGAGTTTCGCGCCACGGTGCGAAAGCTTGGCTTCGATTACGCAGTTGGTATCCACTCGACGACGAAGGTTCGTCGCATCCGCGCTAACGGTCGGCTCGGTAAGCCGATGAGCGTGCGAGATTTGGCTCGAACCATCCCGCACCGCAAGCGTCGCAAACTTCGCTGGCGCGAAGGAACCCAGGGCACACTTTGGGGACGCTTCTCTTTCAGTCGCGTCAAGACGACCCACGATGACGGCACACCGATCGATGAGCGAGAGGAGCAGTGGCTCGTTGTCGAGTGGCCATTGGACGACGAGCAAGCAACCAAGTTCTATCTTACAACACTGCCGCGCCGCATGAGTCACAAGCAAAACGTCCGCATCATCAAAGAGCGCTGGCGCACAGAACGGATGTACGAAGATCTCAAGGGTGAACTGGGACTCGACCACTTCGAGGGGCGGTCGTGGCACGGATGGCACCATCACGTATCGGTCGTCATCTGCTGCTATGCCTTCATTGTCGCGGAGAAAGCCCGCGCTTTTCCCCCCTCGGCCAGAAGCAAAGGTGGAGCTGACGCGTTCCCTCTCGCGGCCTGAGAGACACTTCGCCGATTCGTTCATTACATTCCGACTCGCGATCGCCCGCGCGCTCGTTCGCTGGTTGCCACGCTGCCCCCTCTGTCACGAGTTGCATCGCCGCGCCTGCACCTCAGACGAGTCGGTCGTCTCGAGTACACCCCAATGACTCCAAACTTTTCGGCAGTAGTGCTAGGATCGTCAGGTCAAGGTACTGGAGTCGCACAGGGTCAGCAAGGATGTCGATCTCCACAATCTTGCCGTCCCTGACCGTGAAAGGCTCCGCTAAGCCGCAACCACGCCTCCTGCACGCTGGGTGAGATGCACATTGAGTTGGATGCCATGCCCGTGCAAGGCTGCGTCGGATGGTTGAGCATTGTTGCATTGAGCCCAATTCCAGCGCCCAGGGCCAAACGATCCAAAACGTTGTATTCGCCAACAAGACCGATTTCGCCCACGGAAGTACCAAACCCTGCGCGAAGTTCGACCAGAATCGGAAGGTCGGTAAACCGTTTTCGAGGTGGTTCAATACCGGAATTCGGCGACTCTTGATCTATCGGGACTTCATTCGAACCCGTCGATTCCTGCGGTATGGAATCGGTGCCCCGATAGGTTTCCTCACGCCGTGAACAATGTTTCCGAGGTAGCGCCGGGGTACCGGCCGAGTTATGACGTTGAACATTCCCGGGGGATTGCGACGAATCTTGGAAGGGCGACGACCTTTAGATTGAGCGACTTACCAGTCTGTTATTTCAGATACAATTCTTGTTTACTGGACGCTATTGATACACCGGGCTAGGTTAATCGTAAAACATGCGCCCAGAATCTGCAGCAACACGCGCCCCTCGCAATGCGCCAGTACTAGGAATAAGTCCCCTCGTTCACGAAGGTGCCCGAGAGGTACCGCTCTCTTTAGACGTTGAGACAGCACCGCCTAGCGCGAGTGAGCGTCTGGCCGTTTTCCTTAACCTCGCGCAAAGGAAAGTAGTAGTGGTGGGAGGCGGAAACGTAGCCGCTTCAAAATTACCAGCAATAGTCGCCGCGGGTGCCGTGGTTACACTCATTGCTCCAAGAGTCGTTCCTGCAGCAGTTATTCCGGGAATGACTATTATTCGAAGACATTTCCGCGAGAAGGATTTGGATGGGGCATGGTTTGTAGTGGCGGCCGCCACACCTGCTGTAAATGCCCGTGTCGCTCACGCCGCTTGTCGCAAACGCATTTTTGTCAATGCTGTGGATGATCCTAAGAATGCTTCAGCATACTTTGCCAGCATTCTGCGCCGCGGTGACTTGACCTTGGCCTTTTCCACAAGGGGGAAGGTTCCAGCCATGGCTCGATTGCTCCGAGAAGCAGTGGATGACTTACTACCTACCGATTTGGAGAATTGGCTAGAACTTGCAAAGACTGAAAGGCAGCGATGGTTGCGAGAACGTGTCCCTATCCAAGAACGGCTTCCATTATTGGCAGCCGTGATTAGCCGACTCTATATGCACAATGATTGACATTTGCTGCCTCATTTAGAGATTAGCCCAGCCGTGAGCCACTGGTACGAGCAAATTCTGGCGAGTGACGCACCACTTCGCCAAGAATGATGAGTCCAGGTCCGGGCGCAGTGAGCGATTCGGCTGCATCGGGCAGGGCCTGCAGCGTTCCCATAATTATTTGCTGATCTTTTCGCGTGCCATTCACTACAAATGCCGCGGGAGTTTGACGGGAACGACCATATTGAATGAGTCTTGTACAGGCCTGCCTCATCACCGCGCGTCCCATAAAAAGTATTAGCGTATCTGGCCCTCGTGCCATTTGCTGCCATTCCGTTTCATCCGTCAACTGCCCGCCTCGTTTGTGCAAGCTATAGGCTCCCAAAGAACGACCCACATCCCGGTCTGTAACAATGACGCCGGCTGCAGCAGGAACCGCGCTAAGACTTGATACTCCAGGAATGATCTCATATTCGATGCCGGCATCCTCCAAAGCTCGACGTTCTTCTTGGGCTCTGCCGAAGATGCAAGGGTCGCCGCCCTTAAGTCTGACGACGCGATCGCCTTGCCTAGCCGACGTCACCAAGAGCTCATTGATTTCAGGTTGGGTCATCATCGCCTTGCCGCGGTGTTTACCTGCATCCACGGCACGCGCCTGAGGCGCGAATCGCCGTAGTAATTCGGGTTCGGCAAGCGTGTCATGTACAACTACGTTCGCACGACCGAGTCGATCGGCCGCCTTGAGCGTCAATAGCTCCGGATCGCCCGGCCCAGCGCCTACAAGCGCAACCACCGCGCTCGACCGCGGCGCAGCGGGCCAAACTCGATTAGGTACTTCTGATGGTGTTTCAACCATGTTGGATGTGTCATACAGCAGCTTCATCAAATGTCGAGGGCTGAAGCACACTCAGCTTGGTTGCGGTGCGTCCAAATTTGTACGAAACTGTGTCCGAGGAAAACTACATCAGTGGAAAATGATTCGAAGTCGTGTCTGAGTCAGCAGGTACCCCTCAGTGGATGGTGCGTCGTATCATTCGAGACAAGAATGGGAAAGGAAACTCGCCAATTGCTGGAGCGACAAGGCGCCACAGTGATTTCCGCACCAGCGCTCAAGGAAGTTCCTCTAACCGATCACACTTCCGCGTTTCAATTCGGCGAGCGCTTATTGGCAGGCGAAGTGGATGTCTTGGTCCTGCTAACAGGTGTGGGTACCCGGCTGCTCGTTGACGTGCTCAATTCGCGTTGGGATCGAACGCAGATTTTGTCCAAACTGCAAATGGTTTCACTCATATGTCGAGGCCCCAAACCCGTGGCCGTACTCAAGTCTCTTGGTTTGAAACCTGCATTTGTAGTGTCTGAGCCCAATACCTGGCGTGATGTTGTTGACGTGTTCGAAGCTCAGGGACTGGGCCGAGACAAGCGAGTCAACGTGCAGGAATACGGTCGAAGCAATCCGGATTTTAATTCAAGCATTGGGCGGTCTGGTAGGCACGCTAGATGTCGTTACCCTATACAGTTGGACGCTGCCCGACGACTTGGCCCCTCTCAAGTCGGCGATTGCTGCAATGATTGCCGGTACCGCACGTCTAGCCTGCTTTACGTCGGGCGTCCAAGTGGACAATATATTCGAAATGGCGACTCGCATGTCTCTCGCAGAACCGCTTCGGCGGTCGATGTTGGAACGGATGGTCATCGCTTCGATTGGTCCTTTGACATCTGAGCGCCTTGAACACTTTGGCATTCAAGTGGACGTCGAACCCGAACATCCCAAGCTCGGTCATCTGATATTGGCTGCGGCCGAGCGTGCTCATGACGCATTGGCTGCGAAGCGAGCAGCGGCCCACTCGGCCTCACCGGGGGCCGTAACATGACTAGACGGTGAGTTTCTCGTCGATGCTACCGGTCCATCGGCGTCTTTGACCTTGCCAAACCGAAAACAAGAATCACACGAAGGGTGCACAATCAAGACTGCGCAACTGGTCGAAATGGGTCCGCCTTTGGTGCGAAAGGCCTGGGAGCTTCACGTGGACACGCTGCTGGCAGTATGCCCAAGTAGTAATCTATTGGGCTCTAGTTCCCTTCGACTGGAAACGCACCAAAGCGCAAACAAAGCGCAAGCCCAAGGCCGACAACGAACCCGAGAGCGATGCTATTGAGACCCAGGCAAGTCCCGGCAGTGAGTAGCATAACGAATGCTTCGCTGCGTCTCGTTTGGTCACGTGTAACCAATGCTAATTCCAACCCGCTAAAGGCCAGCATTACGCCAAGAATGCTCGCAGGAAACGTACGGCACAGTGTCATCAGTGAGGCACCCAAGAATACTGCCACAGCCATTTTTACGCCTCCGAGGAAGAGAATTGAGCCATTAGTTCGTGCACCGAAGCGATATTGACCTGCGAGACCCCCGGCGCCGTGGCACATGGGCATTCCACCGAACCAAGCGGCAATAAGGTTCATCAAGCCCACGGAAACAGCGACCTTGCGCGGCGTGGCAGGTCGATCTGGAAATAAGTTGAACAGAAAGGGCACAAACGGCCACGACCGAATTCAAAGCGGTGAGTGGTATTTGCGGGAGCGCCGCCTTCGGGAAAGCGATCACGAAATCGTTCCAACCTGGTCTGGACCAGTGCGGAAGGGAGACGCCAAGACCTAGCGAAGTCAAAACCTCCGTGCTTTTGAAGATAGCCAGCACGATTCCAGCTCCGAAGAGAACGAGCGCCGCTGGGATACGTTTCGAGAAGAACAACGCCAAGATGAGGAGCGCGGCGAGTATTCCCGTCAGATAGCTGTCGAATCCCACAAATCGGTGTGTACCCGCCACCATCTGCAGCGCCTTCATAAGCAACGACAGGCCCAGGGCAAGCTGTAAGCCGCGAATCACAGCTTTAGGAATGACGCTATTGAGCCAGTTGATGAGTCCGGTGACACCCAACAGTAAAATTACAGTGCTGACCATTACCCCCGCAGCAAGGATTTGTGGCACCGTCAACCCTTCAGTGAGTGCAACGGCCGCAATTGCCTTCATGGGTTGCACGGCCATCGGAATGGCGAAGGTTAGCCCGGTCACCACATTGAAGAGCCCTGCAAAGAAAAGTGCGGCACTAAAGTCGAGACCATTCTGCGCGACCATCCCAACCAAGAGCGGAAGGAATGTCCCCATATCACCCAGGGAACCTGCGATCTCGTGACGGTCGAGGCGAGCGTGACTGAGGGTCGAGCGCCACTGGGAAAACATCCTAACCGCCCGCCACCGGCGGAATGACGGCCAACACGTCGTTTTGCGAAAGCAATTCGTCATTTGCCGCGAAGGTCTCGTTTCGTGCGATTCGGAGGCTCGGTAAGTGGACCATGAATTCCGGGTAGCGTTCAGAAAGCCATGTTAGGAATGCCGCAATATTCGTAACTGCGGAAGGCAAATCAAGGGTCTCGCGCGCTCGACCCGTGATGTCCTTTGCGCCAGCGAAATAGAGGATTTCAACGTTCATGAGAAATGTCCGCGTGATGATGCATGCTATGCCCCTTCAAAACTGCCATTGCATGGGGCAAGATCGGTATGATGAGCTCGCGCAACGCCAACTCGACGGCTTTGGGACTACCAGGTAAGGCGAACACTAGACAGGAACCCACGACGCCGGCGACGGCTCGCGACAAAACGGCGCACGGTCCAATCTGATCGAAGGAAAGGCGTCGGAAGGCCTCTCCGAAGCCATCAAGACTCCGGGATAATAGCGGCAACAGCGCTTCAATGGTTTGATCACGTTTGGCAATTCCGGTGCCGCCCGTGACAATGAGTCCATGGGCCTTCCCTCGCTGCGCCTGCTCCGTGATCCATGCCGAAATGATTGCGGGTTCGTCAGGAACTATCGCGATTGCTGTCACTTCGGCGCCCGCCTCGGACAATAGCTGGCGTGCGAGTTGCCCCGATGCGTCGTCCGCTGAAGTTCTCGAGTCGCTAACGGTGAGGATGGCGAGACCTAGCCCAGATAATGTCTCCATATCGTCCAAATGAGATCCTAAGTCACCGGTGGCGTTGTCGTAACTATGAATATGCTCTGCGTACGGATGCTCAGCATCCGGTGCACAGCGAGCATCGCGCCAACCAACCCAATAGGGGCCCTCGGGTTCATGCTCCCGTTTCCAGATGGGTACAGTCTCTTTGATGTGGTCGATAAGCGCTCCACAAGCCCGAAATGCCTCCTTGCGGTGCGGCGAGCTAGCGGCGCATACTACTGCCATATCTCCCACTTTCAGCGTTCCAATTCGATGCAATACTGCCAACCTTACGTCGGGTAACTCTGCTTCAATGGCCGCAGCGATGCGCGCCATTTCCTTTTCTGCCATCGAAGGGTAGGCTTCGTATTCGAGAAGCGTAACCTGTTGTCCGTTGACGTGGTTGCGCACCAAGCCTGAAAACGTGGCGATGGCACCGGCCTCTGGCCGGGTTACGGCTGCCACGACTTCGTCCAATGAAAGCGGTTCAGTTCGAATCGACACAAGCCTTTTCACGCGGCAAAGTCTCCGCTTCTGCCCCCGGACTTCGACAGCAGGCGCGTTTTACCAATACTCATCGAACGGTCAACGGCCTTGAGCATGTCGTAGATAGTCAACGCGGCTATCGAGGCCGCCACTAGAGCTTCCATTTCGACGCCGGTGCGATCCATAGCGACCACTTTAGTCCGGATTGTGACCGAGTTCGATTCAGGTACTAGCTTGCAATCGACTTCAATGGAAGTTATACTTAATGGGTGACACAGGGGGATCAAATCACAAGTGTGCTTGGCAGCCATGATGCCTGCAAGCCGCGCGGTGGTCAGGATGTCACCTTTGGGGTTGTCGCCTTTTTGGAGCCGAATAAATGCGTCCCCACTCATGTTGACGTGCGATTCGGCGGTTGCCGTCCGCTCGCTGATGGCCTTCTGAGCCACGCTAACCATGCGCAAGGAACCATCAGGCCTGAGGTGAACTGAGTCCGCGCTGTGGCCCACTATTTCGTTATAAGCTTGCTCGATCCTCTGAGGATTTCCGCGCCGTGCGACTTTGACGAGCACCCAGCGTTGCAAAGGTTCGAGCTCGGACCAGACAGCGTTCGAGAGGGAATGCTCGTGTCCCAGTACCAAAACAACATCAGCAGGAACGTAGTCGCCCGGTGGATCACCCTGTTTGGTAACCGTCGGAGGCGGAGGATCGACAAAAGACAGAGCCCGATTAGCGCCTGCCAAATCTACCGTTTGTGCTGAACCGGCCGAAGCCAGTGCTTGCCGCGCGGCTAACGGCAAAGATCGCCAATCTTTGAGTGAGAGTTTGATTCCGGCGGCATCTAGGGCTCGCCGCGCACAAAGGGGTATCAGAGTTAGAGTGTCATCGACATCTTCAAAGACAAACACGCGATATGAGTCAGTCATTTTCCGTTAGACTGCCGCTGGCCGAGAGAGTGCCAACTGACAGATACATTATGGCAGCGTATCTAGTCGATTCAAACTATGCTAAATAGTTCGACCTGCTAGGGGCAATTGCCCCTTTGCGCTCGCCTTATTCGTCGATTTACCACACAATTCGTGGGCCGCGCTCCCCTGCCATTGCGGACAAGGCTCAACCCTTTGCCCAGCCGAGGGAAAGGTCAGCTCAGGAATTCGAAGTCATGCTCGATTACAAATCTGCCCTCGACATAGTATTGACCGATGTCGCGTCGGTTGCCCCGGAGCGCATCGCCGCAACCCTGGCCCATGGTCGAGTGCTGCGCGAACCACTGCTCGCCACGACCTCTGTCCCACGATTTGATACGAGTGCGATGGACGGCTACGCGCTCCGGGCCGCAGATTGTGTCCCAGGGGTAGCTATTCCCGTAATTGGTGAAGCGCGCACTGGGGTAGAACCGAGCAAGCTTTCGCTCGGTGCGGCAATGCGTATATTCACCGGTGCGCCATTGCCTCGGGGAGCAGACACGGTCGTAATGCAGGAACGCGTGAGGCGCCAAGGTGACACCATTGTCCTTGCATCAGCGCCAATCTCACGAGAAAACGTCCGTAGCCAAGGTGAGGATTTCGAGCGGGGCGCGCAAGTTTTGCCTGTTGGATCACGCATCGGACCGGGCACATTGATGCTGGTCGCCTCTTTAGACCAATGTGAGCTCGTTGTTTCGCAGCGGCCTCGGGTGACCATTCTTTGTGTCGGTGATGAATTGCGGACGGCCGGAATAATGGGGCGCGTCGGGACAATTCCCGAGTCGAATTCGCCGGGACTGCGCTGCTTGGCTGAGCTAGCCGGGGCGCGCGTCACCGTTGCCCCGCTCGTATCCGATTCGCCTGATATTCTGAACGAAGCGGTAAAGAAATCATTGGATCAGAGTGATCTATTGCTGACGGTCGGTGGGGTCAGTGTAGGCGATTACGATTTTGTACGCAAAGCTTTGGAATCGGCGGGGGTTTTACTCGGCTTTTGGAAGGTTGCGATCAAACCCGGTAAGCCACTGGCATTTGGATGCTTCGAACAGCGTCGAGTGTTGGCCTTGCCCGGCAACCCCGCCAGCGCTTTGGTGACTTTTGCCTTGTTCGGCTTACCGCTTTTGCGGGCGATGCAAGGCGATTGCAGGCCGCATCCCCTCACCACGATGCTTCCTTGCGCCGCCGCGCTGCGCCGCAACATTGAACGTCTGCTCGTATCGATTGGCGTCGTTGTCGCACAAGACGGCTCAAACGCTTTTCTGCCGCATCACAATCAGTCGTCCGGCGCGACGATTGCATTAGCCGCGTCCGACGGCTTAGCACTCATCGCAGCGGGCGACTCGATGTGCGAGATGGGGACGGTTGTTCCATTTCTACCTTGGTCAGGAATGTGAAGGTGCGCACAAACTCTCGTAGTCTGCATGGGTCATTATCGTCGGGTTATCGCCGCATAGCCTACAGCCAGAGTTTCGAGGGATGTAGTGGGTACGAAATTGCATCGCTAGCGCGTCATAAGTCAAGAGGCGTCCCAAGAGGGGCTCGCCCAAATTCAGGATGACCTTGATGGCTTCAGTAGCCTGCAGAACGCCGATCACGCCGGGAAGCACACCGAGTATTCCACCTGCTTCACAGGACTGAGTTAACTGCGCTGGCGGTGGTTCCGAAAACAGACATCGATAGCAAGGGCTGCGTTTTGGCCACACGGTCATAATGCGACCTTCAAAACGGAAAACAGAACCGAAAATCACGGGAATGTCGTGAAAGTGGCTAGCGTCGTTAACTAGGTAGCGAGTTGGATAGTTGTCCGAGCCATCAATCACAACGTCCCAACCTTGGGAAAAAATGCTGTCTATGTTACCCCGGTCTAACCTTGTTTTGAATGGGATGGTTGTGACGTCCCGGTTCAGGTCCGTGAGTACCTGTGTCGCGCTATCGACTTTGGGTAAGCCAACGCCTGAGGTTGCGTAAAGGACCTGCCGTTGCAGGTTTGACAGTTCCACAACATCGGCGTCAACTAATCCCAACGTGCCAACGCCCGCTGCAGCCAAGTAGAGGGCCGCCGGTGTTCCCAATCCACCGATGCCTACCAGCAGAATCTTACTGTTTAGTAGCTTGCGCTGCAGCTCTTCGCCAAAATCCGGTAGCCGCAGATGTCGGGAATAGCGCTCCTGCTGTTCACTGGTAAGTTGTGACGCATGGTCAGCTTTGGCGGCTTGTGTAACGGGGTAGGCAAGCGCCTTCCAGCTTGAAAAGCCACCTTCCATATGCGCCACATTGGGATAACCGAGTTCTACGAGATCTGCAGCGGCTCGAATGCCACGGCTACCCGTGGCGCAATAGACAACAATCAATATTTCCCTGTCAGGTATCAGATCCGCTGCACGGTGACGTAGGGTATTCAGCGGTATATGTGTGGCTCCAGGTATATGACCCCCCGATAATTCATGTTCGTCTCGGACATCAACTAGAAAGATTGGATTTGTTTGAGATGACCGCTCAAGCCACGTCGAGAGCGTGACAACGTCAAGTACTCGCACATTTTGACTTGGGTTTGGTGTCATAATCAGGCCAAATTGAATTCACACAATCGTGCCACTGTCGGATTATTGGGCGTCAACAGCGCCTATTTTTACCTAGTAGGCCTCAACTCGACTCAGGGCAAACAACTCGAGATTTGAGATTGTCCGCACCCAAGGATTCTGCCTCGAAATTGCACCAACGACGGAAGGGATGGCAAACCTTGGCTCAAAATCGAGGCCGACCGGGGATGAGGCATGCTCGGCGGGGGACACAGGTTTGCGCGTGGGTTTCACAGAGTGGCACTGGTTGGTGTCGGGGACTGCAGGTGTTTCGCTTCCGTTTCTGAAACACCAAAGATCTAAGAACGAAGCTGGCGCAACCCTGGCAGACGCCCGTACGGTTGCGAATGATTACAGCATGCATGACTCCAATTTTCGACCGCTAATCCTCTGCGGTGCGTTAGGCGGGGCCCTATGACGACTGCAGCAGTTCCAATTGCGCTTCCTCTAGTCGAGAATCGGCCGCGCCCAGAAAAACGGCGCTTGCCAACGTTGCCCGTTGCAGCGCTATTGGACGTCCAACGTACTCTTACGGCGGTTGAACGCTTCGCTAAGCATCATGACAGCGGTGGGACACCTTCGCAGGCTAAGTACTATCGGGACCTTATTCCCTTGGAGCGACCGCAACCCAATGAGCAGTATGCATTCGAAGTCGATCTTGACGCATGTACGGGATGCAAGGCCTGCGTTTCAGCATGCCATACTCTCAATGGTCTTGACGCAAACGAGGTCTGGCGCACGGTCGGCCTGCTTCACGGCGGAACCTCACAAGTACCTGCCATCCAAACCGTGACCACCTCGTGTCACCACTGTCTGGAACCGGCGTGTCTAGAAGGTTGTCCGGTGCAGGCTTATGAGAAGGATCCGATAACCGGGATTGTCAGACATCTAGATGATCAATGTATTGGCTGCCAGTACTGCACGCTCATGTGCCCCTACGATGCACCGAAATTCAACAAGGAGCGAGGTATTGTTCGAAAGTGCGATATGTGCAGCAACCGTCTTGCCCAGGGAGAGGCTCCCGCTTGCGTTCAAGCTTGCCCAAACGAAGCGATTGCAATTCGCGTCGTGGACAAATCAAATCTCGTAGAAGCGTGCCAAGCGGGCGGCTTTTTGCCTGGCGCACCGGCACCCGAGCACACATTGCCGAGCACAATTTACAAGACAAGAAAACCGATGCCCCAAAACATGCTGCCCGCGGATTTCTACCACACCAATCCGGAGCATTCGCACCCGCCGCTTGTAATTATGTTGACATTGACGCAGCTGGCTGTTGGAGCTTTCGGACTAACATATGTAGTAGAGCGAATGTTCGAACGCCCACCAGGAAGCCCGCTAGCACAAACCGTTCTCGCCTGCACACTCGCGCTAGTAGCGTTAGTGGCCAGTGTTTTTCACTTGGGCAGACCTTGGCTCGCCTGGAGGGTGTTTTTGGGGCTTCGCACTTCATGGCTCAGCCGTGAAGCAATAGCTTTCTGCATTTTTGCAAAACTCGCTATTATTTATGGGCTCTTGGCGGCCGCACCACTTCTTCCCAATTTTCCCGGCAAGGGTTGGGCGACGTCTATGAGGGAGGGCGTTCAAGCCGCCGCTGCAATTGTTGGAACGCTCGGAGTTCTCTTTTCCGTGATGGTATACGTTGCCACGCGACGCGCACATTGGTCGGGCACCCAGACTGGCCTCAAGTTCTTCGGAACAACCGTTCTGCTTGGTGCAGCATCAGTGCTAGCTGTGTATGTTTTTACTGGTGGCTCACTCGACCCGATGAGTCGAGCCCTGTTGACGCTAATAGTAACGGGTACGCTGTTGAAACTTGCAATTGAGGCAAGTGTCTTGATTCAATACCGAAACAGACGTCATACGGCACTAAAGCGGGTCGCTCTGCTCATGTTGGGTGAGTTATCCATTGCAACGCGCATGCGTTTTGGTTCGGCCATTCTAGGTGGCGTGCTGCTACCCGCAATGTTGCTCAACGGTATGTTGGCGCGTTCACTGCCGTTCGAATGCGTATTGTTGCTGAGTCTGCTCACTACGGGTGAGTTCTTTGAACGCTACTTGTTCTTTCGGGCTGCGCCGGCGTCGCGTATGCCTGGGGGCATTCGATGAAAAGCAATCTGACCGGACTAACTCGGAGCGCTCGCCGGATGTTCGTGCATGCGACCGGTCCGCTCACTCGGGAGCTGCTGCAAAAACCCGGGGATTTTGGCCTTGGGCTGGTGCCAAATCGCCTAGCTGCGGACATGTCCACCTCGGTGGTATGTGGATTTTGCTCGACGGGCTGTGGGCTCAAGATCCTTACGAATCGCGGGCAAGCTGTGGCACTGGTGCCCGACTCAGACCACCCGGTTAACCTAGGCATGGCCTGTCCGAAAGGATGGGAGGCACTTTCTCCGTTAAAAGGACCCGGTCGCGCCACATCGCCACTAATTCGCCGCGAAGGGCGGCTCGTACCAGCGAGTTGGGAGGAAGCGCTGTTCGAGATGGTCCATAAGTTCAAGGGCATTCAGCAAAAACACGGTCCGGCTGCGGTCGCCTGGCTCGGTACCGGACAAATGCCAACCGAGGAGCTCGCGTTTCTGGGAGCACTGGGCAAATTTGGTATGGGAATGATTCACGGCGACGGCAATACGCGGCAGTGCATGGCAACGGCCGCGGTGGCTTATAAACAAGCCTTTGGCTTCGATGCGCCGCCATTCACGTACCAGGATTTCGAGGAATCTGACGTAATCGTGCTTGTCGGCTCGAATTTGTGCATAGCCCATCCTATTATGTGGGAGCGTATTCGCAAGAATCCGAACGAGCCAACAATTGTTGTCATCGACCCGCGTATGACGGAAACGGCCATGGCAGCCACCCAACATGTCGCGCCAAATCCGAAGAGCGATCTTGTTCTGCTATATGCAATTTCGAATATTCTAATTCAAAAAGGGTGGATAGATCGCAAATATATAGAATTTCACACCAACGGGTTTGATCAGTACAGGGCACACGTAGCGAAGTTTACTCTTGAAAAGGCTGAACTCGCAACTGGAGTCGAAGCCCGGCGCATTCTGGAGCTGGCAAGCACCATTCATAAAGGCAAGCGCGTAAGTTTTTGGTGGACTATGGGTGTGAACCAAAGCCACGAGGGCGTTCGCACCGCGCAGGCCATTATTGCCCTCGCATTGATGACGGGCAACATTGGGCGACCCGGGACCGGGGCCAATTCCATCACGGGACAGTGCAACGCCATGGGGTCGCGCGTTTTTAGCAACACAACTAATCTAATTGGCGGCCGTGATTTTGAAATCCGGGGCACCGCAAGGACGTAGCGTCGTTGCTGGGCATCGATGTTAATCGAGTTCCGTCAGTGCCAAGCCTCGCTTATGATCAAATTATTGAATCGATTCTTGATGGTAAAATACGCGGTCTATGGGTAGTGGCAACTAATCCTGCGCACTCGTGGATTAATCAGGCTCACTTACGCGATGTTCTGGATCGGCTTGAGTGCCTGGTTGTTCAGGATATGTATTCGGACACGGAGACCGCATTACTTGCCGATATCGTGCTACCCGCGGCGGGCTGGGGTGAAAAGGAAGGCACGTTCATCAACTCGGAACGGCGTATCGGTGTTATCAAGAAAATTAGTCAAGCCCCCAGTCAAGCGCTGGCTGACTTTCACATTTTTCAACTGGTTGCGGAAGCCTGGGGTGTAGGTGATCTATTTCGAAGGTGGTCCAGTCCAGAGGCAGTATTTGAGATTTTGAAAGACTTGAGCAAGGGGCAACCCTGCGACATTAGCGGCATTAAGGATTATGTCTCAATTGATCACGCGGGCGGAATTCAATGGCCGTATCCCCTTGGAGCAAAGTTTACGACGAATCAGCGCAGGCTATTTGAAGACGGCGTATTTTTCACCGATGACGGACGTGCAAAATTCTTTTACGCTGATCCGCGCCCGCTTCCCGAGCCCACTACTCCAGCGTATCCATTGCTGCTGTTGACGGGTCGTGGCAACTCTTGCCAATGGCACACGCAGACTCGCACCAAGCGATCGGAAATCTTGAATAAGCTCTCGCCGAGCGAGCTATACGTTGAGATATCCAGCAAGGACGCAAACATGCTGGGACTTCGGCCTGACGAACAGGTCAATGTAGTCTCCCAACGAGCGAGCGTGCAAGCGCGAGCATTCATTACGCATTCTGTGCCCCCCGGCCAAGTCTTCATGCCGATGCATTACGCCACCATGAATCGCTTGACATTCGCCGCGTTCGATCCCTTTTCGCGTCAGCCAGCGTACAAGGCTTGCGCCGTCAAGATTACGAAGATCGATCAGATAGACTGAGTCGGTTGCCGACCCCGACTTATCGTCGTAAGCAATTGCGCAATGAATTGTTGTGTAATGGGAATTTTCATAGGCGGCAGCTCGAGCCGCATGGGAAGCCGACCAAAAGGGTTGCTCAAATGTTCGAATGGCTCGAATATGACGCTGGTGGACCATTGGCGCGAACTAGCGCAAGCAATGGGAATCGAATGCATGCTCGTCGGCGAAAAGTCCGACTACGCTAGCCTCGGGCTCCCCACCTTGCGCGACAATCCACCCGGTATTGGACCGATGGGTGGGCTACATGCCTTTCTGGTGCATTGTCAAGGGCAGGGAGCGCTTGGTGTGGCGGTGGCTTGCGATATGCCTTTCGTGTCGTATGAACTATTGTACCGGCTCTGCTTGACCCGTAGCGATCGCCCCGTTCTCGCACCAAGGCATTCGGAATCTCAAAAGTGGGAGCCCCTATTTGCACGGTACGAACCGTCCCAAGTTATGCCCATTATTCAAACGCAAATGTCTTGTCATCAGCTATCGCTGCAAGCAGTAATTTCCGCGGCCAATGCGGAGGAGCTGCCGTTTACATCATTGGAATGGTCAATGTTGAGGGACTGGGATGAAGAGCGGGATGTCAACCCTTAGCCGCCCTGACTTGAATTCCAATCGTCGGACCTGCCCCCGCCAACTTTGCGAAACATCCCAGAAATGTTGACCGTAGAGGATTGCAATATGAGCCAAGCTCATTCGATTCCCTCGGAACGACTGTTTTTGTCGGCCGTTGAAATCTGGGCCGCACCTCCTAACCCGGAGATACTGCTTCTAGCTAGCGACAAAACGAATCTCTCAGTCTCGAGTGGGCTAACCAGCTCCGGTAGCGCTTCAAGCGTTGGACAGTTCCTGGCGGAAAGGCTTTGGAAATTACCCGAGGCGACTGTGATTCTGCCGCAATCAGAGCCGACCGGCGCCAGCGAAGCCATACTGAGCATCCCCTGGTATGCCGATCAACGTCGCTCGCTGTCACTTCTGCTCAAAAGCTCATCGGTCGGCGGTACTTTCGAAGTGTGGCACGTCGACCCGAATCGCAATGAATTGCGTCTGTCGTCCGGATACTTCTGCAAATGGGAAGACTTTAGACGTGTTACGGCTTCGACTCGATTCGTCAAGGGTTCAGGACTTCCTGGCCGGGTTTGGGCCACCCATCAGCCGGTACTGCTCGAAGACTTGAGCGAATCAAAGGAATTCCTGCGAGCGGATGCCGCGCAATCGATCGGCCTCGAATTTGGCATTGGCCTGCCTGTAAAGTACGCTTCGGGGATTGGTGTCGTCGTATTGCTGTCGTCACTATCAAGACCTGTGGCGCGATCAATTGATATATGGCGACTCTGCAGCCAAGAAGGAGTCGAGCATCTTCAAGGGCTGTCATTAGCAAGAACCGCCAATGAGCACACCAAAGCGCTATCCGAAGCCAAAAAACTTGCGTTTGCGGCCGCCACTCGGTTCTTACCGCAAGTGCTGTCGCCCTCACCCGCCGAAACGCCTTCGGGGTCGGACCGGTTTCTGGACTTAGGTTTCGCTTGGCCCTCCCGTGATCGCACGGGAGCTGTCCACGTCGCCACACTAATTGGTTAATTCATGACCAAGCATCGATTCGCCATACCAGTTGAAGAAAGCACAGCGGATTCGAACCCATTTAGCGACGGTCGTGCTGCCGGTCGGGCCGCCTATGCAGGACTGCTCAAGACCGCACCATTGAAGACTCACCAAATTGAGTGGCTGTCCGGGTTCTTGCAGGGGCTTGTCGAGACGACACACAATGGCTACGGCCCCAATCGCAGTTCGCCAACTATGACGACTCCGACGCTGGTGGCCGAATCGCCGCAGGACCATCAATCCAACACACCGTCACTGACGCCCTTTACTGCTCGCATCACCAACGTAGAATCCTTCGATATTAGCGATGAAGAAGAGTGGCTGGATGTGACACTGGATGTTGAGGGCGGACACTTGCAGTATCGACCGGGTAGTACGCTTGCTCTATGGCCCACGAACGATCCTGAAGAGGTTCGCAAGGTGTTACGTGCCTTGGACGTCAGCGCTCAGCTGGCCGTAAGAACGGATCGCGGCGTGGAGCCAGCCTGGCAAGTGCTGCTTGAGCGTGTAAATATTTCCGCGACTTTCCAACAGACCATCGAAATCTTGGCTGAGTATTCCCGATCAGAAAGTGAGGCAGACAGCCTGCGCGGTTTAAGCGAAATGGGTACCCCGCCAAGCAAGCCGCTGTTATCACTACTGCGCCGATTTCCTTCGGCTCGCCCACCGCTGGAACAACTACTAGATACTCTTGTTCAACTTGAGCCCTCACTGGTACCAATCGCTTCCTCCTCGCTCGACCAAACCAACATATTGTCGTTTAGTGCCCGTGTTGTTGACCGCCCGGGTACGTGGGGCGAAATAGGTACCGCCACAAGAACGAAGTTCTGTACAGGCGAATGGCTCGCTGTCAGCATAGATAACCGTCATGCCCCCATGCTGGCGGAGGATGATCTTATGCCGGCAGTTGTTATCGCTGACGGTCCCTGCATTGCGTTTGCACGGGCTCTAGTGGCGGAACGTCACGCTCACCAAGCCAAGGGTCGAAATTGGGTCATTGGTGTAGGCATGAAGACAACGGCATTCCCATATTCGCGGGAACTGGCGGTCTGGCATAAGGCTGGGAGTATTGGTCGGTACGATGTGTCGGTTGGGACAGACCCCAGTGATGCGGTTAGGGCACTTGACGCAACCGAGGACACCCTGTGGCGTTGGCTAGTCGACCACTCTCAGATTTTCGTTGTTTCGACACGCGATGAATTGCGCCGAACAGTTGCGGAATGGCTAATATCGGTAATCGTTCGTCGTCAAAAGGTAGATACTGTCACCGCCACGCAAAAACTGGGAGAACTGAGGGAGAATCGACAATTTGTCGAGATACCTGGATGATTGCCGGTTGGTGTGTGATGGTTACTTCTTCAAACATCCCTCTATGTCGGCGATGTTTCCAAATGTGCCGTCTTTTGAGGTAAATTATGGCCATCCTTTAGTTGACTTTAGCCGATCTTTCCGTAGGATTTCAGAAATCCGAGCGAAACAAATTTTTGACCTCGATGGCGTGGCCACGTCTATCAATCGGCTCGAGATTTTACCAGTAGGCACCCAATCTTTTCGGGACAAATGCATGGAACACCCAGGCTTCACAGAACGCCGCACAATCGTCCTGGTCGGCAACGGGATGGTCGGACACCGATTTGCGGAACATTTGGTGGAAATGGATGCCGACAAGCGGTTCCAGCTGGTCGTCATTGGGGAAGAACCTCGTGTCGCTTACGACCGAGTACACCTGACTAGTTACCTCGCCACGCGCAATGCGGACGACCTGGCTCTAGCATCGGTGGATTGGTACAAGAGCAACGGGATTCGCCTGTTGACTCACGAGCGTGTTATCTCAATCGATCCACGCGCTCGGCGAATCACTACGGACGGTAATGTGGTTCTTTCCTACGATGTTGCCGTATTGGCGACAGGATCTCGACCATTCGTCCCTAATATTTCCGGCATTGACCTTCCAGGAGTATTCGTTTACCGAACCATTGAAGATCTGGATGCGATTGCGCTGGCTGCGACAACTGCGCGAAGAGCTGCAGTAATTGGCGGCGGCCTCTTGGGTTTGGAGGCCGCTAAAGCACTCGTTGACTTGGGCATTCCCACTTGTATTTTGGAAGCTGCTCCGAGGCTCATGCCGCGTCAACTCGACGCAACCGCTTCGAGCTTCCTGCTCGGGCACATCGAACGGCTTGGTGTGGATGTCCAAACGGGCGTACAACTAGTCGCGGTGCAAGGACGAGATCGTGTTGAAGGCATCGAGCTCGGGGACGGTGAACCTATCGAGGTGGACTTGGTAGTTGTATCAGCCGGTATTCGACCGCGCGATGAATTGGCGCGAGCCGTGGGGATCAACTGCCACGCGAGAGGTGGCGTTGTTGTTGATGACAATCTTCAATCATCAGACGCGAACGTATACGCAATTGGGGAATGTGCGAGCCACCGCGATACCGTATATGGTCTCGTGGGGCCAGGATACAGCATGGCGCAAGTGTTAGCTCGTCATTTGACAGGCGACAATACGGCACTATTTAC
Source organism: uncultured delta proteobacterium (assembly GCA_963835565.1). GTDB lineage: Bacteria > Myxococcota_A > Polyangia > Polyangiales > Polyangiaceae > FEN-1139. The sequence goes on from CAWIGY010000044.1 coordinate 62,513, forward strand.
AGGCGCGGATACGTCAACGCAATTAAAATTGCTCGGTGTAGACGTTGCTTCATTCGGCGACCAATTCGCAGACGAACGTACCGGACAATCAGTCATTCTCCAGAATTTCGTCAGCGGTGTCTATCAAAAACTCACACTTAGCGAGGACGGCTCCAGTTTATTGGGCGGGATTCTCGTGGGTGACGCGTCGCGGTATCCGAGTCTGGTTTCACTTCAAAGGTCAGGCAAGCCGTTGGCGGTTCGGGCTGAAGCGCTGCTAGTCGAGGGAGTGGCTAGTAACGCACCCGCATGTGCAAACGATGACGACCTGGTCTGTACTTGCAACAACGTAAGTCGGCGCACTATTGTCGAAGCCGTTCGAGCTCATAATTGTGTCAACTTCGGGGAAGCCAAACGTAAAACACGCGCTGGCACAGGATGCGGTGGCTGCGCGAGCGCAGTCACCGACGTGGTCCAAGCGGAGCTCCAGCGGCTTGGAAGGGCAACCAAGAGCGCATTTGCGAACACTTCGATTTTAGCCGTCAGGAATTATTTGAAATAGTTCGCATCAAAGAGTACACATCTTTTGACGATCTAATTGCCAAGCACGGAAATGGACACGGCTGTGAGATCTGTAAACCTGCCGTTGCATCTATATTTGCTAGTATTCACAATGAATTCGTCCTTCGGCATGAATCACTGCAGGACACCAATGATCGTTACCTCGCGAACATTCAAAAGCGTGGACTATATTCTGTAATTCCACGCATTCCCGGCGGCGAGATTACGCCGGAAAAACTGCTGGTAATTGCTCAAGTAGCCCAAAAATATGGCCTTTATACTAAAATAACAGGGGCCCAACGCATAGATATGTTTGGGGCCACACTTAGCCAACTACCGTCCATTTGGGAAGAACTGGTGTCCGCCGGATTCGAGAGCGGTCACGCCTACGGAAAGGCTCTAAGAACCGTCAAAAGTTGTGTGGGTTCCACTTGGTGTCGTTATGGGGTCAATGATTCAGTAGGCTTTGCGATTCGAGTAGAGAATCGCTCAAAGGGATCCGCGCCCCTCACAAGCTAAAGTCAGCGGTTAGTGGCTGCATACGTGAGTGCGCCGAGGTACAAAGCGAAAGATTTTGGTTTCATTGCCACAGAAAATAGCTGGAATGTGTATGTTTGCGGGAATGGCGGCGCGCAGCCGCGCCATGCTGACCTACTTGCGAGTACCGTGGACGACGAAACAGCGATAACATTAATAGACCGCTTCTTGATGTACTATATTCGAACTGCAGATCGGTTAACGCGCACTTCCAAGTGGCTTGAGCAAATGGAAGGTGGCATTGCTCACTTAAAGGAAGTAATCATTAACGACTCGCTCGGGATCTGTGCCGATCTTGAGCGCGATATGCAGTACTTGGTCGACACCTATCGTTGTGAGTGGGCCGAAGTTGTGCATGATCCCCAACTTCGCCAGAAATTCCGTGAACACGTCAATGATAATGACGAACCCCCGCCATTTGTGCCCGTGCGTGGACAACCCCAGCCGGCATCGTGGCCTCGCGGAGAAGCGTCGCTAGGGCGACGCCACTTGCCCTTGCTGCAGACTTCGTGGGTCCCATTGGCCAAAGTGGAAGAATTTCCGAAAGACTCGGGGGTGACGTATCGCATCGGCCGCGCCCAAATCGCCGTTTTTCACGTATCGCATCAAAATCGCTGGTACGCGACTCAGGCGCAATGCCCACACAAGGGCGATCCGGTGCTCGGGCGTGGAATACTGGGTGACAGTTGTGGCGAGGCAAAAGTCGCCTGTCCATTTCACAAACGCACATTTTGCTTGGAAACTGGTGAATGCACTAGTGGAGAGGGTGCCGATATCCTCACTTTTCCTGTGAAAGTGGAACGGGGCGAAGTGTACGTTGAGCTCCCCAATGTAGCGGAACTGGAGTCACTGCTTGGCTTTGACTTGGCGACCAGCGAAGAGCGCTCCAGTAAAGTATCGACAGCCGCGGAATAGGAATGAACCTACAGGTACTATCCGAATGACGAACTCGACCTTAGCGGGTAATTGGATTGACCGATTGGGACGAGGACTGCGTGAGCTACGTGTGAGTGTGACGGACCGTTGCAATTTTCGTTGCCGATATTGTATGCCGAGGGAACACTTTGGGCAGGCATTTGAATATATACCCCGCGAGCAGATATTGAGTTTCGAGGAAATTACACGCGTCGTGGGGATTCTGCAAAAGGGCGGGATTAACAAGGTTCGGATTACAGGCGGGGAGCCATTGCTTCGACACGAGGTCAGTCATCTTGTTCGAATGCTCAAGTGCTATCCTGATTTAGAGGTTGCAATGACCACGAATGGTGTTCTGTTGCCAAAGCATGCCGTTGCTCTAAAAGCGGCAGGACTGGACCGCCTTACGGTTAGCCTTGACGCTTTGGACGAAGAGACTTTTCGCCGAACCTCGGATAGTCCATTTACTCCAAAGGACGTACTAAATGGGATATCAATGGCCGTCCAGGCTGGATTTAACTCAGTAAAGATAAACTGTGTCGTGAAGCGTAACCTTAACGAGCATCAGATTCTGCCTTTGGTCGAGTACTTCCGACATAGTGGTCACGTACTACGGTTCATCGAATACATGGACACGGGACGAACCAACGGTTGGTCCCTTTCCGATGTAATCACTTCGGATGAAATGGTGAGACAGATTGAAGCAGCCTATCCCCTGAAACATCTGCCGCGGGCCGACGCTAGCCAGCCGTCACGAGACTATGAATACAAGGATGGTGCGGGCATTATTGGCATGATCGCTAGTGTAAGCGGACCCTTTTGCGGTAGTTGCACCAGAGCGCGACTAACAGCTAAGGGCGAGTTCTTTACCTGTCTTTTTGGCCGAAGTCGCCTAGACGTTCGAGAATTGATGAGAGTCGAGCCGCCCGGCGTAAGCCTAGAGCTCGCGCTTAATCGCGCGTGGTTGGAGCGGGATGACCACTATTCGGAAAGCAGAATTTCATCAGATAGCGGCTTTGCAGCGCGGCCTGGGCCTGCACTCATCGTGGCTTCGAGTCTGCGCCGGACTTCAGTTCGAGGCCGTCAGGAAATGTCATATCTGGGGGGCTAACAAGATAAACCTAAGCGGTCGCAAATCTTGCGTTCCTAACTTGGGTGCGGCCGGGAATCGTGTGGTCTACTGGCATATCGACACTTCGGCACTAAGTCCAGATGGTCACAGGAAGCGTACCTGCACGTCCCCACGTAACGGGGTGGTTTCTGCCACAGTCCCGAAATATTGATTTGATGAACAGCCCCTCTGCCACACCAAGTTGCCCCGTGCCATTATTTGCTCAATTATGGGACACGACGCAAACCAGATTGGCAGTCCGAGGCATCGTATTGCGCGTCAGCTCGTGACATTCGTCATGTCGCCATCTGGCCGAACGTATGCGTCCAATGCCACTTTGTCGAAAATAGTTCAAAGTCTGCACGCTTCGGTCAAAGTGTTCCATACCGATACGATATTGATACCGCCATAGCCCAGGAAAACTGGAATCGCCCACCAAGGAGTGAATGATGTCTCGATGGATTAATACCTGGAATCCCGAAGATGCGGCCTTCTGGAAGAGCAAAGGCAAAGGTATTGCTCGGCGTAATCTAATTTGGTCCATTATTGCCGAACACATCGGTTTTTCCGTGTGGATGATGTGGAGCGTCGTCGCTCCGCGCTTGCCCGAGATGGGGTTTTCGTACACGACCGACCAATTGTTCACTCTGGTTGCGGTGCCTGGGCTTGTCGGGGCTCTCATGCGATTCCCCTACACGTTTGCCGTTCCGAAATTCGGCGGACGAAACTGGACAATTGCGAGCGCCTTGTTGCTGATGATCCCAACGATTGCACTGGTGTCATTCGTTAATCACCCCCAAACGCCTTATTGGCTCATACTACTTGCGGCCGCGACAGCCGGATTCGGTGGCGGAAATTTCGCATCGAGCATGGCCAACATTTCGTTCTTTTACCCCGATAACGAGAAGGGGTACGCCCTCGGTCTCAATGCCGCTGGTGGTAATATTGGAGTAAGTTCCGTTCAACTTATCGTTCCAATTGTCATCGGCATCGGTGCAGTGACGGGCAGGCCTGCCTTGCAAAACGCCGGCCTGATGTGGATCCCGCTGATAGCAATTGCTGCTTTCGGCGCTTATCGCTTCATGAATAATCTAACTACCGCACGCTCAAATCTTAGGGATCAATTGCTAATCGTCCGACGAAAACATACTTGGATTATGTCGGTGCTCTACGTGGCAACCTTTGGTTCGTTCGTGGGGTACGCTGCAGCATTTCCGCTACTCCTTAGGACACAATTCCCCGAAGTAACAGCGAATCTTGCATTTCTCGGCGCATTAGTTGGATCGCTGGCGCGACCCATCGGCGGTAAACTCGCAGATAAATTGGGCGGCGCAAAGGTGACTTGGTGGAACTTTGTGGCGATGGCCGTTGCAACATTGGGAGTCATGCATTTCATCAGTGTGCATGGATTCGCCGGATTCTTGACGATGTTCTTGCTGCTGTTCATCACGAGTGGAGTGGGCAACGGTTCAACCTTTCGCATGATTCCGGTAATCTTTCGGGAACAATGTTTGCGCAATGCTACGGACGGTAACTTTGGGCGTGAGAATGCGCTAGGGCAAGCGCACCGCGAGACTGCGGCAGTGCTCGGCCTAAGCTCCGCGATTGGCGCGATCGGGGGTTACCTGATCCCGCGTAGTTTTGGAGCCTCCATCAAGGCTACGGGTGGGCCGAGCACTGCGCTCAGCTGGTTTCTTGTCTACTATGTGGTCTGCATTGGGATTACCTGGTGGTACTATCGTCGTCGTAGCTTTCTCGCGAAACGTCTACCTGGGCTGGCTGATGCCAACGCCTAATACGACCCGCGTCTCATCGTTTGGCTCCTTGGCGTTCGAGTCCCCATTGCCGGCCACATCGGACCCAGCTGTCTCCGGCTGCCATTATGACTTATCGCCGGTTGCCCCTTGAATCAGAGATGCAGCAAACCAGACCAAGCCAAAAGCAGCACCTGCGGGAAAATTATTCGACTGGTTGTTGATCAGGATGGTGACCAACCAATGCTACGCGGAATTGGTCATGCGTGGGTTTGTTACGCCAGGTATCCGTTTAACATATTTGTAACGTCCTCCTTATCCTTTGATATGCCTCGCGCCACGAGACTACCGAGTTCTGCGGAGTATGTGGCTACTTGCCTTTGAACTCACTGCGCGTGCTGGCGTAGAGTCCGAGCGCACGATTCGCCACGAAGCGAATTCGCGGCGCGATTTCATTTTCATCGCTCACGTCATGTGCTAAAGTAATTATCTCCGTTAGCGCATTTCTTGCTGTGCGAAGCTCCGTCAACAACCAGCGCACGTCGGATGACACTGCCTCCCTCGAGCCTGAATACGCCCGCTCAATGTCACTCGCACGCCATTCAATCAGCAGTTTTTTCGAGGGCAACGATCCTGAACCCCCGCAATCGGGGCAATCAACAAGACCGAAGTCCGTAGGGTATTCACCCGATCCATGGCAACTCAGGCATTGCGAACCCTCAGGCTCCTGCTCGGACATTGACATGTGGGCGCCCTAGCATGCCAATTGAAGAAAGTCCCGCTTTGGGTGACTTTGACGTCGGAACCGGTTGACTATTTTGCAGTGACGATCTACGAACACTCCGTGTAGTCAAGTCTGCAAATATCCCAGGAGATGTTCGGGAACCAGTCGCGACTGCCATGCGGTTTACGCTAAGCACGCAAGGTCGAGGACTGGCGCGGTGGGTCTTAGGCAATGGGGAGTAGCTACTCTTAGAAGCTTTCGTTGACTCCCTCGAAAGGCTGGATTGCACCTTTCGACGAGGCGCCGTGAGTTGCGCAGTATTCGAGAAAGGGTTTTTTGGTCCGATATTGCTGCGTTCCATGGGCGAGAATGTGCTTCACCTTCTCTAGCGAACCATGACGTTGAATCGGTCTAGACTAGCCGGAGTTGTCCCCGGCCCGCGGAAGCACTATCCGGCATCAGTTGAATCAACATAAGGTAGGATGTTGACCAGGCAGAAGTCAATCGGAGTTGTGGCTACGTTGGAGCTAGGATCGGTGATCTCAATCCATCGGATGGGGGTGCTCGGCGAAAAGAAGCTGCCCGTGTTGTTCCAACACTGTGTGTTGAAGCTGGTCCAGGGTATCTTCCCGGTGCCACCCTGCGGAACCGGCGCACACCAACGCTTGGTCGCATCAGTGTCGCCACCGAGCGCCCTGAGCTGCACGCGCAGGCCGCTCGTATTTCCGGTGAGCTGCACGTATAGGCCATCGCCCGTCGGCGTCCAATCCGAAGTCGCTGTATTTGTGCCTGGAGCCTGAATGAGTGCGATTCCTAGCCCGGCTGTTGCGTTATACGTAGGATCCGCCTCAAGCGTCCCACTTGCGCAAAGACTGCTCTGATTCGCGTAGCATGAACCAGCACTCGTGCAGTCAGGCGCGATGCTTGAGGCCGCTGTCGTGTTGGCGAGCCAGTTGAAGCCATAGCCAGCGAAAACGCCATTAGTGAAGTAGCCTCCCACCACGGTGGGAGTAGTTGGGATTCCCGACGGTCCCGCCCAAGTGCCACCGCTGGATGAAGCACCACCGCCAGCTGAAGTGCCGCCACTGGATGAATTCCCACCGCCAGCTGAAGTGCCGCCCGCAGTCGAAGTGCCACCTGTTTGTGACGCAGGACCGACGTTCGCAGTTTTGCCCGAACAACCGGCGAGCATCGCTATGAGCAGGGCAAATACATTAGCTAAATTTCGGGGACATAAGTGAACTCCCGCTCACAGTATATGCTGTGGTTACCAATGACCCTATCCGCGCAGAAATCATGCAGCTTCCCTGATGTAGCGATGGTGCAGACCACCGACTTCGGGCAGTTCAACTACCTGCCCCAATTCAGGTCCCTTCACAGGTCTCGACTCGGGGGCGTCGCCGTCCAGCGACAAGTGGCAACGTGACCGATGGTAGTATTCGAAGTAACTGCGCAGGACGCGACGCAGGTGCCGCTCATTCAGCACGATCACACGGTCCAGGCACTCTAGCCGTATGGAACCGATCAGCCGTTCGACGTATGGAGTTTGCCAAGGGAATCGCTCTGCCAGTTCATTGCGAATCCGTGGTGCTCCCCAGGTTGGATTGGAGGTTGGCATCTTACGAATCAGAGCGCGCACTTCACGGTCCAATTCAGGGCGTCCGTCTCGGCAATGGCTCTTGTGTGCCCAGAAACGGCGAAAACTTTGGTAGTGTCCTAATTTAAAATTCAGGCGCTGGTGTAGTTCAAAACGCCTATGGTCTGTCGATCACTTTGCTCATTGCTACGGGCCGGACTAGCTTCTCGGTCGTGCGACTCTCTCATCGTGCTCAAAATGCAATGCTGGTTAGTTTTGGCGTCCCATTGGTCGTCGCATCAACCACCTATATCTTGCACCACAATAACTCAGGGTGGCTAGCCGTGGTGATCGAACCCTAGCGGAAGTTGGGCGTCAATATGCACTCGGTGCGAAACTGATAAACGCACCCGATTCTAAATCGGGTCCCGAGCCGGGATTGCAGGTTCAAACCCTGCCGAGTGCACTGAAAGGTACTCGATTTGCCGAAAAAATGAGTTCTTTACGTATTCACATAAGGGATCTTGGATTTCTCGGCGAGGCGTAGACGCTGTGCGTCGGTCCATCGAATGCGCTTCTTGCCAAGCTGCTCGCGCAGATTCTCGGCTTGAAGGTACTCAATGACTGCCTGCTGGTGTCGGTTGACCCAACCGGCAAGAGTAAACAGGATGAATTGGAGGTAGAGGTTCATGAGCGGCGGTCGAATGAGGACCGTCTCTATCACATCCAACCAGCACCAATCACCGTCGTTCCATTATTTGCACCCTACGGGGGCAAGAGAGGGCGCAAGCCACCAAGAACTCCTCACCGGGTGTGCTATCCTAGCTCCGATGGCGATCACGAAAAACGAGACAGCTCGCGAGCTTGTTGAGTGGCACTTCAGGGTGGAGCCCGACCTCAAGCAGGTGCTCCGCATCTTTGCGGATGCGGAGGACGCGCCAGACGAGCCCATCAAGCTTCTCGAAGCGAACGTGGCTACGGTCGCCACGGGCAGCGTCGAGCCCTTCGCGTTCTCTCCGTCCGAGGCGGTGCCATTCCCAACGGTGATTGCCGAGGTCACTCCGGAGGAATTCGAGAGCATTCAACGCAACGAGATCAAACTTCCGAGCGGCTGGTCGCTGAACAAGGCGCAACTCTTTGAGCGTCCGCAAGCGGCATGACTGAAGACGAACGCCGACGAGCGTTTGCCGAAGCCTTCATTGCGCAGGCACGATCGGATTGGGGCATTTACCGCCCACCCGAGCACGCTCGCTCGCGCGAGAAATCGAGAAACTTGCGCCAGCGATTGACCGCACGACGGTGCCTGAGAACACCGAGTACCCATGGGAGCGCGGTGAAGACGTGATTGCGCCCTGCAACTACGCATTCCCGTCCCTTGAGTTGCTACGGCAATCGGGCCGGCGCGCGTTCCTTAACCTCATCGAGCGGGCTCTGGACGGCTTCGAGCGCTTGAGTCTAGAACGGTAATCAACGCTGCGCTTCTTCACGATCGTTCCCAGGCCTAATCACGGAGATTTTCGATAGAGGAGACTTTCCGAGACACGAAAGACATTACCTTTGGGCTCGGGCTCCGAGCAACGCACATCGGCGATGGCAAGCGACGAGATCGGCCTCTCTTCTTGATTGCCATTGCGCACACATTGCTGACTCTACTTGGGGCTGCAAGCGAAGCATCCGGCCTGGACCGTACACTAAAAGCGAACACCTCCCCCAAGCGCACCAGGTCCCTATTCAACCAAGGCCTGTACTGGTACAGCTGTCTGCCCAATATGCGCGACGATTGGTTCGACCGACTCATGACCACCTACGACAAGATCGTCCGCGAGCACAAATTCCTCGGTGAAATCCTCAAGTTCGAACTGCCGCTGCCGCAACAAAAATGAGGGGATAGCTCAGGGCTTCGCTACCATTGGCAGCGATCAATACTTGGTACCCCAGCCGCCGCAGGATTCGCCAAGTAAGGTCACGGACACTAGACTCGTCCTCTACGAGCAGCACCGTCTCATGCCCCGTTGGAACATAGGACCCTTGCCCTAGCCCAACAAGTTTCTCCGCGGTATCTCCCGCCGGCGGGCTGATTGACCGCCCCAAAGATGGTAGCAAGGCCAAGGCCGGTATCCTGTCCTTTGGGTTTGGTCGTAAAAAATGGTTCGAAGAGACGCAGCCGGACTTCTTCGCTCATGCCGTGACCTGTGTCGCTAACGGCGAGCAATACAAACTGACCGGGTTGCACTTTGGGGTAGCGCTGGCAGTAGTCAGCATCCAATTCCACGTTGGCCGTTTCGATCAGAAGATTGCCACCCCCTGGCATGGCGTCTCGCACATTCACGACCAAATTGAGCAGCACTTGCTCAAACTGTCCTGGGTCAATGTATACCGGATAAATATCCTTGGTCAATAGTGTTTGAAATACAATGTCCTCGCTAATCAGCCGAACCAACATTTTTTGAAGATTGTCAACTAAGACATTTAGGTTAACCGCTCGAGGCTCAATGATTTGCCTCCGAGAAAACGAAAGGAGTTGACGGGTCAGTGCTGCAGCGCTTTGGCTGGCATTGGCCACTTCGTTGAGATGTTGAACGACTGGGTCCACGGGATCGAGTGCTAATTTGGCTAAATCGATGTTGCCGTTAACCACCGTAAGCAAGTTGTTGAAGTCGTGAGCAATTCCCCCAGCCAAACGCCCAACGGCCTCTATTTTCATGGCCTGTTGCAACTGATTTTGCAGATTGGCCCGTTCCGTTTCGCCCTTTTTTCGCTCTGAAATATCCCTAATATTTAGGACTATTCCTCCAACAGCAGCGTCATACAGGCGATTGGTTCCGACCGCTTCCACGTATACCCAAGCCCCCAGCTTGTGTCGAAATCTGTACTCGAGCGTGCGCATCGCATTGGGCAGTTTTAGACCTTCGAAAAAACCTACTTTTGCAGTCTTGATATCGGCGGGGTGGATCGAATTCAGGCTACTTGTGCCGACCAATTCCTCTGGCTGGAACCCTACAATATTATTTACGGGTCCGCTGACAGATGTGTAAACAAAGTTCTCGTCTATAGTAGCGATGATGTCATTCGAGTTTTGTACGAGCCGTTTGAACCGCTCCTCGCTCGCGACCAATGCTTGTTCGGCACGCCTATGTTCGTTACGCGTCCTCAATACGACGACACCAAACGCCAGTCACAAGCTAATTCTGCGAGTAGAGAAACTTCGTCTGCGTCGAAAGCGCAGGAAGAATCGGAGTAAATGCCAAACGCGCCGAGGACTTGAGTGTTGGCAATCAGCGGTAAGCCACATACCGAGGCATAGCCACGTCTCAGTGCTTCCGGGCGCCAAGGGATAAATTGCGGATTGTCGGCAATGTTTTGGAACGGACAAGGTTGCAAGGTTCGAATCGCCATTCCAATTGGTCCACGCCCAGTCTCAGTATCGGACCAAGTAACGCGTATACCCTGAACATAGCCATCTTCGAAACCCGCGTAAGCTACCGGACGCACGGTTTTCAATTCGTCATTTTCTGCAAAACCAACCCAAGCCATTCGGTATCCACCAATCTCAATGGCGATTTTGCAGACTGTGGAAAGCAGTTCAATTTCATCGCTAGCGCGAATCAATGCCTGGTTACAATCACTTATCATTTGAAGTTGTCGATTGACTCGGCGAAGCACTTCCTCTGACGCTCGCCGTTCGGACTGGTCGCGCCGCTCCCTCTCAAGCGACCTCTGCCGCTCCAGTTCTAGCTGGTGCTTCAGAATCAATGACTTCCTGCTGAAGCTTCAGAATATCGGAGTCAGCTGACGCTCCTGCCGCGATGAACTCGGGCGCCGTGTTCAAATCGACGCCACCCGTTGGGACCGACTTCACTTGCGGCAACGGGGCGCGTAGCGCGCGGAGATAACTTGGGCCACCCAAAGTGATATCCTTACGCTTTCGCCTTTGATTAACCGTTCGACCCCCGAGCGCGACACCATGGATGTGTCACTCGGACTTACCAAGTCCCAACGGCAGTCCGAGACTTGTTTGATCTTCATAGAGAATGACCTTTATGCTTGAACATGCGGCTTATCGCCAAGGGGGCTTGCCTAACTGCGGCATGCAGCGTACATCGGTGGTGGTCCAGTGACGAGCCGCACGCTGTCGCTTAGCATCCCGCATGCCGGCTCATGGGATAAAACCATGTTTGCCACCCTATTTGACCCCGAATTCTTGCTGGAGACCGAGACTGCGCGCCGGCTCTTTCACGACTACGCAGAGAACCTACCAATAATCGACTACCACAGCCATCTACCACCAGAGCAAATCGCCAACAATCACCGTTTTGCTTCGATCACCGACCTTTGGCTGGCGGGGGACCATTACAAGTGGCGCGCCATGCGCAGCAACGGCGTGGCTGAGCAATTCTGCACTGGTCCCATTTCGAATTGGGAGAAATTCCAAGCTTGGGCAAAAACGGTTCCCTATACGTTGAGAAGTCCCCTTTATCATTGGACGCATCTCGAACTCAAATTTCCCTTTGGCATTCGCCAGCTGCTCGACGAAAGCACCGCGCGCACCATTTTTGAGCAAACTCAGGTAATGCTACAGGACGACGCCTTTTCAACGCAAGGGCTGCTGGCTCAGTACAACGTATTGGTCGCCTGCACGACGGACGATCCCACGGACCCACTTGAACATCACATTGCGTATGCAAAGTCCGATGCGGCTCAACGGGTGCGCATGTTCCCCACCTGGCGCCCCGACAACGCGATGAAAGTCGACGATCCCGACGCGTTTAACCGCTGGGTGGATTGCTTGTCAGTCATGGCACGAATGGAAATCAAAACCTTTGATCAGTTCTTGACGGCACTCGAAGAGCGTCACAGTTTTTTTCACGAGCAAGGCTGTCGAGCTTCAGATCACGGTCTGGAAACTGCGTACTCGGAGTATTACAGCTTGTCGGAAGTGCGCCGCGCCTTTGATAGCCTACGTCAAGGGCAGTCGATCTCCGAAGCCGAAGCTTGGAAATACAAGTCGGCCTTGATGCACGAATTTGGATTGATGGACCATCAGCGCGGTTGGGCTCAGCAGTTGCATATAGGCGCACTGCGCAACAATAACTCGCGTATGTTCGAACGCCTGGGGCCGAACACGGGTTTTGATTCAATCGGCGATTTTGAAATGGCGCGCCCCTTGGCGAAGTTTTTGGATCAACTCGAGCGCAAGGGTCAACTGCCCAAAACCATTCTTTATAATCTGAACCCGCGTGACAATGAACTATTTGCGTCAATGATCGGCAATTTCCAAGACGGCTCTGTCCCTGGTAAGCTTCAATACGGAGCGGCCTGGTGGTTTCTTGACCAATTGGACGGCATGGAAAAGCAGTTCAATGCGCTGTCCAATCTAGGCCTACTATCGCGCTTCATCGGCATGTTGACGGACTCACGCAGCTTTCTTTCGTTCTCTCGGCACGAGTATTTTCGGCGTCTGCTGTGCAATATGCTTGGCCATGATGTACACCGGGGCCTAATTCCCAATGATGAAGCGCTGCTCGGCAAGCTGGTGGTCGATATCAGCTTCCGCAACGCCCGAGATTACTTTGGATTTGACATCCCGGAAGCTGGAAAGCACATCTAACGAGCCCGCTTCAGACGCGCAGACGTTGCTGTAGCGCTGATACGCAATAAACACCGAGTGAAAACCTTCCCTGTGCCGGTTCGAATGGCTCGTCAATCTGATGAGACGACCTACTATCCGAATCTGTCGATGATCTTGCACGCGCGCGCAATCGCCTTGCTTTTGTTTCTGATTGCAATCGGTGGCAGCGTGCCGTCACACCACAAAATCTGCAAAGGGACTTTCCGAAGGGTCACGCGGTTCAGGTACTTCGATGGCAAGTCCCGCAGCATCCGAGGCCCCAATCAACACGGCGCCGTCGATAATCGTACAGCCACCTACGGAAGGCCATCCTAGGTTAACTTGTGCAACGAGCAGTCCCCCCAAGAGTTCCTAATCAATGCGCATTACAACGGACGGTCGTTGGCTACAGCGGCAGCTCGACGCGAGTGGAAAGACGCTGTGGCCCGTTCGATTCGCTACCGCACCGAACAGTTTGGCTACTACTCGGGATTTGGCAGCTACGGCTGGAACAGCAAGTCGCTGAGTAGCCAGATGCATACGATCAAATTCTTTGGCTGTCTGTGAGGCTCCACGAACGAATGATTCCGGCTCTGCACTGTGTGGAACAAGCCCTTCGCATACAATGCGCGGATTCTCCCTATCAACCCCAAGGCTTTGTCGGGTCTTCGCGAGAAGAATACCTATTTTGACGGAGACGTTTCTAATCATGTGTACGGCATTGCAATTGACATCGATCCTTTGAGAAACCCCTGTTGCAACTGTATCGAACCCTGGCGAAGTAGCCCACGCTGTCAGGGAAAGAAGACTGATTTGGAACGCATGGATATGCCAATCTGTTGGATTACAGTATTCGAGCGATATGGCTTTTACTGGTTAGGTCATGACGCGCTCAAAGACACGATGCATTTCGAATTCCTCGGGGAACCAGCACGTATATTGAAGTCGGATAACTAGCGAGACTGCTCCCAACCGGTATCGCTATTCGTACCATGCCAACTGGACACGCCGGTAACCTGAACATTAGATTTTCACTTCTAACCCGCAAGTTCGTCGCGATGTTTTGATTGTGATGGTTTTCGGGGCCCGGACCCGAAAACGGCATCCTGAAATCTTGATTCAAGCGCCATGACGTATTTGCTTCACAGTGGTCAACGCTCGAGACCCAATCTGATAAGTCTTCACGTGTTCCACGCCTGCTCTTTGACTTCGAGAAATCTCACATTGGGCCAGTCTTTCTTGGCTGTGTCCAGATGCCACGAATTGCGCGCCAAAAAAACCGGCGCGCCAGCATGATCGTCTGCCATGCTGGACTCATTAGCAGTTGAGAATTCGTCAAGCGTCCTATGTGAATCCGCCTCGACCCAGCGCGCGGTAAATAGGGAAGTGCCTTCAAACGCCACGGGAATATTGTATTCCGTACGAATTCGATCAGCGAGCACATCAAATTGAAGTGATCCCACTACACCAACGATGGCACTCGTGCCGAAGCGCGGCTTAAATACGCGCGCGGCACCCTCTTCCGCCAATTGCTCCAAAGCCCGACCTAAGTGCTTGGCACGCAAGGGATCCGTCGCACGCACTCGCTGCAAAAGCTCAGGCGCAAAACTGGGGATTCCGACGTATGCTAGCGTTTCGCCTTCAGTAAGTGTGTCGCCAATGCGTAGCTTGCCGTGATTAGGGAATGCCCAGAATGTCTCCCGCCACTGCTTCATCTACTATTTCGCGATCCTGTGCCAAGAAGAACATCGGATTGTGGATGGGCATCTCAATGCCCGAGTGCACGTGAAGCAGCTTCATTCCCCGATGGAAGTGTCCTGAACATATTCGAATGAAGGCCACTCGGTCTCGGTGTTTGGGGTCCATGTTTGCCTGAATCTTGAATACAAATGCCGTAACTTGGTCTTCGTCCGGAGCTACCAGCCGTTGCTTTGCTTTTTGAGGTCGCGGAGCTGGCGCATAGTCGTGAATGCCGCGAATCATTTCGCGCACACCAAAATTGTTCAGAGCACTTCCAAAGAATATGGGCGTCAAGTGACCTTCCGGTACGCTTGAAGGTCAAAAGGCTTGCACAATCCGCGAGCCATTGCGACTTCCTCACGCAACCGGTTTACCGCGCCTTCAGGCAACAGCTTGTCAAGCTTTGGGTCGTTTAGACCGGAACACACCTCGGCGTCGGTGTCCTTGTCTTTTCGATCAAAGAGCAGTAATCGATCGCGCAACAAGTCGTAGCACCCTAGAAAATCGCGGCCTATGCCAATTGGCCAACTGGCGACAGTCACGTCCAGCGCAAGAGTTTGCTCGATCTCGTCCAGAAGGGTAAACGGATCACGTCCTTCGCGATCTAGCTTATTTATAAAGGTCAGGATGGGGACATCTCTCAATCGGCATACTTCGAACAGTTTGCGTGTTTGTGTTTCGATGCCTTTTGCCGCATCTAGAACCATCACTGCCGAATCTACCGCCGTTAGAACCCGATAGGTGTCTTCACTGAAATCTTGGTGACCTGGTGTATCCAAAAGGTTGAAAGTGACGCCCTCCCAATCGAAGGTCATAGCTGAGGCAGTCACAGATATGCCTCGTTCGCGTTCGACTTTCATCCAGTCGGAATGGGCACGCCTTTGGTCCCCTCTTGCTTTGACAGCACCAGCAAGCTGAATCGCGCCCCCAAAGAGCAATAGCTTCTCGGTCAAAGTTGTTTTTCCCGCGTCGGGATGGGATATGATCGCAAACGTGCGGCGACGTGCGACAAGATTCGCGAGTGTACTCATCGGGGGCGCGAAATCTGGCGCAGTTTTCGGGGCGGCGCCAGCCCCGGGGTGGCCCCTTCGACGCAATTGCTGATCCGCCGGGGCCAGGAACCTGTCAAGGCTGCTGCTGTTGCGGCAATTGCACGTCGAGCTGGCCTATCCAGCTAGCAAGTTGCTGATGTTGACCGGCAAGGTCGTCTGTCACAACCGGTCGATATTTCGCAAGCGCATCGGACAGCGGAGATAATTCCGACGACGGATGACTTGCAAGAAGCAATTGGGACGCCAGCTGAACTTGCCGCTGTGCAATACCGAAATTTCTGGCATCTAGCGCATCTTGAGCTTGCTCAAGTCGCCGACGTGCCTCAAATCGCATCAATAAATCCCTTGCCGTTTGTAACTCTCGCGTAACCCGATTCACCTTTTCTTCGACCGTGCGAGTCGCCCACCATCCTTGGCTGCGCCCGATCCCCCAGGTCGCCGCATGCGTTACCAACAGGAGCATCGAAATCCGAAGAACGCGGCGCCAGCGTGATAACCGCTCGGGAGCGGCGAGCATGGTTTTGGCTGCGGCGTCATGGTCACGCATGCCAAACAGCCTAAAGGAAGCCCGGTGTCTTCGGCAAGCGCTTTGAGGGCCCCGACCCCGCACGCGGCTTTTTGTTAAACATATCTTGGGGCTTCTGAGTTTTTCGCCGGCGACTGTCTAGGCAACTAGGCAACAGAGCCCAATTTAGGCATATATAGTACAAATATCCATATTATGACTAAGCGCGACCAATTGTTAGCGAAAACCGACCATTCAAAACGAGCTATTTGGGGCTGGTCTTTGTATGATTGGGCAAATTCCGCGTTTGCGACCACCGTGCTCGCCGGGTTCTTTCCGGTGTTTTTCAGGCACGTGTACTCCCATGGCGAGCCTGCCGTTGTGGTAACTAGTCAACTTGCCTCGGCTAGTTCAGTATCGATCCTGGTTGTCGTTGTGCTTGCACCGGTTCTCGGTGCAATCGCTGACGGTGCAGCGTGGCGCAAACGGGCCTTGAGCCTTGGAACGCTTCTGGGGAGTGCGGCCACGGCAATGCTTGCTTTTATTGGTCGCGGCAACTGGTTCATGGCAGCTTTCGTGTTTGCCCTCGCCAATGCAGGCTTTTCACTTTCAAACGTATTCTATGATGCGTTGTTGGTCTCTGTCGCCAAGGAAAGCGAGCGCGACCGGGTGTCTGCATTGGGCTATGCGCTTGGCTATTTAGGCGGTGGGTTGCTCTTCTTGGTCAACGTCGCAATGGTGTTAAAGCCATCGCTTTTTCATATTCATGATTCGGATCAAGCAGTGCGACTTTCCTTTTTGTCTGTAGCCCTTTGGTGGGCGATTTTCACGGTGCCGCTTTTGCGCTGGGTCCGCGAACCGCAGGGGACACAAGTTGCGAGTGTTGGAGGGGGTGTGGCAAGTGCTCTGCGCGAATTATGGACAACTGCTAAAGCCCTGCCCAGACAGCGTGCGCTTCTGGTTTTTCTAATCGCTTATTGGTTCTACATCGATGGTGTGGGAACCGTCATTCGCATGGCTCTCGACTACGGCGCAAGCATTGGGCTTGCCACGAGACACCTCATCTCGGCGCTTTTGCTCACACAATTCATTGGATTTCCGGCAGCCATAGTGTTTGGGCGCCTTGGCGAACGGTGGGGTGCCCAGCGCAGTGTGTTGCTCGGCATTGCTGTTTACGCGGTTGTCACCGTATTTGCGGCTCGTATGCATACAGCCGCAGAATTTTATGCCCTAGCGGCCACCGTCGGGCTTGTTCAGGGCGGGGTGCAGTCGCTGAGCCGATCAATTTATAGTCAACTGATACCTGCGGATCGATCCAGTGAGTACTTCGGCTTTTACGGCGTATTGGATAAGTCTGCGGCATTTTTTGGCCCGCTGTTGATGGGCTGGGTGGGACTCTTTACGAACAATTCACGCCAGGGGATCTTATCGATATTGGTCCTATTTGTGGTGGGAGGTTGGCTTCTGAGCAAAGTGAGACTGCCTAGTTTGCAAGAAAACTTGGTACAATCACGGGGCGACGCCACGTGAGGCCACGTGCCGATGTGACAAAAACATCTGAATGCACACCCGCGTACAGGTTTCAAATAAGGTTGACGTATCGACGGCCCGCGCCGACAATACCGCGGTCCGCCATGGCGACGAAGATCATCCTGACTTCCGAGGAAGCCATTATTTGCCCAAAATGTACCGAGAGTTTTCCTTTACATCAAGGAATTACGAAACAAACGATTCAGAGATACGAAAAGGAATTCGAAGACGCAAGTGAAAAACGCGAGCAGGAAGTACGCGAAGATATCCGAAAGGACGAAGAACGAAAGGCAAAGAGGACGTATCTAGATAAGCAATCAGAATTGCTCGAGCAATTGCATGCCAATGAAGCCGCCTTACATAAAATGGAGGCCACCGTTGAAAAAGCCGTCACTGAGGCGCGGGCCCAGGCAATCCTGGACTTTGAAGCAGAGAAAAATGCACTAGCCGGGGACCTGGCAGCCCGGGATGCTGCCATCAAAGAGTTTCGAGACAACGAGCTGGCTCTCAGAAAAGAGAAGCAGACGCTTCAGCAAGAAAAGGACAATCTAGAGCTGCAAGTGCAGAGGCGCATTGACCAAGAGCGTCAGGCTATTCAAGAGCAGGCTTCGAAAACTGAAGCGGAGCGTTTTCACCTGAAGGAAGCCGAGTACAAGAAGAAGCTCGAAGACGCGCAAAGCAACGTGCAGGAATTGACCAGAAAACTTGAGCGAGGTTCTCAGCAGTTGCAAGGTGAGGTGTTTGAACTCGAGATCGAGCAAATGCTTCGCACAGCCTTTCCCCATGACCGGATCGATCCGGTGCGAAAAGGCCAGCGTGGCGCCGATGTCTTGCAAATGGTTTACACCACTGCCGGTCAACTGTGCGGTACGATAATCTGGGAAGCTAAGCGTGCCGAGAACTGGTCCGAGAAATGGGTACAAAAACTCAAAGATGACCAATTGGAAGCAAACGCCGAATTGGCCGTAATTGTTTCAACCTGCATGCCGGATGGAAGCGATGAACCGTTTCTGGTACAAAGTGGAATCTGGATTGCTAAAGAACAGTCAGTAAAGCCGATCGCGCAAACCCTTCGTTTAATGCTAATTGAAGCTCATAATCTGAAGCTTGCAAACACGGGCAAGAGTGAAAAGGTTGAGGCTCTTTACGACTATCTGTGCAGTCTGCAATTTGCCCAACGAGTGCGCGCGGTCGTCGAGACATTTACTGCAATGAAGCACGACCTGGATCAAGAGAAAAGCGCACTTCTGAGGCTTTGGAAGAAACGTGAATCACAGATTGAACGTGTCACCGGCAATATGAGCGCCATGGTGGGTGAACTTCAAGCGATTGCGAGCGAGTCGCTCCCTCAACTTGAATCGATTGATCTGCTCTCTTTGCCTGGGTCTGATGAATCGTAAGTTTTTACTCCTCTCGGAATCGGGGGAAAATGGCGGGTAGTATTCGGCCTTGATCCATTTCATTCTGGTGGTAGATCGGGGCCCGTTCTGAGGTTTCCGTCCGTGCAATCTTCCGCTGATAGCCCAAGTCCTCAACGTTAGGCACACGGGGTCGCTAACGTAGCTCCGTGTGCCCAGGAGTTGCGATGCCCCCGATATCTGAAGCACCGTTGACAATAGATGAACTTCGCGATGCGTGGCCGGTTTTGGACGCAGAGGAAAGATTTGAAGGGTTCTCGGCACTCGATCGTGAGGCAGCTGACGATTTCTTTCTTGGATTGCCGGCCCATGATCAGGCGGTAATGCTGCGTGCGATGCCGCAGGCGGAGCGTCGCTTGTGGTTTCATCTTCTGCCCCCGGATGACGCAGCCGACGTCATTCAAGAATTTCCCGAAGATGAGCGCGCTGCCGTGCTGGCCTTAATCGACGAGGCGTTTCGTCGAGAAATTCAGGGGCTCCTCGCCTATGCAGAGGATGCAGCCGGCGGATTGATGAGCCCCAGATTCGCACGCCTGCGGCCAGAGATGACGATTGACGAAGCCGTACATTACCTTCGCCGTCAGGCCCGCGAGCACTTGGAGACCTTAAACTATTCGTACGTTCTCGATGTGAATCAACGACTGATTGGCGTTGTCTCGTTCCGCGATCTGTTCCGGGAGTCAGGGGCCAAGATCTTGCGCGACGTCATGGAGCAAGAAGTCATCAGCGTGCTCGATACGATGGACCAAGAGGCTGTCGCTCGAATATTCGCAAAGCACGGACTGACCGCAATTCCCGTTGTTGACGGCGAAGGGCGCATGAAAGGCATAGTTACGGCAGACGACATAGTCGAAGTCGTGCTTAGCGAGGCCACGGAGGATATCCAGAAACTAGGCGGTATGGAGGCCCTGGATACGCCCTACATGCGAACCGGACTGCTTGCCATGGTCAAGAAGCGCGCCGGGTGGCTATCCGCACTTTTCTTGGGAGAAATGCTCACCGCGAGCGCGATGGGTCATTTTGAATCGGAAATTGCACGCGCTGTCGTGCTCGCATTATTTGTCCCTCTCATCATATCGAGCGGTGGCAATTCGGGGTCCCAAGCGACTACCCTGATTATCCGCGCGATGGCGCTCGGCGAAGTTGGAATTCGCGACTGGTGGCGAATCATGCGGCGAGAAATTGGCGCCGGTGTATCGCTGGGATTCATCCTTGCAACGCTTGGTCTACTCCGCATTTTGGCGTGGCAATTTATGTTTGGCACGTATGGGCCAAACTATGCTTACGTGGCGGCTAGTGTTGCGGTGAGTCTGGTTGGCGTTGTCACTTGGGGAACCGTAATGGGCTCCATGCTTCCCTTCGTGATTCGCCGATTTGGATTCGATCCGGCAAGTGCATCTGCGCCCTTTGTGGCGACACTCGTCGAACGTATCAGGCCTGGTAATTTATTTCAATGTTGCAGGTCTGATTCTTCACGGTGTCGTGCTGTAGAAATTAAGAACCCCACGCCCGCGCTAAGCAGGCATGGGGTTCATCGGTCAGACAAATTCAGTATTGGAACAGCATTTCGCGGTACTTGGGCAATGGCCACAGGTCGTCCTGGACCAAGCCTTCGAGGTCATCGGCAATTTTTCGCACGGCAACCATTGCAGGAATGATGAGATTACGGAAGGTCTCGCCCTGATGGTGAGCGTCGGTCCCATTCGCTTTTGCCAGGCTTGCCTCTAAGCTATCTAGAGCACTTTTTAGCGACGCGGCCCCGTTGGCTACCGTCGTCAGCAATTCAATTTGTGCCGGTGGCGGCGTAATGCCCGCAGATTTCAACGCATTGATCGAATCAGCCACGTGCTTCTGGTAAATAATCGCGGCGGGTAATATCTGATTTCGCGCGATGTCCAGCGTTGCGGTGCCTTCAATGTTGAGGATCTTGACATAACGTTCCCAACCAATTTCCGTACGGGCCTCGTACTCGATTTTCGAGAGCACCTTATGCCTCTCAAACAAGGCAACGTACTCTTCCTTGGTGGCCGCAATCAGGCATTCAACCGTGTCCTTGAGATTCGGCAGGCCGCGCTTTTCTGCCTCCGAATGCCAATCCTCGGCGTAATTATTCCCAGAGAAGAACACCTTCTTGTGCTTCTTGACCCAGCTGCGCAAAATATCGGTGAGTGTTTTGTTGAAGTCAGCACCTTTGGCCTTCTCGAGTTCATCAGCCAGCAATTTGACCTTTTCGGCTACAATGGTGTTGAGAACCGCGTTGGGCCAATAGCACGGTGCCGAGGAACCCACGGCACGAAACTCAAACTTGTTGCCGGTGAATGCAAAGGGCGACGTGCGGTTACGATCTGTTGCGTCTTTGCTCAGCGCGGGCAGTGTAGATACACCCAGTTCCATTACGCCGCCACCCGAGCTCTTCGTCGGATGCCCAGTTTCCAGTTGGACCATGATGTCGTCGAGCTGTTCGCCCAAGAATATACTCATAATAGCCGGTGGCGCCTCGTTGGCCCCGAGCCTGTGATCGTTGGCTGGGCCGGACACTGCAATGCGTAGTAGTTCGGCATACTCGTCAACGGCTGCAATAGTTGCCACCAGGAAGGCCAGGAATTGTGCATTCGCGTGGGGTGTTTTGCCGGGCTCGAGGAGATTTTCGCCCGTGTCGGTGGACATTGACCAGTTATTGTGTTTGCCGCTGCCATTGATACCGGCAAAGGGCTTTTCGTGAAGCAGGCAGACCAAGTCATGCCGAAGTGCGACGCGCCGCATGGTCTCCATGACGATCATGTTGTGATCCGCTCCGAGCGACGTTTTCTCGAAGATGGGTGCAAGCTCAAATTGAGCTGGAGCAACCTCGTTGTGCCGCGTCTTTGAGGGAATACCGAGGCGCCACAGCTCGCGATCCAAGTCCATCATAAACGCCAAGTTGCGTTCACGGATGGCGCCAAAGTAGTGATCTTCGAGCTCTTGTCCGCGGTAAGGCGGCGCGCCGAAGAGCGTACGACCCGTGGCGATCAAGTCGGGACGTAATTCATAGTATTGTCGGTCGATTAGGAAGTACTCCTGCTCCGGCCCGAGTGTCGTAAACACGTGGGTGGCCGTAATATTGCCGAATAGTCGCAGTAGGCGAATAGCCTGCGTGGATAGGGCCTCACCGGAACGCAGTAGTGGTGTCTTCAGGTCGAGAGCTTCCCCGGTGTAACTGACGAAGGCCGTTGGAATGGTGAGCGTTGCGCCGTTGACTTCTTCCTGAATGTATGGGGGACTTGAAGGATCCCACACGGTATAGCCGCGTGCTTCGAAGGTGGTGCGAGTACCGCCAGACGGAAATGAAGACGCGTCCGGTTCACCCTTAATCAATGTCTTCCCACTAAACTCGACCGATGCACCGCCGTCCCCATTCGGCTCCAAGAAGGTGTCATGCTTCTCCGCCGTTAGACCTGTCATCGGCACGAACCAATGCGTGTAATGGCTGGCGCCGTGCTCCATTGCCCACTCCTGTAAGCCCTGAGCAACTTGATTCGAAATTGACGCATCAATCGGCTCGCCGCGCTGGGTGGTTGCGCGCAACTTCTTGTAGACGTCCTTTGAAAGATATTGCTTCTGAGCGGCGTCGTTGAAGACCAACGATCCGTAGATCTTCTGAGCCGGCTTGTTCTTGTAATCTTCCCGTTCCGGAATCTCGCGTTCGAGGGAAACGGCGATGCGCTTGCGAGCAGTGGGCATGGGTTGTGGGTCTCCTTGCGGCTGGGTGGTTAGCCCAGCGCTCTTCGAATTGCACGGGGTGTACTGCGTACGATGTTTCTGGAATGTGTCCAGAATGTATTGCGCCCCAATAGTTCGTGCTAGGCTACATGGCCAAGTTCATATACTAGGAACCAGCCAGTCCAGGGAATACCCGAGTCTAGAGTCCGTATCATCCAAGAGTGTCTCTGATCTTTGGGTCGTTTGACCCACTCGTCAGTCGGGTCGTCCAAAGCCGCCACGACCAGACCGAGGTAATTTGCGCTTCATGGAACCGAGTTGCTCGGCGCGCACTTGTGATCAGCGCCGCAAATGTTGCCCGGATGACAATCTGAGTTGACAGCACAAGGTGCCGTGCATACTCCCGCGTCCACATTGCACAAAAGACCAATCGGCGTGCAAAGGGTATCTGAATTGCACGGCAGGCTACACAAATATCCAGAACACTTGATAAGAACCCCTAAGCTGGCGCAATCCGGATCATTGACGCATTGAACACAATGCGAATTTGAATCACAAACTCCGGCGTCAGCAAAACCCGTGCATTGGAGTGAGTTTCCACAAGTCTTATAAGTGTTGCACGTATTTTGAAAGCAGTAGCTGTTGCTCGAAGCGCCAGAGCCACCAGCACCGCCCGCGCCGGCATCGGCAACGCAGTCCTGGTTCACAACACATTCAACGCACTGGCCCCCATCCTGTGTGCAGACATGATTGGGACTGGCGCAATCGGAATTGCCTCGGCACGATGACGACCCTCCTAAAGCATTGGTACTGGCGTCCAAGCCGCCGGCACTTGTACTAGCGTCGCTGGTGCTTGCGCCACCCGCGCCTAGCCCTCCGGGAGTTCCGCTCGTGTAACAGCCGGCA
Source organism: uncultured delta proteobacterium (assembly GCA_963835565.1). Lineage (GTDB taxonomy): Bacteria > Myxococcota_A > Polyangia > Polyangiales > Polyangiaceae > FEN-1139. The sequence continues at coordinate 86,128 of CAWIGY010000044.1, forward strand.
TGCCCGAAACCAAAACCTACCGCCAAGATTGCCGTCGCGAGTAACCAATCAGCCTTACGCATTGCAAGAATTCCTTACTTGAGCCTGATATACCGCAATGCGTGGCTTTTAGGCCAGTGACCGCGTAAATTATAGCGCTCGGACGAAACCCGAAGGGTTTTTGAGGAATATCCCTGGATATTCCGATGTCTGAGACCATAGCGTATGTCCTGTTGAGCCGCTCACCCGAAGTCCTGATGGCGGCACTCGATGGAGCATCGTCCCTGGTTGCGACGACAAGTCGCAGCAGAAATCAACCGTAAACGGACGCCTGACATTAGGTTTCAGGTTGTTTTTTCCGCCGAGGAGCAGATGCAGTAAAGGCTACTTGGCGCTCTGCCGACAGGCGGCGATAATCTTTGGGCTAAGTTTCACAGGGTCAAGTATTGCGCTAGGATCGGTGGCTTTCCATTCACCACAGGCGGCCGCTGCAAGACCTGGGGCATCTAGAGCAACGTAGGCTTCGAGCAGTTGGCGATAAACAACCGCCTGCTGTGGCACCGTAAGCGACCGTGTGGCCACGAATCGGTTGGCACGAGCGACGGCGTCAACATATCGGCCCCCGTGAACATCGGCAATTAACGCCGGAATTTCACCCGCCACGCGCTTTTGTTCCCGCCGTTGTTCGGTCGATGTCGTGTCAGCTTCCATTGATTTGAATTCTGTTGCCAAACGCTGCCCTTCTTCGGATAGATTGATATCGGTCAGCGGAATCAATATCACCGCACCTCGCTCCAAGTTGCCCTTCTTTAAATCATTATACCGTGTAAGCATCCAGGCCTTGTTTCGATCACCTAGGTACTTCTGAGCGATTGAAACCACCGTTTCGTCCGCAGCAATCAGGAGCGACAGGTTGTAGGGAATGACAATTCGCGCACCTGGCTCTGGCGTCATCCATGGACTAGACCCGTTGGACATCGATAGCACATCCGAACGCTGACTCTGTCCCAAGAAACGCTGAGACAGTCCGGACCAAGTGTCACCCTTTCTTACCACGTAGTGACTCACCGCAGGTATCTCCAGTCGCATGCCGGAGATCAATGGAATTCCTCCCTGAAGATCGAGTCGATTCGCTGCGACTAGCAGCCGCTCGTGCTGAATCCGACCATAGTAACGTTCAGCAATTGCGGCCAGGGTATCTCCAGGCTGAACTACATGCACTAGCGCCTGAACGCGGGACGGAACTAATGCCAAGGTCATGCTGACAACGAACATCCAGAACCAAGCGCGCATGCGCTCAGTCTAGTACAATATCAGCCGATGTGCTGCCTCGGTACCGATGGCGTCGGTGGGTTCGAAGAACTGTCAGACTGAGGATTTGCGCTAATCGGTCCCCCGCGCGAGGGCACGCCGAAAATTGGCCTTTCCACGGGCAATTGGGCCAAACGGCTTTCCAATTCACGTGCATTCGTCGGCCGTTGGCCAGCTCGTTTAGCCAGGCAAGCTAGCACAATCCGGTCAAGGTCCTCAGGAATCATCAATTCCGGCTTTCGCTCCCGCATCGACACGGGAACCGCGCGCTGATGCAGTTCGAGCAAGTCACGCCGATTTCGACTTTGAATTGGTATGTCACCGGTCAAAGTTTCATACATTAGTACACCGAACGCGTACAAATCCGAACGTGGGTCGAGTGGAGCCCCAATACACTGTTCTGGCGACATGTATTCGGGTGTTCCAAGCGTGTAGCCCTCTTGGGTCAACGATTCAGCTTGCGCGAATTTGCTCATGCCAAAATCGAGCACCTTTACTGAGCCGTCAAAACATAAAAACACATTTCCCGGCTTCAAGTCTCGGTGGATAACCCCCATGCGATGCGCTGCCTCCAATGCACGGCACATTCGAACGAAAATGTAGACCGCTTGCCCTGGTGGCACTGGTCCCTCGCGTAATCTTTCCGCGAGGCTGATGCCGTGAAGCAACTCCATTACCACGTAAATGCTGCCGTCAGGCGTTTGATCTAAATCTAGGGTACGGATGATGTTTGGATGCTCGATTGACACCTGGACTTGAGCTTCCCGGCGCAGACGCGCCGTCTCAGAAGCATCCGCGGCGGCTGCACCTCGCAGCAGCTTCACGGCGATTCGATGGCCGAGCGATACATGCTCCGCCGAATAAACTGCGCCGATTCCGCCCGATCCAATTCGGTGCAGGATTCGATACTTCCCGCCGAGGACGGTGCCGCCCAGATCTCCTTCCGGCAATGTACCAAGGCCGCGTAGCTCAAGCCCACGCTCAAGAGCGGCGATTCGATGCTTCTCAAAGGACCGAGCCCTACGCTCTCGCGTAATTCGATCAGACAGGAAACTGATGGTCCCGCCAAATATTCCACCAACGACTGCCCCTATGCCGGTCGCAATAAAGTTGCCCGACAATGCCACCGGCGCCGCTGTCGCAACGATACCGCCTGAAATGCCTAGCCACAATTGATGCTTACTGTGTTCTTCCCAACGAATTATATAGCGGCAAAGCTCCCCATTGTTTGACAAACACTCAGTATGCTCAATTGAGGCAGGCGGCAGTCCCCAAAACAGCGGTACCCCTTCGAGTTCCGCGGACCTTGCGAGACAAAGCAGATGATCCTTCTGATCGTCGATGGTGCCGGGCTGCGGCATATACGCTACCTCGACTTTGCCTTTTGCTAGCTCTCGAAGTTCGAACGTGCCAACTCGGGTCGATTCACCAGCGTGAGCCGTCAAATATCGATACACGTCCATCGGTTCGGATGCCACCCGCAACATCTGCACATAGCCGCCCAATGTTTCAGGATGCGTCACCCACCCCGAGCAATGAGCGATAGCGTCTTGCCCCAACGCAGTTGCCAGCGCGCCTAGAGCGCGTCGCGCCGCACCAACGGAAATCCACGCCGTTTCGTTATCGAGGATCAACGACGATAACCCGACTGTCGAAAGCAGGGCGCGAACGGTCAACTCGCCACGTTCGTCGCGGAAACGCAACAGGTATGGTTTGAGAACACTTGCCCGCAACTCTTCACGCCCGCCCACAATCGACGGATGCAGCTGTGAGTCTTGCCCTGATTGTTGCGTGCGTCCCATTAGTTAATTGTCCTATGGCAACACATGTTTAGTCCCTAAGTCACCAAATCTTGACCAATTCTGGCAAGAATTCTTCCGGTTGGCATCGCCGGGGTTGGGGTCCTGATTCGTGGGTCTAGTCTGAAACCTGTTCGGTTCTGGATGGGCAAGGTTATGGTTGTGCACGGCGCGTTGCGCAAAAATCGGCGACCAGCGGCCGGCTGCCAGTTTAGATACGCACGAGCGGTTGCTTGAATTAAGTCTCGACTTGACAAACGGGGCCCCGACCCCGACTTATTGTTGAACATTTTTCAGGGTTACCGACCTGTCCGGTCGAAATGGTATGGCTAGTCGTACCGGCTGCGAGGATTCGACCTTAACGCGCGAAACTCGTTCGTCCTTGAGTCAAATTTTTCGGATGCCGTTTCCGGGTCGGGAACCCGGAAAACCAACACAATCAAAACGTCTGAACGAACCTGCGGGTCAGGAGTGAAAATCTAAGGCAAGGCTCGTCGACTTTTCAGGGTGGATTAGCAGGTTGGGTGCAACCGGCTGGGTGGATTCCCGTTAGTGCGTGGCCTCAAGGCGTCCGTTCGCGACGCCAGCGCGCTCGCTCTTCATCTTGTTGCCGACCGAGTCGGCGCTGCTCCTGCAGAAAGGCGGCGTATGTCCGCGGAATCCTTGGCTCAGGCATTATAGCCAACAACACTTTGAGAGCCGCTTCCGCGTCGTCCGTTGCCCGGTGCGCGTTAGCGAGTGCAATTCCCAATCGCAGGCAAACGTCCCCCAGCGCTTTGCTTCGTTCGCTCTTTTGTATTTCGCGGACCCAGATTAATGGGTCGATCCATTCCACGTCGCGACGAAACGCCGGCACCTGTCGTGCCTCTACAACGGCGCTACGATGGTATTCTTCCGTCAGAAATTGGCGATCAAATGGCGCATTATACGCGAGCGGTACGCGATCACTCAGGGCTTTCAGGATGCTTGGCAATACTTCCGAAAACGACGGTTGGCCGGCTACGTCAGTGTCGGAGATGCCGTGTATGTCGGTGGCTTCTTTCGGAATCGGCCTGCCCGGGTTCACGAGCCAACTTAGTCGGTCTACAACGTCGGTTCCGTCCCACAGGACCGCGGCTACTTCTACGATGCGATCAGCGGAAGCGTCGCGCCCGGTTGTTTCTGTGTCAATCGCCACGATGGGCAAACGTCTGACCTCAGCATCCACCGTGAACTCTTCGGATACTCCAATGGCGGCGACGCGAAGCAGATGCGCAATGCCCGGGTAGTGTTGTCCGGTCGGGAAACATCCTGGATCGATAGGTGGCTTCACGGGGCACTCTTTGATTCAGTGTGAAGTTTCCATTCAAGATCGACCCAGGGCAAAAGATCATCTTCTAGATTGAATGAATGCGAGTCCACGTGCCGTCCATTCACCCAGATAAAAGGCGTCCCGGTTAGACCCAATTGGTCGGCCTGGGCTCGGTCTTTGTCAACCTTGTTCTTGACTTCATCGGACGTAAGATCGCGTTCGAATTTCGCGAGATCGAGCCCGATTTTCCCAGCAATATCGTGAATTTTTGCCGCATCGAGTCCTGCGGACTGATTGTCAAATAACTGATCGTGCATGAGCCAGAATTTGCCCTGAAGATCCGCCGCTGCCGCCGCGCAAGCTGTCAGCTCGCCGTGGGGATGTCCGGTTAGAGGAAAGAACTTGAATACGGCGCGCACGCGACCAGGACGATTCTTCACTACCTCGTCCAGTAGTTTCGCGGCGCGCGCGCAAAATGGGCACTCGAAATCGGCCCATTCGACGATAACTACCGGAGCGTTCGGATCACCCTTCTGCGGTGAACCTGCAATATCTATTTGACTGACAGACTTGGCATCAAATCGAATGCGAAACGCGCCTTCCACCTGCGGAGGTGTTCGTCCGCGACTTAGAGAATCGCGCAAAAACAAGGCTGCCGGCAAACAGGCGTTGCACGCCGAGTGCCGTTCAACGCATTCAGCAATGCTCTGTGGCAATTCGGGACAAGGAGCGAGCAGCGAATGGACGAGTTCGCTATAGTCGGATCTTTCACGGGCCGTTAGGTTCGAAATGTCGATGTTCGATGCAGTTGATAAAGCAGCACTCGGGGCTGTGGCGCTCGTGGAGGAGCTGGCGCCGCAGCTGACCGCTAGTAATGAAACCAAAAGGTGCAGCCAGTCTCGCATGGTGGCGCCCAGCGTACAGCATCGGCGGCCTGAGGCCATACCGGGGGACTGATCTGCCGTCTGGCAGCAGCGAATTGGCCTGAATGCAGTTGGGGGTGCATAGGACGCGCGATCGGGCTAAAACGGCTGTCCCATGCCGGACAATCCGAGCGTCCCGCTGCAGCACCCCGATGGGGTCGCTCCGCGCACAGTGCGCAACGTATTGGCCGTTGGAGGCGGGCGAGGTGGCGTTGGCAAGAGCACAGTCGCGGTAAACCTTGCTGTCTACTTTGCACAATTGGGCCGGGCAGTCATTTTGGTTGACGCCGATCCTTCGGGCGCGGAGCTGCACACCCACCTTGGCTTGTCACCGGAATTATTCGATCCCAATTCCGATGACAACCTCGACGCCGAGTTGCGAACAGTTCCTACTCCCGTGCCGGGCCTGTCGCTGATGCCCCAACTGTACACGACCGGGTCGACCATTCCGGTGCGCCCAGGTAGAAAAGCGCATTTTGCCAGACGACTGCGCCAGCAAGAGGCCGACTATGTCATTTTAGATCTCGGCGCTGGAACGGCACCACCTACCCTCGATTTATTCCTGTCAGCAGATATTGGTATTTGCGTCACTGCTCCGGAGCCTCCCAGCATCGAGGCAACCTATCGATTTGCGCGCGCGCTTTTCTTGCGAAGGCTCAGGCGCATGTTGATAAAGGACCGCTTCAGGTTGCGCATGGTGGATCGCGTGCTCAGCGAATTGCCACCTATGCCAGCACCCCTGGAGGTGGTCCACGCTTTGGCACGCTTTGACACGGCAATTGCCGAAATGGCCGCTGGTGAACTCGGACGCCTGCGCCCGCGCTTGGTTGTCAACGGCATTCGATTGCGTCAAGATGCCGATTTAGGCTCCGCCATCTGTGAGATGGCACACCGGTATCTCGGTGTCCGAATGGACCAGGTAGGCCAAATCGACCAAGATGATTCGGTTTGGCTGAGTGTGGTTCGAAAACGGCCAATTTTAATCGACAGCCCAACTAGCAAGAGCGCGCGTCACTTGGAACGCATTGCGCGCCGAGTGATGGCGCTGGTAGCCTCTCGGGACCAGCCACGCAGCGAATTGCCTCCGCCGCCGATCGTGGTGCCGGACCTCAGCTTTTACGATATCCTAGGTACGAATCGTGGGGCCACGGACGAAGATATTCGCCGCGCCTATAAGCGACAGAAAGACGTATACCAGCCGGACAGCCTGGCGTTGACGTCCATTCTTAACGATTCCCAGCTGGCACAGGCGGTCGCCAATATTGAGGAAGCCTGCGACACGTTGCTAGATCCGCTACGCCGGAGGGCCTACGATTTAACCCATTTTCCAGAACCCGAGCAACCCTCTAACGGGCTAACCACACCACAGGACTCGGCATTGGCAGCCGAAAGACAACTCCTGCGCGACGAACTCACCCGGGAGATTTCTGCTGAAACGGAGTTTACCGGAGCGCTTTTATTGAAGGTTCGAGAATCCCTGGGTATTGAAATTGAAGAGATTGCTCGACGTACGAAAATCTCGGCCTCGCATCTGCGTGCGATTGAAGCCGAAGAGTACCAATCCTTGCCTGCGCTGGTTTATACACGGGGTTTTCTGCAGCAGGTTGCCAAATGCTTAGAACTTGATCCTTCTCAAGTCACGCGAACCTACTTGCGACGCATGCGTGGCGAAGGTCGAAGCATTGGAGGCCATTTCCCGGCGTGACTAGCCCGTGGAATCTCCTAGCCATGATACACTCGAATCGAATTAGTTTGTTTAAGGCGCCAAACTCGTTGGTCTTGAGTCAACTTTTCAGAACGCAGTTGTCTGGGACGGGGCCCAGACAACCAACACAATTAAAACGTCGGAACGGACGTGCGGGTCACCCATGAAAACCCAACGCACGGCGTGCCGGCATTTCAAATAGAAATGGCAAACATGGCCTCAGCGGCTGGGAGGAGCCCCGTTAGCACGTGGCTAAAACATTTTGCGGGCGAACCACGGGACAATCATCCCGACTGGTTGTTCACGATCACCATCGCTGTTATTGCGATGCTACCCCGATTGTACGTGGCTTTGGTCTGGGCCAAAGAACCCGTATGGGATGGCCACTACTATCATTTTGGCGCGACGCGTATCGCCGAAGGGCTCGGCTATTCCGAGGATGTCATCCGGCACGGCCTGAAAATGTGGAAGCCTTGGACGCATTATCCGGTCGGTTACAGCGCATTTTTGGCAATCTTTTACGCAGTTTTGGGGCCGCATAATTGGGTGGCGCCGGTAGTAAACGCTTTCGCTGGCACCGGTCTTGTTGTCGTCATCAGCCGACTGGCAAAGCGCGCCTTGGGCTTGTGGCGTGGGCGATTGGCAGCCGTACTCACCGCCATTCACCCAGGACTCATCGCATACAGCGCGGTGGTCATGACCGAACCATTTGCTGGGTTTCTGGTGGTTCTTGCGGTTTACTTAATAGTGCAGCGCCAGACCGGAGAATCACATTACTGCTCTCGGGCGCAACATTGGCTCTTCGCGGTACTGGTACGTCCTTCAAGCCTGCTCGCGGCGCCCCTCTTGGTGGTTCTTTTTCCGTTTTCTTTTTGGCATGCCGTCACGCGCACGGCCATTGTCAGTGCACTCTGCGTCCTATTCGTTCTGCCCTGGACGTTGCGCAATTGCCATCGCATGGACGGATGCGCATTTGTGTCAACCAATGCAGGCTGGAACTTGGCCATCGGTGCGCTTACGGATAGCGGTCGTTTTCGCACATTGCGCGCAGCGGATGGTTGTCCGGTGGTGACTGGTCAAGTGCAGCAAGATCGGTGTTGGTGGAACATTGGTCTTCAGGTTATCAAAGATAACCCTGCCCACTTTTTGGCCCTAGCTCCAAAAAAACTTGCCCAGACATTCGATCACGAGTCCTTCGTGATTGAATACTTGCACGAGGCGGACCCAGCCGCTTGGCCTGAAGAGCTACGTCAGAAGGGGCGAGATTGGCTGTCGGCAGGCCATCGTGCATTGATCATTCTCGCGCTATTCTGCGTGGCTGCGGGTGTCAGTCGGCGTCGCTGTAAGTCATTGGCATTCATGGTTCAGGCGCTGTTGATCGCGGCATTGGTATTCATCACCAAAACTGTCATCGACAATGACGAACACCCTTACTTTTGGCTGATAATCGCCCTTTGCACCGTGTTTTGGCTCCCGTTGCCCGGCCGTCCCAAACACTCGGCTGCACTGGTTTTTTCCGTAGGGTTCATTGCTCTAACCGCGCTAACTCACGTTGCGTTTTTCGGCGACGATCGATACCACATGGTAGTAACGCCACTGCTTGTGTCTATGCGCTGCCGCCGCATTGGGACCCGAGGCAAACAAGTGCCGAAAGCACAAGGGTGGCCAAGTGCCGGACAAACTTGCCGAGAGCGAGTTAAGCCAAGCTGAACGGATCTAATTTCCCCGCAGTTTGTCCCTTCTGGGCGCGTCGTATAACGTCGGCTTGGTCGAAGGACTGCTGCCCGCCGGTTTCCAGCGCACGCCCGCCGGCTGCATGGGTTCTGCGAGCGCATAAAGCGTTGTGGTCTCGTAGCCACCCGTCGGCGGGTGATCGGTGCCCGTGCGGTGCAGATAACTCGGGTGGCTCGAGCCGCGATCGAGTTCAACTACGTCGCGACAGCCCGTGCGCAGCAGGACCCTTGCCAGGGGAATGCTGCTGTCGCTGCGCGCTCGCCCGACGAAGATGCGCCCCTCGGGATTCACACACAAAGCCGCGCGCTGGCGGAGCGTTCCTTGCGATCTGCCTTCATTGGTAAGCTCGCCGTCGCGGGCCAACAGCGGCAGTTGTACCGCATCTTGGTTGGAACTGAGTTGACCCGGCGGCGTCTGATAAATCGCAATTGAATACGGGGGAGACACGACCAGCGTGGCCAATTGATTCTTGAAAGGAATCGAAGGCTTGCCTTCGAAGGCGAGCCCGTAACGCGTGACGGGCGTCGTGTGTCCCAGGCCGAGCGCGAGGAGCATTCGGTGGCTGGGCTCTTCCTCGAGATCCGTCTTCATCAACGGCGCGCCGAGATCCCGAGGTTCGAGCGTGCCCGCGCGAAGCGCCCACTGTACGCGACCCTTTTCGATGCTCAGCAATTCCACAGCGGCACCCGAGACATCAACCTTTCCCGCGAACAGCGCGGGCCACCAGACGGGCGGTGGCTGAGTTCCGCCGTCGGGCACATAATGGGCGTCGGTCGCATCGACAGGCACCGGATCGCGCAACATCACGTAGAAGAAATCTTTTGGTGACCACCTGACGTAGCGTTCGGGCGGCACGGACATTTTATCCACGGCGCGCTTGACGACAAAATCGCGTTTCTTGAAATCATTGACTTTGGTGTAGATAAATCCGCAGTGTCCCGGGTTCATGTCCAGATGCAGCGCATAGCTGCAACCGGCTTGACGCAAAGCCTCGCCCAGAATCTTAGCGTCGGTTTCTTCGGCCCAGACATAGTAGATGTGACCCGCCTCGGTCACGCACATCGCCGTGCGCTCGGTCATTACGCTCGTGCCTTGCAGCTGCCAGCCCCAGATTTGGCGCCCCGTGGGATTGACCTGTCCGTCTTCGACAAGTGGGTCCAGATTTTGTCGAAACGACAATAAATCATCGGGTATCGTCGGGGAACGTGGCCAGCTGCCGAAGGCCACTTCGTGGGCCGTCGTGACCGCGACCGTCGCCGCACCCGGAACCGGCGGCAGTAGGACTCGCTTAGCGACCATCATGCCGTACTTTCCATGCTCAGACTTGAACGCGCCGTTGAATGTCCCAACTACGCGAGCTAAAATCGATGGATCATCGGGCAGTCGACCCTCTCCGGCGGGGCCCGTGAGCGGCTCGGGATCCTCGAAACCCGCTTGCATACCGAGGGTGAGCTGGCGCATGTCCATCGCGATGAACCACACCTTGGCGTAGGGTCGCTTAGGATCGGGCCGCGTGAACGTCTTGTAGAAATAAGCAGGAGCTCTACCACTATTAGCCGTCACCATCGCGCGTGAGGCTCGCAGCAGGCTCTCGGTTGCGGCAGCCCATTGCCCTTCGCCGGGCTCGGCTTGCTTCCAGAGCGTGGTAATCGGCGGCGGCGGCCAATGCTCCTCAAACACGCGGAATTGGGGAGCAGTAGATGCGAGGGGTGCCGCGGACGATAGCGCTGGCACAGCAGTGGATGCGGCAGTGATAGGTTCGCGCAAAGCATTGACGTCAGAGATGGGAACGAAGCTGAAAGCCACCCGCTTGACTGCGTCCTTGGCGCCGAATACCTGATTTTCCAGCCAAGCAATTGCCTCGGGGCCGACTTCTTCGCGTGCCGTATCAACAGTCCAAAGCACCAGAGGCTTACCCGGATGGCGATTGGGCACTACCTTGACGCCGTAGGGTTGCGAGCCGTCCGCAGCGCGCAACGTTCGATGTTCCAAGTCATAATTGAGGTCACGTTCGGATTCGCGAAAACTCACCTTCAAGCGTGCCGCATCCAATTCTAAATTGGCACCCGCGGAGGGGACGTTGAAGACAAGATCCGTGCGGCCCAGGCCCAACCAGGAACCGGACATCTGCAGGTTGGTAATGTGTAAAAGGAGCCGCTCGAGTTGCGAATCAGAGATGTCCTCGTCGCGCAGGCCCCCGAGGTCAAGCACGGTGATGCCCTGGATTTTCCCAAAGGCAATCGTAGCAAATACCGCGTGCTCCGCGTACACTTGAAGACCAGCATCGTCACCGAGCGGGGTGCGAGTAAGATTCCTGAACCAAGATATCGCAATCGGCTGACCGCCGTAACCCAGGCGAACTGCTGCGCGATAAAGGTCCCTCGGCTGGCCCTTTTGTGGTGCAGCCAAGAACAATAAGCGCCGCCCAAATAGTGCTTCTGTGATGAAGTCCCTTTGCGGCTCCCAGCCGAGCTCATCCGCCGCTACCGATTGTTCGATGGCCGCCCCAAGCCATTCTGCGAGTCCCTCGGGGCTTAGCGCGGCGGGTTTTGGCGTCAACCAGGAAGCAGCCAAGCCCAGGCCTAGACCGAGGCCCACCCAGAGTCGGCGACTGTGCCAATAATCAGAGATTTCGTGGCGACGCCACACGGCCCGGGGCCTTAGCCGGCCCTTGTCTATCATGCAAGAGGCAAGCACAAGGATCTTCCGCTCCCCCCCAGCCGGCCTAAATAGCCCGATTCCACAGCGCCCTCTTGTGAAAGCCCTGGCAGACTGATAACCGACGCGGACGTGGCCAAGAGCAACCTCACCGTCCGTTTGCTGACCAGCGCCGTGGCGATTCCGCTGTTGCTCGGGTTGCTCTATCGCGGTCCAGCTCTCGGCTGGGCGTTGTTCATATTCGCTGCGACCGTCGTCGCTAGCCAAGAGCTTTACGCGATGACGGTCCCCGGGGATCGCGTCACTCAGGCTTATGGAATGCTCTCCACGTTGGCTGTCGCGATGACGGGTTACTTCTGCACCCGCGATGCGCGAGCGCTGCTTACTCTCGCAATCGTCGTACCTCTCGTCGGTTTCTTAATGCCGCTGCTGCGCGTCAAAGATATTGCGAGTTCCGGCCTGCGTCTCATGACACTCGTCGCCGGGCCTTGGTACATCGGAGGACTGCTCACGACTACTTCATTGTTGCGACGTGATTTCGGTGCCGGCTGGGTATTGCTCGTGCTCAGCATTGCCTGGCTCGCGGATACTGGCGGTTACTTCTTCGGACGCCGTTTTGGTCATGCCAAATTGTACGCGGTCGTAAGCCCCAACAAAACCTGGGCTGGCCTTTACGGTGCGCTCGCTGCCAGTACGCTTGCAGGCGCCGTAGCTTCACTCACTTATCTGCCACGGCTTCCCTGGGTACATGGCCTGCTATTGGGCCTTTTGGGTGGCGCCATCGGGCAATTGGGGGATTTGGTCGAAAGCCTACTGAAAAGGTCGGTCGGCGCCAAAAACTCGGGCTCGATAATCCCGGGTCACGGCGGAATCCTCGATCGAATTGACGCCCTACTGTTCGTCGCGCCGATGACGTATTTGTATGCGGTGTGGGTAGCTAGTTAAGACTCACCGCACTAAATCGTCCGGCCGCGAAAGCATTAATTCGACGACATCCGGAACTTTTTCGGGCTCGACGCCGCGCCAGTAGACGGTCCAATAACCTCGGCGCACCATGCCGTCGCATTGCCAAGCATACCAAGAACAGATGGGATTTTTGGAGCGAGCTCTCCAGATGACGGCGGGTTGATCGCGCACCATCGCTTGCCAGATATCCCGCCCCATGCCTTCGCCTTGAGCGATCGGGTCGACGACGAATTTGCTGAGAATAGCGGCAATTGGGCTGGGTTCAATCAACGCCGCCCCATGGTATTCGGGTGCGATGTACGCGGCCAAGAGGGGCCGCGAGAAAATGTCGGGCCTGAGCTTTCTACCGAAACTGGATTCGATCAGTCGGTGTAGGCGATGTTGGTCAAGCTCTTGGTAGCTCTGAGTCTTTGTGATTGAAGTGCCACGGCGCACCACGGTGCCGGCACCTTTGACCGTGAATAGTTCCTTCAAAAGGTCGAAAGGTCCGGTTACATTGAATACCAGGGACTGAATTGAAACGCGCTCAAAGACAGCTCGAATGCTGGTGAGCAGCGCCAAATCCGCTAAGCTTAGCAGCTGACTCTGCTTCAAGTATTCAAATTCTGCGCGAAGATTTATTACAGAGATTCCGTTACGTCCCATCAGTAGCGGGTACTGCGGCGCGAGCTCCGTATCGCGATCCACGTTGGCGCCGAGGGCACCATGCTGTCGGAGTATGACAATTTTTCGCGATGACAACGCGCCGGCAAGGTCCCCCACGGCATGATACCGGTCGAATGCCTCCTCGATTTCCTCCTCGAATACGAGGATGGGAATGATGCCGGTGCGCAGATCGGTACGCACCAAGTCGGCAAGCCCACTCGCGTTCATGGGGTAGATGTTAGCTTCAAGCTTGACCGAGCCCAGACGCCGCATGAAGCGATCAGCCGCCGCGCGAGAGCGCGCGGGGTCGAAAAGTCCAATGATGATCGGCGCGATCAATCCCAGGTCGGCCAAAAAGCGCAATTGCTCCGCAATAGACGCGCCTTGTGCCGAGATGGGTCTAGTTTCGGTTATAATGACAGCGAAGCTTTCCTGAGGCAGTTCGCGAAACAGGCGCAGGTAAATTTCGGCCTCGGATCGGCGTCCCACGCTGTCGAGAAATGTTAAGACTGCTTCGGCCGTGGCCGGCAATACTGGCGGGGAAGTGGTTGAGTCGCTCAAATCGCGGTGCCAGTAGCACGAATTGCCAGAAAGCACGAATAACGGGCTTGCTTGCAGACGCATGTGACGTTTGGTTGCCGGTTTGCCCGGCGCGCCACGTAACAAATCATTCAGCAAAGAGGATTCGCTCAATGGGCTTTGTGCCAGCCTGCCCTGTTGCGGTCAGCGTCACGCGGTTTTTTCCCCATTGCAGCTGAAATGCGTGCTCTACGACGGAGCCAACATCGGCAGAGTGCGCGTAGCCATTGGGGAGACTCGAGTCGTTAGCATCGACGAGCCTACGCTCGATTCGTGAATGGAGCACGATGGGAGCAGAGCTCTGTGGTGGGTCCGTGTCAAACGTCATCACGATGATGCGATGTTGATCGGTAGTAGACTGCTCGTTGAGCGCCACGTCGGTGACCGTGCTTCGTTCCGCAACATACGCAGTTAGCTCCGGCAAGCCCTCGCGGTAAGCGGCCGTTTTTTGCAGCTCGACGGAGAAACCGTTGCCATAGGGGTAAAATGGCGGCGCAAATGATACTGTAACTGTGCGGCTCAACCAGATGCTTCCCTTGACTTGCGCGGCTACCCAGGCGAACACGCGTTCCCCGTTTCCCCTCGCGGCCACGAGCACGGTCGCTGCTTTCAAGTCCGGTGTGAGCGCATAGGGAGCCAACATTTGGCATTCCAAAGAATCCGTACCTTGTTCGCCAACGTAGTCCACCGGGGGTCGCCCCTGCTTGAACTCCGTCTCTATCCAGCCGCAGGCCCCTTTCAGTTCAGTCACACCGCTCAGTTTCAGAGCAGGTCGCGCCGTAACCGCTTCCGCTGTCGTCTTCGCGCCAGATTTCGGCGCGAGGTCTGACTTCGCGTCCTTGCTGTCTACGGCCAAAGCGAGCACCTTCGAGAGCTTGGGTTCGGAGGCCGTCAGCAGGCTCGCCATTTGAACAAACCGTCGCATTCGATTCAGGTCATGAGCCCGCTTCGCGGTCTTCACCAACTCGATGGCAAGCACAGCGCTCCCGGGCGCGTCTGCCAGCGCTTGCGCCAAAGCCACCATCGCGTCACTGGGCGAGGTGTTCTTGTCCGCCGAGATCTGAATGGCATGGATGGCTTTGGACCGAAGTGTGGAGAATTGCCCAGTTTCTATCGGTTTTGTATCACGATAACGCTCACTGAGATCGCGAGTCGCAGAAGGGGCAATGGGCGGCATAGTTACAATGGAAGCGGACGGTTTGGATCCGGTTGCGCGCTTGGCCTTAGGCCGGCAAGCGCCCAGGTTTAGGGCAATAAGCCCCGCTATCATGAGTCCCACACGAAGAGCGAGCCGCATACGCTTCCCGGGCACACTGCCATGTTCCAACGGCAAAGCCAAGCGGGCCGAAACCCCGCAGGCCGCAAATTCACCGGTTTCTCGCTGATTTATTGTTGTTCTATTGCTCACGGTACCGTCGGGTTGATTGCTTGCAGAAACGCACAAGTTTCGGCTCCTTTCGGGGAATGTTTTGTCGCGTGACGCGCAGCGGCACGACGCTGCGCGCGGCCTTTTGTTGAGTATAATTCGGACTTTCTGAGTTTCAGCCGGAAACTAACTACGTTGGCGCCAGATCACTCCAAACGCGGTTGAAGGTGCGATGAACCCATCTTTGCTCGAAAATTATCGCAACCAGACTCCCTAAGTCTGGACAAAAGGCGTCACCATAAATCGCACAAAAGTCGGGCAGATCACAAAGAAACTAGCTGGGGGCAGGGCAGAGTAATGATATGCTCATTATCATGACCTCTTTGTGCCAACAGAAGCTTCGCATCGCGGGTGCATTGGCCTTCATTGCAACGTCAATCGTCGTTGCCTGCGGTGTGCCTAATTACAATGTTCCAAGTACTACCGATGCGGGTGGAATCGTAACCAGTAATACCGGTGGCACAAGTGGAATATCAACGGGTGGCGCAACGAGTAATTCAAGCTCAGGCGGTGCAACCATCAGCACGGGAGGAGCGCCCCAGGAACTTACCGGTTGCACCAGCGATGCGAACTGTGCAAGCTATCCTGCCACAAAGATCTGCGACACAACGAAACAACCTACTCACTGCGTGGAGTGTATGCCGGGGCCGGGAGAAATACCCTGTGGCGCAGGGCTTTACTGCGGTTCGGACGAGATATGTCACGTCGGTTGCGCGACGGATGCAGATTGCGGCTCGGTCGCTTGTGATGCGTCCAAGTGTGCGCAATTAACCTGTGACACGACCACCCATCAGTGCAAGGGGTGCACGTCGGACGCAGACTGCGCTGCCGGCACCGAATGTGACCCAACAACCGCAGAGTGCGTGCCGGGATGCGGCACTTCGACGACCTGTCCAACGGGGTGGAAGTGCTGTGCCCAAATTTGTTCTAATCCTTATTCGGACCCAATCAATTGCGGCTACTGCAGCAACGCTTGTCCGGCGTCTAACGCTACTGCTCAATGCCTGAACGGCACCTGCGGAATCGCCAAGTGTAATGCCGGTTATGCGGATTGCGACAAACAAAATAGCAATGGCTGCGAAGTCAATCTGACAGCTGACTCAAGCAACTGTGGTGGCTGCGGCACAGCCTGTACCTCCACACAAGTGTGTAAACCCGCCGGTACTTCCGGCACTTCTGCCACTACCGGTGTTTGTGGTGAAGCGTCTTGTACCGGAGCATGGGCGAATTGCGACACGACGAACCCCGACTGCGAAACGAATACGGATAGCAATGTCCAGCACTGCGGCAGTTGTGCGGTGGCATGCAGCACTGCCAATGGCACACCCTCCTGCAACGCTGGTGTCTGTACTATCAGTTGTAATTCAGGCTTCGGAGACTGCAACAATAACGTCAATGACGGTTGCGAAGCAACGCTGAGCGGCAACGTTAACAACTGCGGGGCCTGCGGTGCCAAGTGCACCAATGACCATGGCAGCACGGTTTGCTCCGGTACGCCGCCAGTGTGTGCGCCAACTTGCGGCGCGGGTTTTGCGGATTGCGACGGCAATCCAGCCAATGGCTGCGAAGCGACCACAACGACGGATATCAATAATTGCGGCGGCTGCGGCAAGGCTTGTAATCTTGCGAATGCCACTGCCAGCTGCACCAGCAGCAGTTGCACGGTTGCCAGTTGTAATCCAGGCTATGCGGATTGCGACGGTAACCCCGCCAATGGTTGCGAAGTGAATCTTCAGACCAACGCCAGTTATTGCGGTAGTTGCAGCACCCCCTGCAGCACCACCAACGGCACGCCGTCCTGCAGCGGCGGGAAATGCAGCATCACCTGTGCCCAAGGCTTTGCCGATTGCGACGCCAATGCAGCCAATGGTTGCGAAGTGAACCTGAATATCAGCGTGGACAATTGCGCCACTTGCGGTCACATCTGCCCAGATGAAGCTAATGGCACTGCCACCTGCAAATCCGGAGTCTGCGGCATTTCCACCTGCGCATCTCCTTTCGCCGATTGTGACGGCAACTCCGCCAATGGTTGCGAAGCTAACACGAATAGTGATCCGAATAACTGCGGAGGCTGTGGCAACAATTGCAATCTTAAGATTCCGAACGCCACTCCGGTGTGCAACGCGGGTATCTGCGGCATTGGCACTTGCAACGCGGGTTTTGCGGACTGCGACGGCGTCGCTTCCAACGGCTGCGAAGTTAATCTGAATACGGATATCAACAATTGCAGCGCATGCGGGTCCAAATGCGCGCCCGCCAATGCCGTAGGTTCTTGCGTTGGCGGCGCGTGCAAGGTGACTTCTTGCACGGGTAGTTTCCAAGATTGTGACGGCATTGCCGCCAACGGTTGCGAGGCGGACACCACCACCAATGTGGCCAATTGCGGCAGCTGCAAGAACGCTTGCAGCAGTCTCCACGGAACGCCCGGCTGCTCCGGAAGTGCGTGCAGCATCACTTGTGCCGCTGGCTTTGGCAATTGCGACGGAAATGTCAGTAACGGCTGCGAAGCCACCACGACCAATGACGCATCGAATTGCGGCACTTGCGGCACGGCTTGTTTGGCGGCCAATGGCACAGCCAGCTGTGTTAATTCAGCCTGCATTGTATCGTCGTGTAGCTCGGGGTTTGCCGACTGCAATGGCAAGTACGCCGATGGCTGTGAAGCCCGGCTGACCACTGACGCGGCCAATTGCGGCACCTGCGGCAACATCTGCAATTCGACCAACGGAACGGCGTCCTGCGCCAACAGCCAATGCTCAATTGTTTGCAGCGCCGGCTATGGAAATTGCGATGCTCTAGCCTCAACAGGCTGCGAAATAAACCTGGCGACCAGCATGCAAGACTGCGGCACCTGCGGACAAGCCTGCGCACCCGCCAATGCCACCGGGGCTTGTTCGGGTGGCGCCTGCTCAATTACCACGTGCAATACGGGTTTTGGGAATTGTAACGCGACAGTGGGCGACGGTTGCGAAGCCAACCTTACGTCCGACCCGAATCACTGTGGCACTTGCACCACGGTGTGCAGCTTTACCAATGCCGCAGCGGGTTGCAATAGCGGTGTCTGCGTCATTGGCACGTGCAATGCCGGTTTCGCCAATTGCGATGGCAGCTCAGCTAACGGCTGCGAAGTCAATCTCACGTCCGACCCGAATCACTGCAATAGCTGCAGCACTGTTTGCGCCTACACGAACGCCTCGGCAACTTGTAATAGTGGTGCTTGCACGCTCGGCACGTGCAACGCCGGTTTCGCCAATTGTGATGGCAATGCGGCCAACGGCTGCGAGGTCAATCTAAGCTCGGACGTAAACAACTGCAACGCCTGCGGAAC
The DNA here is from genome assembly GCA_963835565.1 of uncultured delta proteobacterium. Classification (GTDB taxonomy): domain Bacteria; phylum Myxococcota_A; class Polyangia; order Polyangiales; family Polyangiaceae; genus FEN-1139. The sequence continues at coordinate 104,472 of CAWIGY010000044.1, forward strand.
CAAGTGCCCAACGACTGGCGGGACGCCTGTGTGCACCAGCGGAACATGTGGGTATAGTTCCTGTGGTGCGGGCCTTGCAACTTGTCCCCCTGGTGCGACTTGCGCCACCAATACCACGAACGACGTGAACAACTGCGGCGGCTGCGGCACCAAGTGCAGCTACGCCAATGCAGCAGCCAGCTGTGTGAGCAGCGCTTGCACCATGGGTACCTGCACGGCCGGCTACGGAAACTGCGATGCGTCAACGGCGAATGGCTGTGAAGTCAATCTAAAGACCGATGTCAACAATTGTAACGCGTGTGGAACCAAGTGCAGCTTCGCCAACGCGTCGGCCACCTGCAATGCCGGAACTTGCACAATGGGCGCGTGTAACGCCGGCTTCGCTGATTGCGACGGCAACGCCGCCAATGGCTGCGAAGTCAATCTGAAGACTGACATCAACAATTGTAACGCTTGTGGCACCAAGTGCTCGACAACCAACGGCACGGCCACCTGCAATGCCGGAACTTGCCAGATCGCGTGCAACGCTGGCTACGGCGACTGCGATAACAACGCGGCCAACGGCTGCGAAGTCAATTTCGAACACCAGTACGACACATTGCGGAACATGCGCCACGGTCTGCAACAGCACCAACGGCACCGCCACCTGTAGCGCCGGCGCTTGTGGCATTACTTGCAATGCCGGCTACGGCAATTGCGACGGAAGTGCAGCTAACGGGTGCGAGACCAACACCAACACCAATGTCAATTACTGCGGTAATTGCAGCACCGTGTGCGGCTCCGCCAATGGTACCGCGAGCTGTTCGGGTGGTGCCTGCGGCATCACTTGTAATACTGGCTACGCCAACTGCGACGGCAACTTCGCCAACGGCTGTGAAACGACCTTGGCAACCGACGCAGCCCATTGCGGAAGTTGTTCGACCGCCTGCACCTATGCGAATGCATCCGGCGTATGTAGCTCTTCAGCGTGCCAATTGGGTACCTGCAATACCGGCTACGGCAATTGCGACGGCAATGCCGCCAATGGCTGCGAAGCGGCCCTCACTACGACAACGAATTGCGGCACCTGCGGTGACGCTTGCACCAATGCCAACGGGACAACCGCCTGCACAGCCGGTGCCTGCTCTCCCACGTGCAGTTCGGGCTACATGAGCTGCGATGGCAACGCCGCTAATGGTTGCGAGCAGAACGTCAGTACGGACGTGAACCACTGCGGCACTTGCACAACAGTCTGTTCGTATTACGAGGCAACACCCACCTGCACCGGCGGCGCCTGTTCGATGGGTGCCTGCACGTACCTGTACGGTAATTGCGATGGCAATACTGCCAACGGTTGTGAAACCTCGCTGGCAGCGAACACGAGCAATTGCGGCGCTTGCGGTACGGCATGCTCGACTAACCACGCCACCCCCGCTTGCTCAGGTGGCGCCTGCAGCATTGTTAGCTGCAGCGCGGGGTACGCCGACTGCGATCACAGTGCGGCCAATGGTTGCGAGATCAACACCAACACCGACCTGAACAATTGCGGCGGTTGCGGTAATACATGCGCAACTTCCTGCATCAACGGGGTATGTCAGAAGCCTTGTACCCCCTATTGCAGCAACCCGACGGAATTTGCTCCGCTCAATTACAACCAACCCAATCTGGGAACGGGAGCTTTTTGCTATGAAACAACGGGAACCATTAATGGCGGCAACTGTTCCAACTTCACGGCTCCGCGCACCTTGTCCGTCAACGGAACCGTGATGAATTGCGGTGGGTGGACCGTGCCGGCCAAATCCAACGGCGGTTACTGCGTCTACGGCCCGGCGGGTGGCCACACCTATGATGCTTTCGCAACGTGGTAAGAGGACGGCGCCTCTTTCCCGTGCCGATGTGACCAAAAATCACAAATTTGGAACATCGGCACGCGTGGCCATGAGTTACGGGAACACGCGACGTTCGTCGAAATGTGGACGTCACGCTCAAGCTGGCGGTACTGCAATCGCCATGCGAACGTCTCGTGTTTCAGTTACCGCCGTCGGACTCCTTGCCCTGCTAATCGGTGTCTCTGCGCTGGCTCAAGACAAATCCCCCAGTCGCTATCCTTTCGACCCAAGTTGCCCCTGGGGTAGGCTCGCCAATGGCAAGGGGATGATCGTTCGATGTCTGACCGAAAGCGAAGCGATACAGCTGAGCTCAGCCCGAGGTTCCGCCCAGACTATTCCAGTCCCGGCTTCAAATGCAGCTTTAGCCGATAACCCCTCATCGACCAAGAAGCCATCGGTAGCATTGGACTCGGATGTCATTAGCGTTACGGCGGATGAAGGTACCTTGGCAACTGCGCGCAAGAAGCTTCGGAGCCCGCGGGAGCAATACTCTCGATGCGTTGCGGAAAACGGTGGGCTATCGGCTGACGCGGGCGAAGTGACGATTCGATTTTTGGTGCGTGAGCGTGGGCGTGCCGAAGGAGCCAGTGTCGAAAAGAGAGTGGGCATGGGCGACGCCGCCGCTCGCTGTATCGCTGCGGTGGTCGATCGGCGACCGGTCGGTACTCCAGAAGGCCCCGTTGTTGGAGCCACCGCCGTGATTCGAGTCACGAAGCCCGCGAACCGATAAGCATAAACAACTACCGGCCAATGAGTCGCACCTCGTGCGACTTGACGCAAAAATACCTGTAACGGTACGGTGAATGAATTCCACCGGTGAGGCGTTCGACAAACTGACCCCTAGCCGAGTGGGGGGCCTTTATCGGCGCGCATCGGTCTAAGCCTGTGAGTGATTTCGACGAAAAAACTAGAGTCACCCAAGTCGTTCAAAAGCCGAGCGGCGAAGAAGGTATCGGCAATGATTGCTTGGTGGTCATCTACGCGCCGGAGCCGGGGCTACTTGGCAAGCGGTTCGTACTTGATCGCGCAGTGTTGCGTGTTGGCCGCGGCGCGGACAACACCGTCGTACTGGACGGCGATTCCGTCTCGCGAAGGCACGCGCGTTTTGAAAAGCGCGGAACCCGTTGGTACGTCGTCGATTTGAATTCCACCAATGGGACGTACCTCAACGAACAGTTGGTCATCAGTGAGCAGGTACTCAACAACGGAGACCGTGTCAAAGTTGGGCCTGCTATATTGAAATTTCTAAGTGGTGCAGACGCTGAAGCGAAGTATCACGAGGAAATCTACCGCATGACGATTGTGGATGGGCTGACGCAAATTCACAATAAGCGATATCTATTTGAAGTCTTGGAGCGTGAATGCGTGCGCGCGCGGCGACATGAACGAGCGCTGAGCGCAATCATGTTCGACATCGATCACTTCAAGCGAATCAATGATAAATTCGGTCATCTGGCAGGGGACCACGTGCTGCGTGAATTGGCCAGAATTTGTCAAGAGCGCATTCGTCGCGATGAGACATTCGCTCGCTACGGAGGGGAAGAGTTTACGGTGGTATTGCCCGAGACGGCGCTGGATGGTGCCCTAAGTCTTGCCGAGGATCTGCGCACGCGAACAGAGACCAACGACTTTGTCTTTCAGGCGGAGAGCATTCCGCTCACTATCAGCCTGGGTTGCGCGCAATTGGAAACATCCGACAAAAACGCCCTCGATTTGATTCAACGCGCAGACGACAAATTATACGAGGCCAAGCACGGTGGACGTAACCGCGTTTGCGCTTGAGCCAAAAGCTCGCTAAGAGTTTCGGACCTCGGTCTAGCCCCATGTCAGCCTCAATCGATTGGTCATCGGCTTCGGGCAACGAAGCACCGAGCAAAGCGTCCACCGCGCCAGAATTAGTGTCAAAGCATTGGGGTGAGCGAGCCCTAGCGGTAAGCGCTCCGATGGGACCTAATCGGGGCCTCTGCTCGCCGGACTTGGTCTACGCACGAGCCTTCGGCTCCAATGTATTTGACGCCGACGGCAATCGCTACGTCAACTTGGCTGCAGGTTTTGGGGCACTCCTGTTGGGGCATTGTCACCCGGAGCTCGTTGCCACCATATCCGATCAGGCCACAAAGCTAACGCTCGCATTGGGTGACGTATTTCCTTCGACTAAGAAGATCATTTTACAAGAGATGCTGGCGCAATTGTTGGGTCCTGAACCCCATCGCGTCATCCTAGGTCAATCAGGTGCGGATGCTATTACGGCCGCGCTGAAGACCGCTGTCTTGGCAACGGGTCGTTCCGGTGTAATCTCCTTTTCCGGGGCGTATCATGGTCTAAGCTACGCGCCGTTGGCTCTCTGCAATCTACGCGAGAGTTACCGCAGGCCATTTGTCGGTCAATTGAACCCGCACTTCCACGTCGCGCACTACCCTTGCAGTTTAGATGAAGCCGAGCAGTCGCTTTCCGAAGTGGCTCGGTATCTATCCGCAGGCGACGTGGGAGCTGTCGTAATAGAGCCCATCTTGGGCCGTGGCGGCTGCGCCCTTGCACCCGAGGGTTTTCTGTCGAGTCTGGTCAGAATAACCCGCGAATATCGCGCTATCAGCGTCTTTGACGAGATTTGGACTGGGCTCGGCCGCTGCGGCTCGCTTTTGTACAGTCACGCGGTCGGCGCGATTCCCGATATCATTTGCCTAGGCAAAGGACTCGGTGGAGGACTGCCATTGAGCGCATGCATTGGGCACGCCAATGTCATGCAAGCTTGGCAACAAGATGACGAAGTCGTACATACGTCAACTTTTGCGGGCGCACCCCTGGCGGCTGCGGCTGCAATTTGCCTGCTTTCCATTCTCGAGCGAGACGGAATTGCGGAGGCAACCTTTCGGCGCGGAGATTTGTGGATGACCGCTCTGCGAGAACGTTTGGGATCGTTATCCGTTGTAAAAAAAATCCGCGGACGCGGGTTCATGATTGGAATCGACTTGGGCCCCAAACCAGGTATTGCTGCCGAAGCAGCGCAGCGCTTGCTTAGAAGCGGCTGGATTACCTCAACCGGTGGCGGGGTGCGTGAAGTGCTCGTATTGACCCCACCGCTTACTATTTCCGATGCCTTGCTAGAGGCGGCAACCGCTGCGCTGCAGCGCTCATTGTCGGAGTTGGATTAGTGATGCTAGACGGGGCAAATTCCCGGTTTTTGCGATCTGATGACTTACACTCACGTGTACAAGAGTTTATTTCTGCCACGAGCCAGAGCTCCGAAGAGTTCGAACAATTGGCCCTCGCAATTGCCCGCTATCAAGCTGATTGTATTCCCGGCTACGCACGCCTCGTACAAGCTCACAACTCGCGACTCGACCGTCTCGACACAGTGCCGGCAGTGCCCGTCGAAGCATTTCGTTTGACCCGCATTGCCGCTCATCCGCCCGAGGCCGACGTGGTTCGTTACCTGACGAGCGGCACTACGGCAGGAATGTCGGGTGTTCACGTCATGCGTCGCACGGACACGTATCGAGCATCAGCGGTCACTTGGGGCCGCCAGGCCTTACTGCCAATTGGCACGAACCGGGCGGCGGTAGTCGCGTTATTGCCGGCCGGCAATAACGGCACGTCTTCGCTCTCGGCGATGGCGCAAATGTTCATGGACGCGTTTGATCTAGTTCCCGACGCTCCTGATGACAACGCCGATACGCCGCCGCGATGGCTATTGACCGCGCAAGGCGTCAATATCCCCGCACTAGCGACGCACCTGGAGCGCGCTCGAGACTCCAATCTGCCGCTACTGATAGTCGCAACTGCCCTCTCTTTAATCCGCCTCCTCGACGATCTTCAAGGAAAGCGCGTCGATATTTGGCCGCAAACCGTCGTAATGCCCACTGGGGGGTTTAAGGGTACGATCCGTGAGATATCCGCTCTGGAGCTTCGGACGCGGGTTGCTGCTGCGTTTGGTATCGACGAGCGTCAAATTGTCGGTGAATATGGCATGACGGAACTGTCGAGTCAGCTCTATGAAGGTTGTCTGCTTGAAGGCGGACTTATTGCAGATCGCGACGTTTACCGGCCTCCACCTTGGCTTCACGTCTGTCCCGTCAACCCGGAGACCTTGAGACCTGCTAAGCGCGAAGGCTTGGGTGTTGCACGTTTCGTTGATTTGGCCAACGTTGATTCTGCCGTGTGTGTCGTGACGCAAGACGTAATTTGTCGTCAAGAACACGGCTTCAAGTTGCTGGGCCGTCGGCATGGTGCGCCACCTCGCGGCTGTTCACTGAGCACGGAAGAGTGGGTCGCCGCCCATGTCGAAGTCTGACGTCACCGGTGGAGAATCATGACCAATCAGCGTATCGCACGCGTTCAGCGCTTTCTTGAATCAGCGCAGGCGCTACGCCAAACTGAACATCCGCTATTCAGTAGGGCCCGAGCGCAACTGCCGGGCGCGACGGGTCTTTCGAAGGAAAATGTCAATTGGGCCCTCGACAATGCGCTTGAAGTTCACTCCTCGAGCTGGGACCTGGAACTGTTGTGTTACCGAACACCCGAATGCCATCGGGCTCACGTGTTGTTATCCGCAAACGTTTTCGTAGCCGCTCTGCGCGCGATTGCCATTGCAATTTCTGCTTCTCCCGAAGTCTACGTTCGACCATCTCGCCGTGAGCCAACGATGGTCGAGCTACTCGCTCAAGCAGCACCGGGGCATTTCCATGTTGTAGATGAATTGCGACCTTTACCCGGCGATCACTGTTGGGCATACGGAAATGATAACACATTGTTTCAGCTGCGAAGATCCCTTGCTCGAGACGTGGTATTTCACGGACATGGTAGCGGTTATGGAATAGTCATAATTAAAGTTGATGAATTGCAAGACAATGCTTTAGACAAGCTGGCTCGCTCCATTGCCGAGGATGTCGCACCCTTCGACCAGCGCGGTTGTCTTAGCCCGCGTATTGTGCTGGTAGAGGAAAATCGCGAGGCAGCTCGGCGCCTTTGGCGAATGCTGGCGAAGGAAATGACCGAGCGCGAGATTCAAATGCCTGTGGGTGACATTAGCGTCAACGAACGTGCGGATGTCCATCGTTACCACGATACACTTTGCGTAGCCGGCGAAGTTCTAAGCGCAGGTTCAGGTCTAGTCAGCTTCGAGACTCAGGCTTTACCGTGGATTCTGCCACCCATCGGTCGGGTTCTGCACATTCGAACGGCAAGAGACGCGATAGAGGATGCACTACCTCACGCCGCTATGCTAACTACCATTGGCCTCAATTCGACGAAGTCAAAATGCGCGACCAGACTTCAACAAGTTTTTCCACAAGTGCGAATTGCAAAGCTTGGCTATATGCAACGCCCCAAGCTCGACGGGCCCGTGGATTTGCGGAATCTTAATGGCGAAGTAATTTAGATTTGTGCTCGCCCCCGCACTGTGCTTGCGATAGCTGTAAGCATCACGCAAGCTTCTGACGTGTCGACATGAGTGTATTTCAAGACCCGTGAGTTATTCGCTGGACACTAACTAACCAACCGCAATCGACGCTTTTTATCGCCGAATTCGCGCTCGAGTACCGGTGCTGCTGCTTCGTCTAACGGCACATTGCGACCTTTCGCAAAAATGGGATGACGACCCTTTTCTTTGTACCATTCGGCCGTTGTTGCCGTTCTAAACATTTCTTCAACGACCTGGCGCCAGCCAACCCCAGTATTGTAAGCACAAAAGGAGATTTCTCCCAGTTGTGTCCCATAGGGAATGATGCACATCTCAGTGCGACGAAAATCATAGGTCCACAGATCCTGAAACCACATACCTGCCACAAAAAGGAACCGCCAAGAAAACTCCTTTGCGTCGCCTTCGCTCGCACCCAACGCGCCTCGCCGGGCTCCGATTTGGCTGACCATTTGTCGAATTATTTCAGGTACATGGTACCCACGGGGCGCCGCTTTCGAGCGGTAGTTTCTGAGTACGCTCAGCGCTAATGCGGTGAACGCCAATGGCTTATTGAGGTCCATTATCAGAAATCTGCTGAACATCCTTCAATAGTTGATCGATATTCAAGAATTGTGCAAGTGGGACCATTTCTTTGGTGTGCTTGTTCACCAAGAGAATCGTACCGATTCCGCAATTTGGGTGGCATCCGCAATTAAGGGATCCAAACGCGGCATCGGGACCTTGTAATAAATCCACGAAGTCACTAAATGAATTCATTGCACTGAGAGGCAACCAGTCACGCATCGGTTCAGTAATACCGAGTTGCGCTTTGAGGTCATGCGCTAAGTGGCTCAGCGTATATCGCTTAGCCCTTCGCTCATCGTCGCTTACGTTCTCATCGCGACCCGTGAAGCTGATCGGCTGAAATGACACCACCGTGACCTTCTCAGCATTTTCTATCGCAAATTCTACCACTTTGCCGACTTGATTGTCGTTGATGCCCCTTACGACCGTTACCACGAGCACAACATCAATACCCGCTTGGTGCAGGTTGTTTATAGCCCGCTGTTTTACGTCGAATAGGTTGCCGACCTTCCTGTGACGATGGGCCTCATTGCTCGTTCCATCGAATTGCAAGTATGCCAAACGAAGCCCGGCTTGCTTCGCGGCATGGCAAAACTTAGCGTCCTGAGCAAATTCGACGCCATTTGTCGCGCATTGAACGCAGAAGTAACCGACTTTTCGGGCGTAGCGCGATTGCGTCCAGAAAGCATGGGTGCAGCGTTGGCTCACCTCCTGAGAACTGGACACTCAGCTGGCGCCGTGGTTGAATGGTTATAGCATCATCCAGGATCTTCTCGATGTCGTCCAAGCCGAGCTCATGAACGTAGCCGACCTGATTGGCATCCATGAAACAGGGCTCACACATCATGTTACAACGATTAGTCAGGTCAACGGTTAGGACCGAGCCTCGTCCGTATCGAATTGTTGAAGTTCCATGATTCCGTAACGGCGTGGGTGGGGCCAAGAAGTCTCGACCGGGAAATAGATTTTCGATGCGTTGCAAGAACTTCGAGTCGATGCTGAGAATGTCTTCGTAACTGCCGTGCTTTGGGCATTGCTTAATCATCAGCACGCGACCGTCGTGCTCGACAATGTCAGCAGGGATTTCGCCGGGGTGTCCCTCAATCAAGATTCGCCAGTCGGTGCTGCCCTCGAGGATTGAGGCGCGCACTTCCTTGACGCACTGGGGACACAGGGAATCTGTTCGACGGGGCCAGCCGAGGGGCGGTTTGGTTCGCTGCTTTTGCAGTGGGGCGGGTGCCCATTTTGGCTGAGGCTTAGAACTCGAACGAGATCTGGTTAAGCGCATGAATGCAGACCAAATTGCATTCGCAAGTGAGTTTGCAGCTACTTCGGCACGGCCTAATACCCTATCAAACAAAGACACCATTGGCCGCGAGCATACACGTGATTTTGCGTTATGCGATATTGATTGAGCGGTAAAGTGGTGCACTCTCGACATCGGACTGCCGGTCGCCAAGGTTGCAGCATGGAGCCGGGCCTAGCCGACCCGAGGCAAGCGCCTGTGGGGTCAGCCCAAGAGTCCCAGGCGTTCAAGCAATGCGCTCTTGTCCGGTCTTCGACCGCGAAACGAAGCGAATATATCCATCGGGTCTCGTGAATCTCCTGCAGAAAGGACAATCGTTCTCCAGCTTCGACCTACTTGAGCGTTATCAATTCCTTCCTGTGCGAAACGCTGGTACGCATCCGCCTCCAAGACTTCAGCCCACTTATAAGCGTAATAGCCAGCGGCGTAGCCGACGGGTCGCGCGAAAAGGTGTGAGAACGTGGTCACCATTGCGTAGTCACAAGGCAACGGAGCCGGGGTGTATACCTGTTGAATAGAGCGCGCGTACTCCAAAATGTCGCCGCGTGCATTGGCAGCGTAGTCCACGTGCAAAGCGAGATCGAGTGCTGCAAAACCGAGTTGACGCATCTGTGCGGTGGCGGCGCGAAACCGTCGAACAGCCTGTAGTCGCTGCAAAAGTCGCAGGGGAATCGGCTCCTTCGTTCGCCAATGGCGTGCGAATCTATTCAGTACTTTTGGTTCCCAGCACCAGTTCTCCATAATTTGCGAAGGTAGTTCGACAAAATCATGAGCAACACGAGTGCCCGCTAGTGAGCGAACCTGCACGCTCGAGAGGCAATGGTGCAGCAAGTGCCCGAACTCGTGCCACAATGTTTCCGCGTCGCGATGGCTCAGCAAGCTTGGCGTAGCTGGCGTTGGAGGGTTGGCATTTGCCGATACTACGGCGACATTCGGCGCACCGGAAATCAGGCCATGCATCCATGCCCCTCCTTGCTTGTTTTCCCGTGGGTACAAGTCCACATAAAAGACGCCCAGTCGCTCGCCACTGGCGTCATTGATGGCATAGGCCTGCACAGCTGGGTCCCATGTCGGAATTCCGTTGAGCAGCTCTATCTTGATACCAAACAATTCGCACGATACGGTGAAAACGGCCTCTAGCATAGCCTCTACAGGAAAGTAGCCTCGCAACTCCTCCTCGTCGAAGTCAAGTTGTGCCTTGCGCATCTTCTCCGCATAGTACCCAATGTCCCAGATTGAGATTTCGCTGCTATTGGTTCCTTCAAGATCATTTCTGAAATTCAATAAGTTCTCGCCGTTCACGTTCGAAAGATCGCAATGTGGCTTGCGTGAGGTCGTCAATGAATTCTTGAGCCGCGGCGCCGTCTTTTGCCATTCGATCCGCCATTGCAAAATCGGCAAAATTGTCAAAACCCAATAGACGTGACTTCTCGTGACGCAATTGGACAATTTGTCGCACGAGGTCTCGATTTGAATAAGCACCAGCGCTGCAGCGTGCGTCGTTGGCGCGCCACAGTTGTTCGCGTAAGGTTGAATCGTCCGCATAAGTTAACACAGCCACGACGCAGGGAGCCTGCAATGTAAGTCGAAAACCCGGCAGCCCTTTTTCTGCGGCGCTGGCCCTCGCCATAGCCAGTGCGGATTCTGGCAATCCGGCGAGCTTTTCGGAATCGGGGAATACGAGCTCGAATGCTTGCGTAGCATCAAGCACGTTTTGTGAAAACTTGGCGGTGAGCTGACTAAGCTGTTCGTCCAACTCCGCGAGCTTAACTTTTTCGGTGACGCCGAGAGCTGCTCCATGGCGCTTGAATTCTTCCAACGTCTTATTGAGCAGTCTCTTGTGAATGGGGTCGAGCCCATTCGCTTCTGTGGTCTCGTGGTAGGCGGTGAGCCGCTCATAGAGCGGACCATTCAGTAGAAGGCCTGTGTAAAACGCGGTTGTTATGGGGAGCGTGGCGTTGTAAGCCGCACGCAACTCCGGAGTGGTCGCAATTGATTCCAGATGCTCGACAATGGACGACGAAATTTCCACCGGTTCAGTCAAGGTCTCAAGAGCACCCAGCGTATTGTCCCAGGTGGCAGGCGAACTATCGCGTACCAAGGCGTCAACCGCTGAATTGGCGCGGCCTACCAGCGTTGATATTACAGGTACTATATCGACGGCTTCAATTTCATCGAAAGCAATTGGGTGCGTGGGGAGGAGAAGTCTGGATTCCATAAAAAGCCTGGGGGTTTGAATTTTCACGGGGCCTCGCCCCTCGCATCTCGCTCAAAATGCCTCGTCGTTTTCACGGAGCGTACTAGGCTTTTCCGAGTGCTCAACCGTCCAGCGATAATCTTGAGCGATCTTCACCTCGGGCCGACCTGCCCACCCGATACTGCCGTCACTGCAGCCCGAGTAATTAGGCGGCACGCCGGCTATGAGACGATGCTCATGGGTGACACCTTTGATCTTTCAATTGATCCGCCAAAGCTCGACCCAGCATTGAGCGCAGCCCGTCATTTGGCCGACAATCCCGAGTTCAGTGAGGCGCTTAGCGAACAGCTTCGCAATGGGGTCCCCGTCGTATTGTTTGCCGGCAATCATGACGCACAACTGGCAGAGCCCCAAGTGCGGGGCAAAATACTGGGCTGCCTGGGCCTCAATGAAAACGCGCCGCTCAGCTGTGGAGTTTGGTGCATGCGGCGGGCAGGTTTGCACCTCGAGCACGGCCACATTTACGATCCTGATAATGCTCAGACGCATCCACTGGTTGCGCCCTAATTATGACACCGAGCCATTAGGTATTACGCTGATGCGAAATGTGCTGGCACCAACGAACGCACTTTTCTTTGCCCACGCGCATGAGCTTACGCCGCTGCGGGGTCTGATACAGGCTTTCGTACGATTGGGACCGGGCGCCCCTCGCCTTGTAACTCGATATTACATCGAGGCACTGAGAACGTTCGCACGTGCGAAACCCGCGTCGTTTTCCCAAGAAGAGTCCTTGGGTGCGAAACGTCTGATCGATTATGCAAAAGCCAGCAATCTAGACATTGAATCTTTGCGCCACGTATTAGCCACGCGAGCCATGCCGCGGCACCACGACAAAAGGGAGGTTTTCTTTCGGCTCTACTTGGACCGGTCGATTGCTAACCGCCATTTGGTGGTCTACCTCCGTACTCGGTGCTGTGACTTCAATTCCGGCATTCTGGGGCATAACCGGGCTTAGCCTCGCATTTCTTGGCGCGTCATTGGCTCGCGGTAAGAACAGGTACAGTGGCAGTTTGGTGGCCCGATTGCGAAATGCCGCATTGAATGTGCGCACGCTTGTGGACGCGCAGGCCGTCGTCTTTGGCCATACACACGTTGTGGAAACCTGCCCGGGATATGTTAACAACGGGTCATTTGGCTTTGGAGGTTCAAATGGCCGAAGCTACCTAGTGCTTGAGTCGCCCGAAGCACTCTTTCGCGTGAGTGTCAACGGAAGTCGCGACCCGGAAAGACTTGACATATTAATTCCGCGCAAAATGCTTGGCTGTTCGAAGCGTGAAGCTGCTGCGTAGGTTGCGGGTTCCGTAATACGGGCTGTTAACGTCTCCATCTGGGATGGGTGACCTTAACGGTACCGGCTGGGAGAATTCCCGTTAGTGTTTATGCAACAATTTGAGAGCGATAGCAGCCGCCAACAGCAATGTCATGGCAACGATTAAGCCGAGTACAATGATTCGATAACGCGCTCTTCGTGCCCGCGCCTCTGGGCTGATTGAGCGCAAGTGTCGTTCGTCAACTGGCTCATCATGCTCGTGGAATTCTTCCACTTCAGCGAACATAGGCGCATTCGAGGCAAAGAAATCACCCGCCCATTCCGAATCGAGACCCTCAGATGGTCGAATGAGATTTGGCCTTTTCCGATGCATCGGCTTTCTTGGCCTTGGATATTTGATGCGGTTTTTCGCTGATCTTAGTCGACTTGACCGCTGGCTTTGCGGAAATCTTAGCACGACCCTGTGGTTTGACCGGCTTCTGTTCGACAACAGCCGGCGATGGCTGTGGCTCTTTCGGGGTGGGGGGAGCCTCTACTACTACGTCCCACGCGTCGGGCTCCATGACGCTCTCCGACACCTGCGTGGAAAGGCTGCTGGACGGGCTTTTCGTAATAAGAGCGGTAGAGTTTGATGCCGCGGTGCTTTGCGGCACGGACGTATCCGTTGTAGTTAATGCTGAGGGAACAGGTGCAGTTGGTGCCGAAATGACTGCTGATGTCTGGTCCTTTTCTGCAGCTTTCGCTACTTCTTGACCGCCCATGACATTACAAACGAGACGCGCAATATCCGAATGACTGAAATCACTTTCGGGACCCTCCGTAAGCAGTTTCTTCAGCGCGGAGGGTTCCACCCCTTTGGCAAGTGCGTGGGGCTTGCGTGCTGATTGGGCTTTTGCCCTGGCGATGGAAGCATTCGCCCTGTCACGTTTGTTAAGGAGAGCTACCTCCGGTTTGGGCTCCGTTGGTGCAGCTGATGCGCGTCGTAGTGCATTCGACGCATCACGTTGATCGAGGAGAACTACCTCCGGTTTGGGCTCCGTCGGTGGAGATGATGCGCGTTGTGCGGAGTATTTGGCAGCAGGCTCGATCTGCCGCCGTCTCTCTTTGGTCGATCCAGCAGTTGCCGGTTTGTCTGTTGACTGTGATGGCGTCGGGCCACCTATCACTATCACCCGTTTAGGTGCCAAGGCTTGCGCCGATACAGGGGAATCCGAGGGCCCAGATGGCGCTATCGCAGTCTTGGCACTACCCCCCGTCTCATCCCAACCCGAGTCGATGTCCGGCGCATCGGGAGAGATGGATGCAGGTTTGATGGCCGCAGAACCCACCGCCGCCTCCGAAACAGCTGGAAATTCACCTGATTTTGGTCGCTTCCCCCCTCCAGAGGAATTGCCTGAAGCGGATGGTCCGGAGCTCATTGGATCAAGGTCAAGACGGGCCACGTTAGCCACGGTTTTCCCGTGTCGGCAGCCAGACACTGCGGCTCACAACCGGCCAACCAGCGCCGAGTCATTGCCGTATGATCTGCGTACCAGATGGTGGCGCGAAGGTAAACTCGCTTGGTTCAACTTTCGTGTTAACGGCTGGGCTCGAGAAATCGAAACGATTGCGATTGCCCTGCGCGTCAACCAATAAAACACGGCGAACCTGCGCGGTTGCGGCATCTACATACAAAATCATGGCCTTGTACGCAGGGGTCGCCTCCTTGGGCTTTGCCTCGACAACGAAACCTCCCTCGAACTTCATTTGCCTCGCATCGAGTTTTTTCAGGGTGAATGACTGCTGGAGCTTGCCCTCACCCACCAAGAACGACAAAGCCGCCGGGTAAGCGCTTTTGCCCATGTCACTTTCGAACATTTGCTTGTTTTCTTCCTCGTATACGCGAATGAGTCTGCCGTCTGCGATCACGCGATTGCCGTTGTTTTTGTAGCGCCAGCTCATCTTTCCTGGTTTTGCGAAAAGCACATCACCGAAACTCTTTTTCTCGATTCCGGTGGCGCGAATAACGTATGTCTGTTTGAAGGCAGCTCGAAAAGTCTTGGTGTTATCGTAGAACGCTTGAACACGTTGCGCGATGTCCTGCGCGGAAAGCTCCGCCGCAGCTGCGCGAGGGGCCGCTTCCGATCGTGCGGATAGCAGCGTGACGACCACGCCAAAGAGAAGCGCCCCAGTCCGGGCAAGAAACCGACCGAATCTATCAGTTCCACTTGTCATAGTTTCAGTTTCCGCTGGGCTGATACGAGCCGTTCTGTTCTTGCAGCAATTCGGATGAGACGCAATACAACCATCGACCCTGAACGCCTGAACAAGGCCCGACCTCGGAAATCCGGAAGTTGCCCCAGTTAAAATCGGCGAGGAGTTGGAAACTTAGGACCTTGCCGAACTTTGTGCCGGCTAAATGGCCCATTATTGCCTATTCCCTTCTCAAACGCGCCAACAAATCCGGGGGCAGTTTCTTCTTGGCACTGCGGTACGTGGACACCATTGATGGTAAGTTCACGACACGCAAGTGAGTGACCGCCAACGCCAAGGCGTCGGTAGCGTCCGATCGCGGCAACTGCCCAAGACCGAGCATTGCCTTCATCATCAACGCAACTTGCCGTTTATCGGCTGCGCCGCGGCCGACAACCGTCCGTTTTACCAGCGCAGGTGAATATTCGCCAATTGGGACCGATGCGCGCGAAAGCACGAGCAGCACCACACCGCGGGCGTGGCCCAATTTGGACGCGGCTTGCGCATCTTTGTGAAAGAAAAGAGACTCCACGGCAGCCGCGTCGGGCTTGTATTTCTGCAAAATCTCAGCAAGCGCTTGTTCAATCGCGACCAGCCTTTGTGCAAGCAGATCGGTCGCAAGCAGCGTGACGACCCCATGCGCCACGTGCGTCAGTCGCGTTGCTTCACGGCAGACCAATCCCCACCCCAGGTGTCGTGTCCCGGGATCAATGCCAAGTACCAACATGAGAGGATACGGTGCTATTACTCATCTTGTGCCGAATCGCAAATCCCGGTCCGCTCACCCATCAGCCGCAGGCTGTACCGTAGCCATTTCCCGGAAAAATCCGCCGCTACCTGCGATCTCTCGGGCACGACCTGGCTCCGGCGGTGCAAATTGGGAAAACTGGCCTGAGTCCAGGTGTTAAGGAGGAATTGGATCGGGCCTT
This sequence comes from uncultured delta proteobacterium, assembly GCA_963835565.1. Taxonomy (GTDB): domain Bacteria; phylum Myxococcota_A; class Polyangia; order Polyangiales; family Polyangiaceae; genus FEN-1139. The sequence continues at coordinate 120,317 of CAWIGY010000044.1, forward strand.
GTGCTTCCACGAACTCATCAAGGTGCGCTTATTGAGCGAATGCCCGATTCCACGCGCCGAGGCCGGCAACCAGTTAGCCTCCAATACTCGTTCGGAGCACATTCAGACTCTAGGAGGCGTCCTTTTACTGTATCGTGCTCGGCCGAAGGATCCGCGCATTGAATTGCCGGGACCCGGCGCCACTCGAAGTGCAACCGTCGAAGTCGCGCCAAAGAAGGCTCGCAAACGCAATGGTTCCGTTCCAAGTGGACGCAAACCGGGAAGCAATCGCTCGAGTCCAAGTGGATTCAAGACCAAGAAGCAGACCAAGTAGGATAGAACCATCGATGCAACGCCTCCAACAGCTCACGAATCTTGCCTGGATTGATCTGGAAATGACCGGCTTGAATCCGGACCAAAACGTAATTTTACAGGCGGCACTCGTAGTCACGAACTCTGAGTTGAAGAGCTTGGAAGAAGCCTCTTTCGACGTTTGGCACCCGGAACAGAATCTTTTGACAATGTCTCCCTTCGTTCGAGATATGCACGAGAACAGTGGGCTGCTGCGTCGGTCGCGCGCATCGCGTGTGGAATGTCGAGATGCCGAGCGCGGCCTGCTCGAACGCATTAGCGGTTGGTGCACATTTCCGGCGGTGATTTGCGGCAATAGCATTGGGCAAGATCGGCGTTTTATCGAGCGCTACATGCCTGCGCTTGCCGGATACTTGCACTATCGAATGGTCAACGTGTCCTCACTCAAGGTGCTGATGCAGCTTTGGCACGGCTCAGATGCGGAGTTCAAGAAGCCCGAAGCCGGTGCGCACGATGCGCTTTTCGATATTCGTCAATCAATTGCGGAATTGCAGTTTTATCGAAGCCGATTCATGTCGGCGGGCCCTGAAAGCGGCAAATAGTTGATGTTCCGATGTCGCAGGGCGCTGACTCCTGCGCGGCCTTTTGTTGAGCATTAGCAATTTCCATGACCCAAACGCGGAAATATTTTACCCGGATTAAGTATACCCTGAGGGTCGAACACTTGCTTGAGGCGCCGCTGCAAATCGATTAACCTCGAGCTTTGCTCAAGTTTCAGATAGGGAGCCTTTAGAATCCCAATACCATGCTCGCCGCTCAACGTGCCACGTAGGCTGATGGTGTCCCGAAATAACTGGGCCACGGCCGCATCAATTTTTGTTTTGTCGTTCGGATCGTCCCATAGGTAATTAACGTGCAGATTGCCGTCACCCGCGTGTCCATAGACAAGCCACCGGATATTCTGCTGTGCAGTGTAACGTTCCACCCTTGCAAATAGTTCTGGAATGCTCTGTGAGCCGACCACGATGTCTTCGCTAAGCTTGTAGTTTGAAAGCTTGCGAATGGCAGGACTCATCGTGCGCCGGGCGGCCCAGACTCTGTCTCGTTGCGATGCACTTTGCGCCACCACTACCTCAATTGAACCCGCGCGATCGCAAGCCTCTGCGATTCGTTCGGCTTGTGTCAAGCAATGCTCGGAATCACCATCCACTTCAATCAACAACATCGCTTCGGCGCGCTCGTTCAAGGAATTGCCGGCCTCACGCATGGCCGCCAAGGTTGTGGCATCGAACAGCTCAATACAGCGCGACAACACGCCGCTGGTGGTGACGTTGCCGACGGCCTTTGCTGCATCGAGAATTGTAGAAAATAGAGCCAATAATGCCAGCGTATCCTGGGGTTTTGGCAGCAATTTAAGTGTAATTTCCGAGACGACGGCTAGCGTTCCTTCGCTCCCGACCACCAGCGAAGTGACATCATAGCCCGTGACTCCCTTGCGGGTTCGATGACCTAGCGTCAGAGTTTCGCCACCCACTAAGCAGGCATTGAGTCCAACAACATAATCTCGAGTTGGTCCGTACTTGAAAGCGCGTGGCCCCGCAGCATTGGTGGCCACGTTACCGCCAATTGCGCAATCTTGAAGACTGTTGGGATCCGGCGGATAAAACCAACCCGCAGCCTCCACCGCGGCGTGTAACTCAGCGAGCTTCACACCGGGCTGCACAACGGCAATGCCTTCGGTCACGTCGATGTCCTTGATCTTGGTCATCGCGGAGATGTCCAGCACCAATCCTTGCGCTAAAGGAATGCAGCCACCGGCTTTGCCCGTGCCTGCAGCCCGCGGTGTTACCGGTACGCCGGTTTCGCGTGCAACACGAAGGGTTACCTCAATATCTGATTCACTTTGCGCTAGGACTACGGCGTCAGGAATCGTCCCTTCAGCTTCGGACTCATCATGGCAATACGCTGCGCAATCGGTCGGCTCGGTGAGCAGCCGCGACAGACCCAGGCGCTCGGCAAGCAGACCTTTTGCACGCTCGCGCGCAGCCAAGGATGCAATTTCGATGGGACTCGTCATGCCCGGCGATCGTACCCCGATCTGCCCCGCAGCACCGCCGAGTGCCCCGCCTTCGCCCGGGGGCAGAGACATCGCTGCGTCGAAGTTGCCCTTGACGCCGCCATTGCGGCGGGTAGGGTTGCGCCCTCATCCGGCCTGGAGAGGTGACCGAGAGGCCGAAGGTACCCGCTTGCTAAGCGGGCGTAGCTCATAAGGCTACCGAGGGTTCGAATCCCTCCCTCTCCGCTGATTGTGTAGTGACGGCACGGGGACACGGGTTGACCCGGTGCCGGTTACTGTTACTGCGGACGGTGACGGTAACTGTACCGGCTACTGCCGGACTGCCACGGCTACGGTGCCTGCCACTGCTGAACTGCAACGGCTGCCGTGCCTGCCGCTGCTGAACTGCCACCGCGCCTGCTGACGGAACGCAACTGCCGACGACGTCAACAAACGTCGCTGCAAGCATTAGCCGTTCTCCCGTTTCAGTCCTGTGCTGGCTCTTTCGTCGGTCCGCCCCATCATGCGGCCACTTGATAATCATGGTGAAGCCCACCAAGGATAGGCAACGAGATAATCTTGCTGCCATCACTGTAATCTCACGTCGAACTCGAAACAGGGATTTGCTGAGCAATTCCTTGGTGAGGTCGGCTCGCATTAAAATAGTCTATTCCGTATTGTTCAAGGACGTGCTTCATGTGAATTCGTCCGAGAATGATGACGTGATCCAAGCATTCGCGTCTGGCACTGCCAATGAATCTTTCGCAGACAGAGTTCATCAGTGGCGCCTGAATCGCCGTTCGCAGTACTTTCATGCCAGCACCCTTCGCCACACGATCAAATTCGGCCCCGAACTTGTTGTCATTATCGCGAATGATGAATTGGGGTCCTTCACCAAACGGCGTGATATTGCGAAGTTGTAGGGCCGTCCATTCCGCGGTTGGAGCGCGCGTAACGCCAACATGCACAACTCGCTTCGAGTTAATATTGATCACGAAGAACGCGAAATATCGGCCGAAACCAGACATCATAGGTTTGCAAGAAATCGCAGGCCCAAACTGTATGGTTCTTCAAGAAGGTGCGCCAAGTCTGGCCGCGAGGGAGTTCAGGCGGTCTGGCCTTGGTCATATATCGTTGAATCGTGCGTTTTGAGACTCGAATGCCGAGCTTCAGGAGTTCGCCTCGTATTCGCTCGGCGCCCCAAAGGACATTTTCGGTGGCCATGCGGTGAATGAGTGCGATGACTTCCGGGTCAACTCGCGAAATTGGGCTCTTGGTATTTGTCGACTTCCAACGCCAGAAGAGCCGAAATCCCTCGCGGTGCCAACGTAGTACCGTTTCAGGCTTCACGAGCAACAAGGCGTTGCGCCAATGTGGTAGAAGGCTCGCAAGCAGGACAACGAAGCCTCGCTCATGGGTCCTGAAGATTGGACGTTTGACTTTTCTAGATGCGACGATGAGCTGCTGGCGAAGCAGGGCATTCTCGATCAGTAACTGTTCACGAGAGCGTGTCACATCGACAAGAAGGCCCGCGAGCACGGGAAGGGGACGTGTCGCTTCTCGAATTGCCGTTCGAACCCGATTGAATACTCGGCCAGCGGCTGATCGAAGATGTTGAATGATGCTGGCCAACACGAGACCGATTTGGCTCAAGCCAGCCGGAAGTTCAAGACTTGTATGTTACGAAAAACTGAACGATCATGCGGCGGAGGAAGCATGTAGCCATGACAGGCTCTGGTGACCAGTGACCCGCGGGTAACCCCCCTGGCCGTCTACTCGGCGCAGTAGCTCAAGGTACTATACCAGCCAACGGGCCGTGAATCGGAGTGGCGCCAACGTCGCCGAGCGGTCCAGTCGTGAGCGGCGCATCTGAAACCATGACGTCATTTCCGAGCGGTCCACCGTCAAAGGTGAAATCGCGTGATTTCTGCTCGTTTGAGTTTTCGCACACTGCGGGTTGCTTTCCGGTACGATGCAACCTGGTCGATTCACCGGAAATCAGGCATCCTTCGGGTATGCATGCGCGCGCGAGCGACCCCTCAGAGATCCCGAGCGCGCCATTCGACGATCTCGACCTTGATCGCCCAGAGGACGACGAGGAGTGGGAGCGCCGCGTGATGGCTCTAGCCGCCGCGAGGATCGTCGCGGAGCGCTCGCGCCTCGAGCGGCTCGGCATCATTGATGCATACGGCAATCTCGTGTGGACCGCTCTGCCGTCCGACATGCTCCCCGAGTCGGACACCACGCTGGAGACCGGCTGATCCCCGATGCCGCGCCCACGCATGATCGTGGTAGCCGGCCCTCCTGGCAGCGGCAAGACGCGGTACTTCCCCGTGACAGCGTTTGGTGTCAACTCGTTCAACATCGACGACCGTTGCGCGCAGATCCTCGGAAGCTACCGAGCGATCCCGCGCGACGTGCGTCGTGCGGTCGCGAAGGAGTGCGAGCGCTTCGTGCTCGATCACATCGAGCAGGGGAAACCCTTCGCGGTCGAGACGACGCTCCGAACGACGGCCGCGATCAAGCAGGCAGAACTCGCGGGCAAGGGCGGTTTCGCGACCGAAATGCGGTTTGTAGCCACGGACTCGATTGACGAAAACATTGCGCGTGTTGTCCAGCGCGCGCAGGCCGGCGGACACGGTGCATCCGAGCGCGACATCCGCGCGATCCGTCAAGCGAGCGTCGCGAATCTCCGTACGGCGGTCGCAACGTTCGATCGCGTTCGCGTCTACGATTCGACCTCCAGATGGGCACCGCCCCGGCTCGTGGCCATTGCCAGTGGCGGGCGGCTCATTCGCCATGGGGCGACGCCGGGGTGGCTCGACGCTGTGCTCGAGGCGCATAACGTCTGACATCTACCAGCCGATGGCAATCTTCTCCTCGAACGGCACCGAGCATTCCGTAACCTCTTGATTTTGTTGGGCAGGAAAGTCGAGTTGCAGGCCCGCGATATGAACCTCCGAATCGGGCGTCGGATCGGCTCATTAGCAACTCTGCGCTGCCCATACACTGCCCAAAATCTGCCCAAGTCCACTCGACTAGCGTCAACTCACGGGTACCTACGGAGAGAGCGATCCGAATCATTTCGGGCATAATTTCCGCGCGTTGGTGCGCAAGGTCGCGTTCCGCTTGAAGATTTGTCCAACGCTGCTCGAAGGGTTCGAATCCCTCCCTCTCCGCAGATACGATTCTTGTTGTGACGGCACGTGGACACGGGGAGTCCCGATGCCGGTTACTACTTCGGCGACGGTCACGGTGACTAGGGCTGTAACTGCCACTGCAACTGCGACCGCTACGGAGCCTGCTACTGCCACTGCTACTGTCACTGCACCGTTTTCAGATGGGAACAGGACAGGACATCGCTTACAGTTTAGCTACGGGTCGCTGACAAGTTACGCACCCGGCGGCTAAACTGGAGCGCCTTTGGCAAGTCAATGTGGCTTGAATCCGCGCGTTCGCGAACGTTCAGTCGCATTGATTGAGCAACACGCTCACAGTGCCATCGGCGTTCGCGACAGCGATGTCAGAATGTCCATCGCCATTGAAATCGCCCGCAGCGACGGACGCGCCCACAGAGTTCCAGATCGGGTTACCTCCCAACCCGGTGGTCGCGTTGGGCCCAGTCGAGGTCTACCTTGACTGGTTGACCGATGCTCGCTCATAACCCGATCTGGGAGGATCTGCACCCGCCGCGTATGCATGCTACCGTTTAGCATGCGTACTTATACATTAGTATTGGCTTTATTGGCATCTCTCGGCTGCAGCCAAAGCAAAGCTGGCTGCAACTCGGAAGAAATAATTCCACCGGTTATTGTGGTCCTCAACGCGGTGACAAGTGATGCGATTTGCGATGCGACGGTCGTGGCGACCGCACCGGCCGATGACGCAATGTCGTCCATCAGGCTAGAGGCTAGCGCGCCGAATACCAACGACGCGGGGTCTTGCAAGTACGGCGGACTCACGGCGCCGGGCGTATACACGATTACCGTATCGAGAAATGGTTTTCAGACCGCTACGGTGCCGGACGTGACGGTGACGACGCAGTCGTGCAACGCGACCAATCCACCGCCACAGGCTCAGCTGGTAACCGTCATGTTGAACCCCAATTGATCTCGAACGTGCAAGGCTGCACACTTGGCTAAGTCGCTGGAAGGACTTCGGATTTCTTGGCCGCTGCTCTGACGGCACTGGCAGCGCTTACCTCGTTCAACTTGCCTCAGGCGGTCTGTACAGCCCTTGCGGAACACGCGAGCATTAAGGCGCTTGAAGTCCTGCTGTCACTCCAGGCCGTTCCGACGAGGTTGACGCACGAGCAATTTATCGTCGGCGCGGTCGAGAGATTATCACAAGCATTGAGAGTTGCGGTCGATTGGGATTCCCAGCGAAGACTTGCCGTGCGCCAGCATCCTCCCGTGCATCAATAACGTTGACTGAGTCACGACTTCAACGACACGTTTACGTCGTTGATGGTTGGTAAGACGCAAACGTTTCTTACCGGGCTGTTCGCGCAAAACCTGGTTTCCTCTGCTAGGTATTCGATCACGTGTTGGTGCCGGTGTTGGACCCATCCGGCCAAGATGGTGACGATAAACTGGCGCAATACGCCGTTCATCGGGCCGCCGGTAACTCGGGTCGAAATTAGAGGTTACCAATGCCTGCCAAATGGCAAGAATCAAGGGAAATTGGGCCAAGTCTAGTTCTGGCACCAGACGGGGTGGGTTAATTGAAGCGCCTATTCCACGTTATTGTGCTTTGCTCGTCCGATCATCAGATTCACTTGCTCCGAAGTATTCATCGTCAGCAAGCTTACCGATGGATGGGATTGTGCGAATACGCGAAAGAGTTCGTCGGCGAATGCTTGTCCGATCTCGCCAACGTCCTCGAAATCCAGTGCAACAACACGAAATTGATCAAATCTGGAAATGAGGCGCTTTGCTTGAGAGCGAGATACTAGATTCTCGGTTCCAATACGCGCCAAACGTACGGGCACGATCGTTTTATCGAAAGCGAATGTACTGTCTGAGGCATATTCGTCGAAAACCTCTTTCATCGTTCTGGATGTTTCATGCGACAACCACATGCGTACGTCCGTCCCCAGTTCGCCCGTTGCAACTTCGTCTTCAAGTACGTCGAAGGACCGACTCGCAGCATGATAATAGTGCAGATCGTTGGCAAAGATCGAAAACTGATCGCACATTCTTGATACAAAGAAGATCCCCTCGCCGGAGTGATGTAATGGATCGGTCTGCGTATTTCCCCTTTGACAGTTCCAAAAGGGCGAATCTAATGTCTTGCAAACTTAGGGCTTGGGCGATTCGCTTGAAAATCCCAATGCCGTCATCATGAATGGATAGGAATGTCGAGTTCGGCATTTGCTCTGACATTTAGCTCGACCCTGGTTCCCCCCGAGTGATCAGTCGCGTTGTTCACGATTTCCGTGAAACAGTACATTGCCAGGCTTTCAACGTTCTTTAGCATCGCCAGGTATGGTTCAAACTCCATATGCCAAACTAGGTCTTCGTGTGGAACCGGCAATGATGTGGCAAAGCTGAACCATCGGTGCGTGCCCGGCTCATACCGGGGACGGTTCGTTCCGTGCCGTATCAAAAATCCTTCGTTGACAAGCTTTTTGAGCACCTTTGTCGAGGTCGTCGTACTGACATGAAACTGTGTGCTAAAAGCATGAGCCAAGGACCGGGGATGAGTACGGACCGCCCGACTGGCCCAATATTTGGCAACGCCAATATCAACTTTGGACATCTGAATCAAAAGTTTATATGCCAGAACATTAACTTATTATCAATCGAGTATAAACTTTTAGTCCAGCAGGCCAGTTATGGCAGGGGCACGGCTACTATGTGTTCTCCAATAATCGCTGGTGAACGGCGGTGCCGGCTGAGAGTGGGGGCCGTGATCCATCGGTGCTCAAGGTCATCGGGCTCTCGCAAGTCCAGAGAAACGAACTATTGCGCAGAATTCGAGGACCCATCACTGCAATGGAATCGCACCACTATGATGTCCGTGCGCGTGCCGCATCTCCATGAAATTAAGGCCACGGGAATTGTCGAGGACACACGGAGACACTTGAATCATCCCGCATTCCGAAAGGACAAAGTCGTGCCGATCCAGATTCAATCAGCCAAAGAAATCGATTCGCGCGTCCGTTGCATTAAGTATCGCTGTGTATCGTAGGTTCGCTGCCAACGTTGGGCAATTTCTGTAATGGCAGCAGAATCACAGCAGGCCCGCGCGATGCCTATTTGAGGAAAGCTATGGCAAGATTTCACGTTTGGATGCAGCTTATGTTGTTTTCGACATTGACCTTGACAGCTTGCTCCGGAAGCGATTCCGGAGGTGCGGCCGGCGCAGGAGGCGGTTCCACCCTCAACACTGGCGGGTCGGTGGGAGCTGTGGGGGGAACGGGGACCGGCGGGGCTCAACCTACGGGTGGAGCTGCGACTCAAGGCGGAAGCGCCGCGAATGGTGGCGCCGCTGGGCCCGGTGGCGCTACATCCGTGGGCGGTAACGGCTACGACGGGTGGCACGGTGACCACCGGCGGAGTTGTCGGTACTGGCGGGGTCAATTCCACCGGTGGCAGTGCAGCGTCGGGGGGCAGCAAGTCAGTTGGTGGCAGTAGCGCAACAGGTGGTTCCAAAGCAGCAGCAGGCGCGACCGCGACTGGAGGCGCCACCTCAACGGGAGCTTGCGTCGAGTCTACTTGCGGTTCGCACAAGTGGCCTTGCTGGAAGATGCCTAACCCCGCCAGCGCGGGTTTGCCCAATCCAGCTAGTTATACGGATCTGGGCAATGGCGCCGTGCGCGACAACATCACTTGCCTGGTCTGGGAAAAGAGCCCGGGTACGACTCAAGTTGATGGGGCCACCAACTTGGCTCATTGCGCAAGTCAAGCCAGCAGCAACTATGCTGGATTTAGCGACTGGCGGGTGCCGACCCGGGTAGAGATGGCGTCAATCGTCGATTTCACGAGGAATCCTGGTTATCCAACCGCGATGACGAACCCTTCGGCGTACTACCGCACCATCTCGAATTGGTATGAAACCATCACGGGTCAGAACAGTTCCGGCTACGCATGGATCTACGGAGCGGACGGTTTTACCAGCAATGCTTATGCGTGGACAAGCAATGCGACAGTGCGCTGCGTGCGCGGCAATGGGACCGGTGAGGGGCAGAATGATTTTGCAGTAGAGCCAACCAATCATTACACGGTAGATACGACAGCTGGCGAGACAACCGATAATTATACAGGGCTGATATGGCAACAAGGTTCTTCAGCCGCGACGATGGACTGGGCATCAGCGGCGAATTACTGTACGACCTTGAACCTCAATGGCCACACCTGGCGCGTGCCCAGCGTGAACGAACTTGCATCCATCGTCAATGAAGCTCTGGTTGCACCGGCGGTCAATCGTACCGCGTTTCCGAACACGCACTATGGTTCCAAGTCTAACAATTGGTATTGGGCCAACGCCGAATACGTGAACTCAACCTACGGCTGGGCCATCAACTACGACGACGGTTTTACGGGCTACAACGCCGGAGCCAGTGGAGCCTGGAATTACTTTACCGCGGCTTACGTAAAGTGCGTTCGATAGCGCCAGTATCGAGTCGTAGCGATCAACCGACAGAACTCCTCAGTCTCCTTGCACATGCACAATTACTTGCCGTTCATGCGGTGAGCGACGATGCTCCCACAAGTACAGTCCTTGCCAGGTGCCAAGACCGAGTCGCCCGTCAACAATAGGAATGACTTCACTCGTGCGAGTGATCGTGGATCGTGCATGTGCCGGCATATCATCGGGTCCTTCATCGTCATGCTCCCAAGCTCGTGCCTCAGGGGCCAACTCGCCCAGCCAGCGACCAAGATCACGCTGTACGCTGACATCGGCATTTTCTTGAATGACAAGGCTTGCCGAAGTGTGACGTACGAAGACAGTACAAAGGCCGGTGGAGATTTTACTCTCCCTAAGCACATCAGCGACTCGCGTCGTAATGTTTGTCAGACCTTGACCTCGAGTGGAAATTCGTAAGAGTCGCTGATGGTTCATTGGGAGCAGGCCAGAAAACGGCCTAATGCACACTCGCGGGATCAGGGGGGGGCTGTTGGCAGGTGGACCAACTGAGCGCTATCGTGAGGGTTGCGGCAACCGCGATTGCCAGCGCAAGCCAAGTGAACGGCAACTTAGGCCGAAAATTCGGCGGATTTACCGAGCTAAAATCGGAAATAGGACGTGATCGGGGGGTACGGCCCGGAGCCGGAATCGTGGCGGCCGCTCTAGCTTGGATCTGGTCCTGGGGTGGCGGGCTTGGGGGCGGCGACGCGGTTCGGAGAGTTGAACCGTCCGGCCAATTTTCCGGACGCATGGTAAGGGCTTCGCTGGGAGACGCTTCAGCGGCCGGCACTTGGCTCGCGCGGTCAACATCGGTGTCCTCCACTTCCTCCTTGGTTGGCACGCTTGCAAAAGGAGAAAACCGCACCGCGGGCTTTACGGCAGTCTTTCGGCCAGGCACGATGATGGGAGCTCGTGTCTCGCTTAGCGCGGGACTGAACGATACGGAACTCGTCGCGGTTGGGGTTTGTGTTTCTTCATTCCGCATCAATTGGATTGCGACTGCGTCGGCCAGCACTTGGCTGCTGCGTAACAATTCCTCGGTAACGCGACGCTTCTCCGGATCGATCCTAGTTTGCACCAGCTTCGCGATGTCCTGTGCACCAATGGAATCACCGGATTTAAGCAGCCATCGCTCGAGATCGAGCCGCATATCGTCGGCGGTCGCGTAGCGGTCATTCGCGAACCGCTGCAGACACTTCTCAATGACAACTTCGAGCTCGTGCGGGTAATTCTCTACAAGCGAGCTTGGACGCTTATACTCGCCGGTGAGAATCTTGCCCATCGCACGCGGGCCACTGCCGAACGGTCGAAGTCCTAGTGTCGCCACATACAAAACACATCCCAATGCAAACACATCCGCCCGGCGATCGACGAGCTTACCTCCGATTTGTTCGGGTGCGATGTACGAGAATTTGCCCTTTATTTCCCCAGTCTTGGTCTTTGAATGCAATTGATAGGCGGCCTTGGCAATTCCAAAGTCGCTGACTTTGACTTGTCCATGAAGACTCAACAATATGTTTGGTGGAGAGACGTCACGATGGACGACATTGAGCAAGTGCCCATCTGAATCCGTCGCTTCATGGGCCGCATGTAGCCCGGCGCAAGCGTCGGCAACCACGCGTGCCGCCATTTTATAAGTCAATGGCTCCATGCCTTCGGGGCGGTGCAGGACTCCGGCTAGAGAATCACCCGCCACCCATTCGAGCGCCATGAAAAGCACGCCGTCTTCGCGTCCCAGTTCTAACGTTTCGCAGACATTGGGGTGCTGGATAGCGGCAGCTACCGTTGCCTCATCGATAAACATTCGGACGTATTCTTCGTCCGTCGCGTATTCATGGCGGATGAGTTTCAGTGCAATTGTTCGAGCAAATCCGAAACCCTCCGGACGCGCCGCCCAAACCTGGGCCATGCCCCCACTGGCTATGGGGGCAAGCAGCCGGTACCGCCCTACCTTGGTACCAGGCTCAAACGTTATGTTAATGCTGGGCATTTCCTGCCGACCCGTGCGAGAATTACTCCCGGCTTGAGTCGCCGCGTCCTGCCCGTAGGACTTGGATTTGTCCTCCGATGCACCCTCTGCGATCAATGGATGCGATCCGCGCTCAGTCATGGTACATTCTCATGTTAGCCTGGTAGACGTGGCTCGCCTAGAGAACATCACCCAACTACGCCCTGGGGACATCCTCGGGGGGTACCAATTGCTAATGCCTGTGGGTGCGGGTGGTATGGGTCGGGTATGGGCGGCACGTCGTGTTGGAGCGCCCAGTCAGAGCTTGGTCGCCTTGAAAACGGCCCTCGAGGAGATGGTCGGAGACCGCGAATTTGAGCGAATATTGCTGGATGAAGCTCGAATTGCGTCCAGCATTGTCCACCCCAATGTCTGCGCCATACGGGAACTTGGAGCCGAACGGGGCGTTCCGTACCTAGTTATGGATTGGGTGGACGCCGGCACCTTGCTCGATATCGTCACAGTCAGCCCCGACCACCGAATCGATTACTTCGTAGCAGCCCGAATCATAGCCGATGTCGCTTCCGGCCTGCACGCCGCCCACGAACTAACCGGATCGGATGGTAATTTGCTTCACGTCGTGCACCGCGACGTGTCGCCGCAGAACGTGCTCCTTTCGTCGAAGGGGCACGTCAAGGTCGCGGATTTCGGCGTTGCGCGTGCGCGAGGCCAACTGCATAAGCCAACCGAAACGGGCGAGCTCAAGGGAAAATTGTCCTACATGGCCCCTGAGCAACTCACTTCAAAATTTTTGACAGACGAGCGGACATATTTGCGGTGGGATGCTGCCTTTACGAGGCAACGACGGGGCAGCGGCCCTTCCACGGCGCTGATGCGCTCGAAACCATGTACAAACTGCTCGAAACCGAGTGCATTCGGCCTTCTAGTATTATTGAAGATTATCCGAAAGATTTGGAGACGGTTGTCCTCAAGGCCCTGGAAAAGGAAGCGGACAACCGATACCAGACTGCCGAAGAGCTGCGCTCAGTGCTTGAGGCATTTCTTGCGAGAAACGGCCGCTTGGTCACCGATCGAGATGTCTCACAGCTCGTTCATTCAACGCTGCAACCTGTTCTGGATGCTAGGGCCAAGGCTTTGGCGGACGCAAGCCGGGCAATATTGGAAAAGAAGGCAGAACCCGAAGCGCCTAGCCCGGAAAAGACAGAGGAGTCCTCTCATTCTAGTTCGGGCAAGACTCCTCGGGTTTGGAACACCGATCCTCCCGCAAAAGTGGGGCTTGGGAGGCTAAGTATTATCCTCGGCGCTATTGCTGTAGCTGCGTTACTAGTCGGCGGAATCGTTTGGTCGAGAAGTCCGGCTAATCCTGCAGCTTTGCCGCAGCAAGCAGCGCGTCCGACCACCTCGGAGTTTCCAGCAACCCAGCTGGTGACAGTCACTCTGCGCACGGAACCGCCGGAGGCTGAACTGCACATCGATGACGGCCCGAAACTGCGCAGTCCTCAAATCATGACAACCGCGCCGAATGCGCGGCTTCACGTGGTGGTGGCTAGCCTCGACGGTTATGAGTCCCAGAACCGGGAAGTCGCGTTTGACCACAATCAAGAAATTGTGTTGGCCCTCAAGCCGCGAGTGCCGGAAACCTCACCCGTTAAATCCGGCTCGAAACCATCCGTAACTACCCAACGAAACGCCAATCCAGACTCCATTGATATTCGCAACATAAAGACCAAGCGGCCCAAGCGGTCGCTAGATTCCTCCAACCCCTTCGCGGATCCATGACGATGCCAAATATCCCGAATAAGGTGCGAAATTCGTTGATCTTGAGTCAACTTTCCAGGCCGCAATTGTTTGGGCCGGCAAGACAATCCGCCGTCGGAATGAAACGTCGGATTGCGGCAAAAGGCCTATTACTGCTGCCGTTCTGCGTGTCAACCTCGGCATGGGCGGCACCCAATAGTGCTGACCCGGCAGCTAACGCCCCGTCCACGTCGGCGGCTTCTCCTTCTGCTGCATCGCCGACTTCGCCCGGCGAGACCGCGCCCGAACCCGCAGTAACCGTCGCAGATGCCAAGAAGAAGGCCAAGGAACATTTCGAGACTGGCCTCAGGTTATACGAGGACGGCGACTATTCTCTTGCGCTTATTGAGTTCGAACGGGCTTACTCCTTTGTGCCCGATTTTCGTGTGCTCTACAATATAGGACAAGTAAGCATCCAACTCGCACGCTACGCGCGCGCCTCCCAAGCCCTGGAACAGTATCTGAAAAATGGCGGGGCAAAAATTCCCTCAGCTCGTGCCTCGTCAGTCCATAACGATCTAAAAATGCTCGAGGGGCGCACGGCTCACTTGATGGTCAATTCCAATGTGGAAGGCGCCGAAATCTTGCTCGATGAGTCGATTCTAAGCAAGACCCCGGTTAATGAGCCTCTGCTGGTTGATGCGGGTGAGCACCGCATCACGTTGCAAAAGCCCGGTTACGTCACGCGTACCGAGCCACTGGTGCTCGCGGGCCGTGACGAGTCCACTCTTCAAATAGATCTAGTCGAGGAGTCGAAAGCACAGCAGATGCAGGAGCGCCAGCCCCTGATGCCCTCGCCCGAAGCTCAGCAGAGAATGGTTTTCTTACCACCCGTCACTCCGGCACCGCGCAAGAGCGAATTGCTCTATGTGGGTTGGGGGGCCACAGGAGTGCTCGCCGTCGGTTGGGCTGTAACGGGCTACGTTGGAATTAAGGCTGCGGGTGATTTGCACAATGCGCTCAACCAACCAGCGACGGCTGGCGAACTGCAATCACTCAAAGTCAAAGCTCAGGGCTGGTTGCTTGCGAGCGATATTGTGGGAGCCACTGCACTGGTCGCGGGTGGCACTACTTTGTACTTCTCGCTCAAGCGCCCCAGTCGCGAGCAACCAACGCCACACGTGGGAATGACTAACCTCAATTTTGGCCTGGGCCCTGGCGCGGTACAACTTAATGGCACGTTTGAGTAAACACCGCTAATAACGCAGACCGTGGCCAGCTTCTACGATGCTATTTATTTGCAACGTTGAATTCAGCCGTGCGAGTTCACGCAAATTCAGCCGGGGCTAATTGCAGCTACCCGGCTAACCGATGCGTGAAATCGGGGCGTCCAGCTTATCTTACAGCAATCGAGTCGGGGAATTTGGCCCCAGAATCATGTCTCGTAGCTTTGATGTGTATGCGCTCCCGCGTTCGGGTATAGTAAGATAGTTGCAACCTAGTTGATATGGCTCCACAGAGTTCGCCAGTGCCCCGCTTTCAATCAGTGCTCGAAATCGTCGTGCACTCGGGGGATGCACCGCGTACCTACCCGCTTCCGCAAAGGGGAACTGTCGTCATTGGTCGGGCAACGAATTGTGACGTACGCATTGATGAGTTGTCCGTGTCTCGCCAGCACGTGTGCATCCACGTCGATACCACATTAACTGTGGAAGATCTGGGAAGTGCCAACGGCACCACCTTACTAGAGGATCGCAGTATTGACTCAACGCGGGATGATGCCACTTATACGTCAAAGGGACGCGATTCTTGAACCGGGCGTGCGTATCCCATTCCCGCTCACGGGAGCTCTTCGCATTGGCAACGCGCTCGTGACATTGGAACGACGTCCGATTGGTGCGACCAATGTTACCTTGCGCCCAACAGCAATGTCACCGCAGAGCGTACTTGATCAGGGTTGGCAGCCCGCCGTGCTTCAAGCGCCCGCGATGAAGCGCTTGTATGAGCTGGCGGCTCTGGCTTCATCCTCGGATATTTGCGCTCTAATTTTGGGCGAGACTGGAGTGGGTAAGGAAGTTCTCGCGGAGTTCCTGCACCGACGATCCAACCGAGCCCATCAGACGTTCTTGCGGCTCAATTGCGCCGCATTGAGCGAATCGCTCTTGGAGAGCGAACTCTTCGGGCATGAAAAAGGAGCATACACGGGCGCACACCAAACTAAGGCGGGACTGCTCGAGGCTGCTGACGGTGGCACCGTGTTTCTTGACGAGATTGGCGAACTTACATCCACACTTCAAGTAAAACTGCTTCGCGTGCTCGAAGAGCGAGCCGTGTGGCGGGTAGGGTCCACGCGCGCGCGCCCCATTGATGTGCGTTTCGTGACCGCAACCAATCGAGATTTGAGAAGAGAGGTCACGCGTGAGCGGTTTCGCAAGGATCTTTATTTCCGAATAAACGGAGTAACATTGCAGATACCACCATTGCGCCAACGCAAAGAAGAGATTGAGCCCTTGGCGCGCTTCTTCTTGCAGCAAGCATGCGAACGCCTGGGGCGCCCCGTACCCCCGTTTACTTCGGAATCGCGCGCGCATTTGCTTGCCTACAGTTGGTGGGGCAATGTCCGAGAGCTAAAAAATGCGATGGAACGCGCCTCCTTCCTTTGCAATGACGGACCGATACTGATTGAACATTTGCCGGGCATAGACGAGCTTTCCGATGAGCCCTTTGACGCTGAGCCTACTGGTGTCTTTGATGCAATTATTCCTTCGGATATACCGACTCCCGGCATTGCCCAAGTTCGTAATTCGGGGAGATTTGTTCCAGAGGGAGGAACTTTGCCAGGGCGCCCTCAAGAATCGCTCAATTCTGCGCCATCATTTGAATCCAGACCCACTCTGTCGGACGATCCCCCTTTTTTCGCGGAGCAACAGCGCATTGTAGATGCTTTGAAGGCTTGCGGCGGCAATCAAACCCGAGCTGCGCAATCATTAGGTATTTCACGCCGCACGCTGATTAATCGTCTTGATGAATTTCAAGTGCCGAGGCCCCGAAAGGGCCGTTGAGGGCATATTAATTAATCAGCATCGGCACATCACTGCAGACACCCCACCCACTCGGAACATCATTGCTTGCCTGACAAGAAGTCCCAATAGAGCACTGTGTGCCGGGTGAAGTCGAGCCGTTCGATGTATTCGAGCTATCCAGCTGACACAGTTTAAGGCAAGTAAACGTCGAGTACGAGCAAGCGTAGCCGGCGGCACAGGAGCAATAGTCACCTTGAACGTAGCCGGCGGCGCAATAACAATAGTCACCTTGTTGGCCTGTGCCGGGTACAATGCAAGAGGTCAACCCCTGACGCCGAACCACGGCGCATGCCTTGCCCGAGGGACACTTACAATTTTGATCTTGCGGGCAAGGATACGGGTCGGTGAGAAGACAATTGTCCGCTGCTGAACAGACAGGGACATCGGCCCCGGCAACGTATGAATTTTGGCAGGTGGTGCGGGTTGTGCAGTAGCTGTTGCTCGGGCAACTCTCCGGATCTGCGCAGCAATAGGGTCGGCATACCGCCGCAGGATCTTCCATTACGCAAGTTAATCCGCTCCCGCAATCTACAGGAGACGAGCACTGGTCGCCCGATTTTCCCGCTCCTACTCCCGTACAAATCCGCTCAATGCTGTTGCTATCGCCGAGTTGGATTCGGCAGGTAAGCTTAATGCTAAAGTCTTCACTGGCACCGCCATCGCCAACTGTTCCGCCATCAGCACCTGTATTCGATCCAGGATTGGCGACGGCCACGTCGCTACAGGACCCCGCGTCCGGGTCTGGCAGACAACCGATGTCTATCTGACCGCACAACTGGGACCAGAGTGTACCGCGCGTCCAAATTCGATGGATTGACGATCGGCGGCGTACCAGTGAGGCTGGATGCCCCACCAGTTCCAGCGTCCCCTGAATTGACACAGTCCGGGCCTTGACAGACAGAAAAGTTAGCGCTTGTGTCGGCGCCGTTGGACGAACTGCAACCGAGCCCCCCCAAAGAGATGCTTGTGATTGTTGCTAATAGCCAAGTTCTCATGGACCCCAGACAAAGTGAGTAAGTTACCGACCTAATTAGTTAGTCTAGCAGGCCTTTTGTTCCTTGCATGCCATAACGGCACGGAAAGGGGACCATGACCCCGCAGTCAATGGTAAACAGCCCGATGTTACTGAGCGGCAACACTGCGCACGAGATAGTTGCCGGCGGTGTCGTAAACGCGAATCGCAACCAAGTGCTTCCCGGGCGGGATAACGGCGCTGATGTCCGCATCAATTGACTCATTCGGCTCGTCAAAAACACCATCCACTGAATCTATGGGAAACCACACATCCGTGCCGACTAACGCAACTTCCACCCGCTGAATCGGGCTAATCCCGTCAACTGCGCGCAGTTTCAGTCTTCGTCCAATTAGGGACAAATCTTGCATCGTGGGAGGAGTTGCGTCAACAATGATGATGCCGCTTTCAAGGGAATGACGGGTGGTACGCAGGGGTGGGTTCGACAACTCATCGCTGGCTTCGACAGAGACTCGGTAGCGCCCCTCGGGGAATGTGGAGGTATCCCATTTGTAGCTTGTTTTCGAGAGGACTTCGTTAGGCTGCAAGAGATTGTACCAAGTACCCGTGCCGAGTAGTTGATACTTCAATCGAAACCGAAGCGAATCTTTATCCGGATTGTCAACCTGCCACTCGAGATTGATCTCTGGGTTGGCGCGCCCAGAGATGGGTCCACCTGAAGCCATTAATCCATCACTCAATCCGCGATCAGAAGAGCCGGCCGTGCTTGCGTCAATTCGAGTGAGCACGGCACGCTGATTGTCCGTGATGAAAAATATCTCGACACGAGATAGATCAGGCTGACCTTTTGCGCCAAAGCGTGCTTTGAGCTGAAAGTATCGCCCAGGGGGGCTCGTAATCCGGCCAGCGTGAAGTAACGGCGCGCTCCAAGCGCTCCAAGAATCATCGGGCTCATGCGTGTTGCCGCTGCGAGTCAGCATCTGAATCTCGCCGGTGCCTTGCCATTCGACTCGACCGAAACTCGCTCTGAGGCCAGCGTCGAGCACCTTACTGGTCCAGGCTGCGTCAATGCCACCCATGCCACGAATCGGGTGCACGACGGCCGGATCGCTACATACGATGAAAGGCGTCGCGCCCAATAACTGCAACGCTGAGACTTGGCGTTCTTCGGTATCCGCAACCAACACTGATCGATGAGCTTCCGTAACCGTGTAGATGCGCCCCTCGACGCCGGTGCCCGTGTAAGGTTGACCGTCGCGGCCCAAAGCTAGGCTAATTAGCTGTTCATCATCTTCGTTCAGCAAAACCTCGGGCACGCCGTTTGGGTCGATTCTAACGAGAATTCCCTTGCCCTTGATTTTCGGACCCAGAAGAAGCAGGTGCAGCGGGGCTATCCACGGACTTCGCCCGTGATATCGAGGTTGATGTCGTTCGAATGTCATTCGCAATAGCGTAGACGTCGCCTCGCGCCGAAACCGCAATTGCGCGCACTTCGCTACGGCCAAAGTCGTACATGACCGTGGAGCGTCCCGGGCCCGTCACATGGTAGAGTTTTGCCTTGTCGCTCGAGCCCGCAACCAGCTGTGCCATCGGGCATTACGGCCAGACTCATCAAGTGTTCTTCGGGTGCGTCGAACTCAACCTCCGCGCGCCCGTCTTTCCCAATTCGAAACAGCTTTCCTTGCGGACCGGTCGCGGCGTACAGAGTTTCACGGCGAGCATCAAACGCCAGCTGCCAGATGTGCTCGACGCTGGGCAAGCTCGCAAAAAGGCTCCATTTGTTGGCGTCCCACTTGAACACCTTGCCCTGCGGGAGGCTCGCTGCAAATACCGCGGAGCCCCAACCTTCGACCAGTGAGGTAATCACCAGCGCCCCAGAATCGGCGAGCTTTTTCACGCGACCATTGCGCAGTTCGAGTAGGTGTCCCTCATTACCGGTGCCTAGCAGAATCGACCCATCCGCTCGAGCCAATGCCGACCAAATGACGGGCTCTCCCTCGATGGGCACGCGACCCAAGTCAAAACCGGCGCGCACCTTGCCGCTTGAATCGACGGCAACTCCCTTGAGATCCCCACCCTTGAAATCCTCGCCCCGTTCAAGGACCCAATGCCGGGTCCCTACGGCTTTAGCCGGACCGCTCACCGTGAAAACGGCCAAGACGCCTAAGCCAATGCAAAGCCATCGTTTCACTTGCAGTAATCTTCTTCCTAATTCAAACACGGTGATTGCTCTTTAGTCATCTTGGCGGTGAGATATTGAATGATGCGGGGAGGGGTTCAGTCACTAAGTCACTAAATCTTGACCCATTCTGGCAAGAATTTTTCCGGTTGCCGTCGCCGGGGTTGGGGCCCTGGCGACCAACACCAGCAAAAGAACCGAGTTTATGCTTGAAATGCACACCAACTTGATGACCTTGTTTGGCTGCGTCAATCGGCATGGGGACGCATAAGTTCAGTTTCGTGGGCCCAGTCTGAAACCTGTTTGGCTCTGGTTGGGCCAGGTTATGGAGCGAAAGAATCATCGAAGCACCGCTTTGACTCTCACGGTTACCCGATCTTTTCCAACGACATAGTTCGGCATAGGAAATACGAGCCTGGTTGGACTTGCCTGTGCGGTCGGCGAAATGCTGCTGGTAGTCGGCATCAATGAATCGACGGCACCTGGCGGAAGATGCGCCGCGACGCGACCGCGATAGGCTAACGTGCTGCCCGGGGAATTGTATTTCACCAGCAGCGATTTAGGTGGGTAAACGGGCACATCGAGGTTACTGATGAGTTCACCCAAGGTCTCGGGGGGCGCCATTTCCGGAGTTTCCGTATAACCCGGCACCACCTCGAGGTTCACGGATTCTCCCGCGAATTGCGCAGGCAGGGGCACCGATAGCACTTGATATTGGGGCGGCCCTTCCCAAGGCAGCAGCGTAACACGCAGGCGCGCCGGCTGTCCTGCGTCCACTTCCGGATTGAGCAGCTGTACCCCGCGCAAGCGTAGAATGTCCCTAGTGTAGTGCAGCGTCAGCGTGGCGTGAATGTCCTTTACGAACAGGGACTGCCAGGGATTATTCAGCAAAGCTCCGGTCGAGCTGACCAAATTGGAAGAAAGAATATCTTCCGCGCTCAGCGTTCCGCCGGAAGATACGCCGAAAGTCTTCCAGTGTAAGCACGCGAGCATTGTCGAGCGTTACCTTGCTGTCGAGCGACCAGCTGACGTCCCGGCGCTCCGAAACAACGGCCTGGATTGCGCTGCCAATCGCCGTTGCAAGAAAACTTGGAGCCATGAATTTTTCATGCGCCACCTCGAAATGCCAACTGTTCTTGGAGATGCCCTCAACCCCGACAACCTCAAGAGTGACGGGAATAATCGGTGCCTTTGCGGATTGAGACACCACAATCGACGATTGACGGTCGCCGAGCAGCGCACCGAGCGTACGCACTGGAAACCCCACTTTGAAACTGCGATAGTCGCTAGCCCAAAACCAAAGCACCTTGGCGATGGCCGTGGGCAGCGCGGTCACGCCAGCACTCATCAATGGGTGACCAAAGCCGAGCAATCGATCGCCTTCGACGCGCGTGACTGTTCCGAGGGGCATCGCGCTGACGTCACCGCTCACCAATTGCACACCCAAGGTTCCGCCGTCCACGAACCGACTCGGTGCGTCCGCTTCATTGGCACCGGCTCCGCCGGCTTGCAAAGGCTCAAAACCCAAAGGGCGAAACAAAGTTTCGGCAATTTGCAGGCCAAATGCGGTCGTGCCACCGAGCAGCAAGGGTGTTTCCACGGGCCGTACATCCCCAAAATTGCCCAAGGACGGTAGGTGCCCAGCCAGCTGGGCTGCATGCTCGAGCTACCCGATAGTGTCCCGGAATGCCGATATACCGCGTGGAAGCGTCGCTCGCCGAGCTGGCGCGCGTGGGAGCACGGGGCGGTTTCATTCCTGCCATGCGCAGCGGCCACCCGAAGATTTCACTCGGGATGGGTCGGTCGAGGTCCGAAAGCATATTCTCGATCGGCGTAACGCCTGCCACCGCCTCCCGCGGAAATGTCCAGCCGTAAGCATAAGCTCCCGCCATTTTCCCTCCGAGAAAGATCGGGCTGCCACTCATCCCCGCCACCACGCGAGCTACATCGAGGCGCGGGTGACGCGTCTTGATCAAGATCAGATCCTGACGTGGTAAAAACCCCTTCTGGATTCCGATGACCTCGACGTCGAATTTTTCGGGCTGGGTGCCTTCGAAAACCGTCAGGCCGTAGCCCTTCATTCCCGGGCGCACCTGCGATAGCGGAATAATGTCACGGCGGTTATTGGGGCCTTCCGCCTGTGCACTGCGCATCGCCACAGGAGCCGCCAGGGCAAGCCCAACCAGCGAAGCTAAACCGAAGAGAGTTGCGGTTTGCAAAACGGCAATCAGCATAGAACAGGGGGCCTAGGCGCGCAATGGCGAGAAATAGGCTGGTTTGTTCGCCAGAACGGGCTTGCCTGACTCCATAATCTGGCCCAGCCAGATCCAAACAGGCTTTCAGCGGTCAGCGTGTGACGCGTAGTTGCCGAGAAATCCTCTCGACCGCTCTCAAATATTTAACGCGCAGTAATCTGCCTAGATACCCCCCCAAAGATGGGGGGATTTGGGGGGTTTGAAGTCCCGCCCGGGGGCGGGATTTAGGGTGGGCGAAAGCAATCCCTACTCATGCCGATACGGCTTTATCGTGGTGCGAATGTCAATCTGCGATGCGGCCTGGGCCATCCAGCGATCGCGTAGTTTGCGCGCTAGCTCAGGGTGACCCTCGTATTTTACGCCAAAGGCTTGGTACAGACAGGCGCTTTCATAAGCTGGGTATGCAATCCAGGCCGCTGCAAACGTGATCCGTCGAAACCCGAAGGGAAACTCGCCATCCACCGAATGCATGATAAGGGTCTGATTTCGCCAAGGTACCTTCGTTTCAACGACAGGTTGTGTCTCAACGGATAACTCGCGAGCCCTGGGGCGCGCCAGTGTCTCCGCGTGGCGCATGCAAGTTTCTGGCGTGGGTGCGCGTCCTTGGCGCGTGTCTTCCACGAGCACTACGGCTATCGCATGGTGATCCATTCCGTAGCGGAACCCAGTGAGATGCTCAAAGCCGTGATAGCGGACGCGTTTCCAAAGGCCCGCATCCGGCAACATGATACGCACTTGATCATCTTTGTCACCGGCCCAACCCAGTGGTGCCGTGAGCAATCGCGCCAGCGACGCCGCATGTTGATCCGGCGCGTCGCCCCCGGGTTCCTCGAGTTCCACGCTCTCGGGCGAGGGCATCACGATGCCTCTCAAAATGTCGACTGCTTCAGGCGCCACCGAGCTACGCACCAGAGCACCCCCGGGTTCAACCGAGGTATTGACTGGCTGGCAATGCGAATTGGGTGAACCGGCGCAATTCACTGACGCGACAAGGCGTGCATGCAAGGCAAATACCGAGCTCACGACGACGAAACAGCAATCGCAGCCAGCACGTCTGCATCATACGACAATTTGCGCCAGGTGCCCGCCTAGCGACTGGTCTGACGAGAGAACCTCGAGGAAAGTCGCCAGCAGACGTCCCGTCGGATCCATCAACGCCCCGTACTCACTTGTGCGGGGCGTTGATGAAATGAACAGTTATCGACAATTGCTCAGCAGCCGGTGCAAGGGCCGCCACTCAACGCACACATATTTGGATCAGAACCACCCGTGTCTTGCTGGTCAGCGACAGTCCATGCGCAAAGCTGAGTGTTGCAAGCCGTGGCAGTCGAGGCGTAAGACCATGCGTTCCAGGAGCCCCCAGCAGCGCAAACATAATCAGAAGCCGACGTTAAGTTCTGCGCAGTGCACGTCAACAAAGCCTCATACTCGGTGACTTCCGTTGGCGTTGCTCCGGTAGACGCAAGGATGTAGGAGTTGCAATAGGTATTGCAACTCTGCATTAGATGTTGTCGTGGTGCCGCAGGTCTCGCCCGCCGTACCGCTAACAAGG
This sequence comes from uncultured delta proteobacterium, assembly GCA_963835565.1. Lineage (GTDB taxonomy): Bacteria > Myxococcota_A > Polyangia > Polyangiales > Polyangiaceae > FEN-1139. The sequence continues at coordinate 144,044 of CAWIGY010000044.1, forward strand.
TTGCAGACGGCTGTGCAGGCCTGTGCCAACGTCATAGCGGAGCTTCCGCCAGCGGCGGAGCTACCACCCGTGGACGATGCTCCACCCGCTGTTGAGGAGCCTCCTGTTGAGCTAGCACCTGCCGTTGCGCTGGCACCGCGGTTGCGCTCGCACCCTGCCATTGCACTGGCGCCCGCCGTCGCGCTACCACCGGTTGCGCTGGCACCTGCCATTGCACTGGCGCCCGCCGTTGCGCTCCCACCGGTTGCGCTGGCACCTGCCGTTGAACTGGCGCCGCCGGTTGCGGACTTGCCTCCAGTTGCACTGGCACCTGCCGTTGAACTGGCGCCACCGGTTGCAGACTTGCCTCCGGTCGCTGGAGCACCGCCCGTTGCGGACGTTGTACTGGCACCACCCGTTGCACTGGCTCCGCCCGCCGGTTTGCTGCCGCCCGTTGCCGAAGCGCCACCAACGCCAGAGGCACCGCCGGCTGTTGCAGAGCCTCCTGTCGCGCTAGCTCCAGCTGCCGCTTTGCCGCCAGTGGCAGCGGCTCCACCACCCGTTTTGCCGCCCGTTGCGCTGGCGCCGGCTGATGTCGAGCCGGCAGTGCCGCCGGCAGGGTTGTTACTGCTGCCGCAGGCCCACGCACAAGAGGCAACACCTAATAGTAGTACGAACGAACCAACGTTATTTTTTAGCATACGATCCCTCACTGGAGTCGCGAGCGTAACCCGAGCACCCTGCGGGTGGCAAGAGGCTCTTTTCTATCTTTCGCGCGGGCTGCCCAGCATTTCCAAGCTGACGGGAATTGACGGGCTCACTTACTCTTGCCCCGGCACTCGGCAAACAATGCTTTTTGGCCGCAATGTGTGCGTTTCTCGCCGGACCCGACCCTGCGCGCGGCCTTGTGCTGAGCATTATTGGGGACTTCTGGGCCTTTCGCCGCCAACACGCTAACTGCTTCCGACACTGTTGATTCGATGTCGTACAATGGGACACACCTCTTGGCGCGGGCTCTCTTAAAGGTGTTCCCAAAAACCTAAAAGCTGTTCGCCGGTGATCGGTCTTAGATCTTAACGCCCTATGCGATCCCAGAGGCGACGGCTTCCGAGTTGCACAATTAGTGCATCCGGATTGTGCAAACGGGGCGGTTGATTTGCACAACGCAGCCTTGATTGACTCATAAACCACATTTGAGCAGGATATCTTCAAGATGGGTTTATGCACAAAACAAGGGAGATTCTCGATGTTTTGAAAAGCTCCTGCGTCGCCGGCGTGACGGCACGCCCCCTGCAATAGGCAGCAGTGAAGGTCGCACTACCAAAAGGAGCTAGTTATGACAAGAATCACTTCATTGCTATTGGGCGCGGGGTTAGTGGCTCTGCAGGGGTGTTCAGCAGCACCCGGCGACGAGCCACTTTCATCGAGCCAAGAGAATGTTACCGGTGGAAGCGCCACCCTGGCGATTACCTCCGACTGGGGCACAGGCTACTGCGCCAGCGTAACCTTGACCAACAGCCTAGTTCCGGCTCAGGCCACTACTCGCTGGCAAGTTCTTTTGAACCTCCAGTCCAACATTACGTCGGTCACGAGTTCATGGAGTGCCAATTTCTCGAAATTGACGGGCATCTCCACTGTAACCCCCGTGAGCTACAATACGTCGATTGCCGCAGGTTCAACCGCGAACTTCGGTTGGTGCGCCAACACCTCGAGCACCGTTCGACCCGTGATTCAAGCTTGGAACATGGAAGCGAATAGCTTCCCCACTTGCGAGACCAATAGCGGTCTATTCCCTGCCATGGCATCGCTTGCGGTCGCAATGGGCAAGGAACTTGGACGCTGGCAACCCCTCGTGGACCTTACCACCTCTAACGGCATGACCGTGCTCAGCGCCGCTGGCCTTGCCCGGTGCAGCAACGGTTGCGCCAATACGAAGGCCATACTCGGTCAGCAAACTTACACCCCTGACCAGAACGTCTTCAATGCCGCCAATTATGAGTCGCAGTTGGGCTCGGCCTTCGGTCGGCAGCAAAATAACTTCACCAATCTCCTCCAGAACAGCAAGACGCAGATGCCTCCTGGCCATAAGCTGACATTGGTGGGTGGCCCCACTAACCTGGGCATTGGCGCCTGCGGTCCGCACTATATCTTCCAGGTCGATTATGATACTCCTCCGTCGCCCTATCTGATGAGCTATACCAATTCGTCTGCCGAGGCGGGCAGTCCCCTCTCCGCGACCGATGCAGCGAACATGGTCAACACTCTCTGCTACTTCAATCAAGGCAACTGCGGCGGTAACGTATACATCGGCATGGTGACGAACCCAGCCGGTTGCCCCAGCGGCAAGCTGTGCATCGCCATCGACCCGACTGACGGCGACAATGGCTCGACCTCCACCGAGTCCGCAGGCAGCGCACCGTCCTACCCCGCAAACCGCGTGTATGACCCCGCCAACGACCTGCTCGGCACGCAGTGCATCACGACCGGTGGCTTGCTCGGCACGATGACGTCCAAGTGCTCTTTGAACGCCAACACCTGTGGCTACCTGTACTGCATAGCCAACTAATAGATAGAACCCGCTTAGGAAGCTAATAGCTCCGGCGTGACCTTCGACGAGGTCAGCACCCGAAAGGTGCTGACCTCGGTGCGTTTAATTGACCGCTTGACTCCGAATATATTCTGAATATACTCATCGAATGGCTACGACAGTGCATATTCCCGAGGAAATTCTCCGGAAAGTCAACGCGCGCGCCCAGGCGCTCAACTTGAGTCGCAATCGTTTCATCGTCAACACGCTCGAGAAGGCGCTTGACGATCATGGTGCTTGGTCACCCGAGTTCCTCGAGTTCCTCCGCGGCGCGCCGCCCCTTGATTCGGGCGACGGCTTTCTTGACAGCATCATCGCAAACCGGCGGTCTAAGGCTCCGCCAGTCCTGTGAAGTACCTTCTCGACACAAACATCGTTTCCGAGCTAATCCATGGCAGTAGGATTGTGACAGACAATCTCATCTTATGTCCCCGAGGCCAGGTGGTTGTCGCACAGCCCGTAGTCGCGGAAATTGAATTCGGGCTCGCGCTGTTGCCGCGCGGAAAGCGCCGAGATGAGTTGTCTCAACGCTGGTCGCGCTTCAATAATGAGCTACTTCGCGTCTTGTGGACTGATGCTGTCAGCGTGCAATTTGCAGGAATCAAAGCGCAGCTTCGCAAGGCGGGCCGGGTTATCGAAGATTTCGATATTGCCATTGCGGCCCATGCCCAGGCTTGGGACCTTGCCCTCGTGACGAATAACAATCGACATTTCGCCGGAATCAAAGGCTTGCGACTGGTCGATTGGACTCAGCCACAGGTCCCGTAATGCCTGCTAGAAAGTTCACGAGGCCAACTGTAGGACAACGCTTACCCATTATCCGACATGGTGTTTTTGGGCGGCACTAAAAATGCGCTGGCGCGTGCCGTAACAGCATAGAAAGCAAAACAAAAGCCCTAGTAGCGCGATTCCGTTGAAACGATGGGTCCTTTGGACCCGGCCGCTGCGCGGCCAATCGCGCTACTATCCTCATTACTTTGGGCAATTGGTCCTTCGACCACTCCTCGGCGTCGCGCCCAAACCCAAAATCGCTTCGCGATTTTCTAGTACCCCTCATCTCAAGAGATTCGGGGTACTAGCCGGGTCCAGTTTTCACGCAACAATTGCATGAAGTTTCGCTGAAAGTTCGCTCAAAGTCGCAGAAATTCCATAAATGTTGCGAGCTGACTCCCAAGCGAGACGACACCGTGATAATGTTCTAGATTGGCAAGGGCAGTAGAGCGTCTTATGAACTCACGCAACACCTGGTCACGACACGCAACTTGGTTCACAGCCGCATGGGTGCTTTTTGCGTCAGGCAGCTGTTCGCTGCTGTACGACTTCAATATGTCGCAGTGCAATACAACCCCCGACTGCACATCAAAGGGCCCGCAATTTGCGTGGTCGGTGTGCCAGAATCACGTTTGTGTCCAGACAGTGCCTGGGACTGGTGGCAGTAACTCTACCGGTGGGCAAAGTTCGCCGTCAACCGGCGGTGGCAACGCGCAAGGTGGTCAGGATCAGGGTGGAAGCAATGGCACGGGCGGTACGCCGGGCACCGGCGGCACGCCAGCCTGCGTCAATGCGGATTGCATGGCAATCCATACGGACACTACCTACACTTGCATCAATGGGAATTGTGTGCCGCTGGTGACCAGTGATTGCCCCATATTGATTCCAACTATTACACAAGGTTCAACGGCCCTGGACCTGCTCCAGCAGCCCTCTCCGATCATTCTCGGCGGTTTCGCCAGCATGACCAACGCCGCGAACCAACACGACACTTATGCAGTCATCAACTGGGACCTTGCGTTTAATGAGTTCAACCAACAAACGTCTGGCGGCCTGCCCTACTATGATGGCAGCGGCGCCTTGCGACCCTTGGTCGGGCTTATTTGCAATGGGAACAACGCGACCACCACCACTGTCCAGTCGATGATGCAGCACTTAGTTCAGGACATTCGGGTGCCTGGCATCTTGACTACACTCAACGCAACCAATTTGCTAGCGGCCTTTAATTACACGACGTCAACGGATTATACGAGTGCTGGCGGCAACCCTGTGTTCTTCATGAGCACCAGCAGCGCAACCGTGGCGTTGACCGATCTCAATGATAACGGCCTGGTGTGGCACGTGCTCGGTAATTCACGCCAATTGGCGGCAACGACAGCAGGGCTTATCGCGCGAATTGAGCCTGTCGTCAATGCCGCGCGGCTCGCCTATTTCAACGCCAACGGTGGTCCGGACAATCCGACGCAAGCTAACTCGCTGCGTGTGACACTCGTCACTTCAAGTGACCCCACCATGACAGATATTAGCAACGCGCTGCTTTCTGATCCAGGTCACCCGGAGACACTGCTCACATTCAATGGCGCACTGGCTACTGATTCATCCAATAGCGGATACTTTCACCAAGACAATATTGATTCTTCGACGCTAACTAGCAGCCCGAATGTAACTGCGGCAACCAGTGACTTGGAGAACAATCCGCCTCACATTATCATTGGCATGGCAACGGCAGAGTTTCCGAAGTTGGTCATGACGGCAGTTGAGAATCTATGGGCGTCGAAGGCGCCCAACCAAATGCGGCCATTTTACGTGTTATCACACCTGCTTTACAATTCACCGGACCTTCAAACAACCCTGAAGAATCAGAACCCGACAACGGTACCGCAAATTGATGCTCGGCTATTAGGCGTCAATTACGCTCAAACGCTAGACGCACACTCACAGATTTTATACAATGTCTATCTCAGTCACCTGCAAGGTTCTTACCCGACTACCGGCGCGCTCTACAGCACACTTGGCGGCACGGAAAACATGTATGATGGCGCATATTATTTGCTTTATTCGGTAGCAGCGGCCGCCGTTAAGCGCACACCCAGTAACCCGATTTCCGGAACTGATATTTTTGCGGGCTTGACAAATAAGGTAATCAACCCTGGAGCCACGTCCCAGGACATTGGCCCTGTGAATATCGCCGGAATAGTTAGCCAGATGAATCAAGTCGGTTCGGGCACTCCATTTGCGATGTCGCTGTGGGCCACGATGGGCCCACCCAATTTCGATTTCACCACCGGCACGCGCAACAGTGCAACTTCAGCTTGGTGCATTCAATACGACACAACCGCCGCTGCTTGGACGTATGAAGCGGATGGTCTCCTCTACGATCCCACCAGCAATACTTTCTCGGCGCCAACGAGCGGCGTACCCGCATGTCTTCAGAATTACTAAAGTTACTTACCGTACTCGCGTTGGCCAGCGCTTGCAGCTCGGTCGAATCTGAGCAACTGAGCCTGAGTCGTCAGTCGGTATTGCAGGGCCAAATATCGCCACCGTCGGACGACGGAATCGTGGAACTCTATTCATTGTCGGATACTAACGTTTATGCGTATTGCACCGGCTCGCTGGTGGCGCCCAACCTGGTGCTTACGGCGCGCCACTGCATTTCGGCCTATGTGGAAGGCCAGTTCACTTGCGACGCCAATGGCAACCTCGTTTCGGGGCCAGGCGGTACCATTGGGGCTCAGGATACACCCGGAAATATCTCGGTGCGAGGCGGCACCGCGAACAAGCCAACCGCCATTGCAAAAGGCGTACAAGTATTCTCACCGCTGACCACAACGATTTGCATTGATGATATTGCGCTGGTGTTGATAGACCAGCAGCTTACGGATTTGCCCATTATGCCGATACGGCTGACAACCGGAACCGAACCAGGCGAGCAGGTTCGAGTGGTAGGCTACGGAGTGGATCAAGATAGTGCCATTGGCGTGCGGCACACTTTGAGCGGGCTTACCATCGCGGAAGTGGGAACCAGTCAATTTCGACCCGTTGGCGACCCGATTCCACCCCGAACCTTTCTCACAGTGGGCCCAGCCCTGTGCATTGGTGACAGCGGCGGTCCGGCCCTCAGTGACAACAATGCGATTATCGGTGTTTTTTCCGAATTCGATAGTGTCTGCACCGCTCCCAATGCCAAGGACTTTTACACCCAAGTGGCGCCGTACATGAACGATATTGTCCTTCCAGCCTTCGCCGCCGCCGGTTACGAACCCTGGCTGGAAGGCAATTCGGAGCCGGGCCTGTATGGAACTGGTGGAAGCACCAGTGCGGGTGGTGATTCGTCGAACGGCGGTACTTCAGCGGTGAGCGCAGCCGGTGGCGCAGGCGGTGTGAGCATAGCCTTGGGTGGAGCGCCTGCTGAAACCGGTGGCGACACGTCTGGTGTACAAGTTTACGACCAGGCGCCACCGAGCGGTGGCAATTGCGCTTGCCGAACGACGGGCAGCGGACGACGCGGACTGGCAGTTCTTCTCGCTGCGTCGGCGATGCTCGGGCTCAGGCGACGCTGGCGCGATTGACCGGTCGAAAACCGACAGCGAATTATTTAGCGAAGCACCCAGAGGGCTTGCATGGCATGGTATGATAAATTATCATACTACGATGTCCAAAGCCAAAGTGGCGGTTACTCTGGAAAACGAAACGCTGAAGCGACTGGATCGGCTTGTTTCGACCGCGCGCTTCGCCAATCGAAGCCAAGCGATCGAAGTGGCCGTGGAGGAGAAACTCGACCGGCTTGAGCATCGTCGGCTCGCCGAGGAATGTTCGAAATTGGATGTGCAAGAGGAGCACGAGTTGGCGGAGATTGGTATTGCCCAGGATGACGCAGCATGGCCGCAATACTGAGAGGTGATATCAGGTGGGCCGATCTCGATCCGACGCGAGGTCATGAGCAGGCAGGTCTACGTCCGGTTCTAATTCTGAGTCACGACGTATTCAACGAGCGTTCGGGAACTGTCATTGCAATGGCCATCACGAGTCAGCCACAACGAGCCGGATTTCCACTAACGCTTGAGCTCAAAGGTGCCGGGCTGTCTAAGCAATCCTGGTTGAAGATTAGTCAAATTCGAACATTATCGGCGGAACGAATTGGACGGCGCTTAGGTCGATTGACGCCTGAACAGATGGTTCAATCAATCGAAGGGCTAAACGAAATTATTGGTGCAGAGTGAAGCCTGCGATGCAGCGAAGGGAATAGTGTCCACGGGCCGTCATGACAAGAAATCAGAAAGTTTGCGCGCAATTGACCGATAATTTGTGGCGTCTTGCAACCGAATATAAAGGCTTAGACTTCGACGCTCTTGACGCGAATCTTGTTGAGATCGGCAACGCCGAGGCCAAGTTCACCCGCGGTTTGAATGTACTTCGAGGCGCGACCGACTTCCGCGAGCGTGCGCATTTTTCGGTTCTTGCGCTCTTTGTCAACGCTGTCAGAGCCAAGGGTGTCGAGCGCGACAGGATCGGTCGAGGCGTAGACGGCACCGTGCGGTACGACGGTGTTCGGATCTTTGAGCAGCGGACCGCGGTCGTACATGAGTTTGAAACCATCGGCGATGTGCAGGCGAACGCGGCTGGTCATGATGGGGTGCGCGTAGAGCATGGCAATCTGCGGGTTGGCATAATGGGCGTGATGCGCTTCGGGGTTGTTGATGGTGCCATGCGTCATGTTCTTCAGAGCGCCCGTGTAGCCGCAGATGCCGTGATCCTTAATCAGCCCCATGTCGATGACGGCCGTTGCGGCGACCATCGGCCGGCAATACTTGGTGGTAATGCCTTCGTAGACTTTGACGCCCGGCATGGGAAAGTCTTTGTTGTTGTGCACGGCAATCGCAACGCCCTTCGGAAGATCGTACTTGGGCGCGCCGACGCGTGTCGAAAGCATGTAGCTCGTGAATTGCTCGTACACGGTGATGTGATTCGCTGGCAACGCCCGCGGCGATGCAGGCCTCTACGAGGGGAGCAATCAGCTCGAATGACGTGGACATGCCCGAGCCGGCAATGCCATTGGGCTTAATCGCAACGATGTCGTCCTTGTGGATGAACTTCTTCATCGCCTCGACCATGTTGGGCGCCCCGGTGAGTTCCATGAGCGCGCGCTCGAGCATGCGCTTGGCCACCTCGGGCTTGGGCCACATCTGGTTTCTTTGCATAATCGAGGCAAAATCGCCCTTCGCGGTTACTTTGGCGACCCTGCCGGGTAACGACAGCGGAACAAAGCCGACCGGTGGATGCGCGATCAATGAATCCGGCGACCCTTGCGCCAATGCGACACCGGGCAGCGTGGAAAGCACGCTAAGACCCGCTAGTGCCGTAGTGGAAGTTACAAACTCGCGGCGACTCAGTTTCATGCTCTCTCTCCGGTTTGGCTCGAGGCAGGCCTCGAGCCAGCAATCTCGCGGCGACTCAATGTGATTTTCATGTTCTCTCCGGTGCTTATGCGCTGCGGGGTTTTGTTGGGCGCTGCGGCACGCGAACGAACTATAGCCTCATTGCGAGCAATGAAAAAGTGCCCGGCCACTCTGACGGCTCACGCCAAGGGAGACCAGCCCCCATCCCCTGGCGATTCGCCAGCCGTCGCCACCCCTGCTGACCACGACAGTCCGCGTTTGGCCGGGTGAAATGGCCTTGGCACGACAATGGCTCTTAGTTCTCTTCGCAGCTGACAAGTTTGGACGGTTCCAATCTGAACGCTGCGCAGTAGTCGAGTTCGAGGCAAGACTCGAACTTATCCGAAGGAATAAAGTCATGGATGCAAGCAAAATTAAGATGGCGTACGTAATCAATGAGCGTGGTGGCAAAAGCTATTTCAATCGAGTTGGCATTGCTTTCGTCAACAGCGATGGTTCGTTGAATGTCAAGCTCGAAGCAATGCCGATCAACGGCGAACTGCATATTCGCGACTATGTGCCGCGTGATGAAAGCGCCGGGCCCGGCGTGTCACGCACCAAGGGCAACGGTCACGGTCGAGCCGCAGCGGCGGAGCAGTGAGCCATGAACCAGCCACTCTTGAACAGCGTTATCGATGACGGTAACTGGGGGCAAGCCCGGAAATGCTCGGTTTTAGAAGCCCCGATGACTGCCCCGATAACGGCGATAAAGCCTGCAACGGTGTGGAGACCCGTAATCATTCGCGTTGTTTTGGGTGGCCTCGCCCTAATCGGGTTGGCCGGGGTTGGCGCCGCGTCGATGCTCGCTGGGCTCGACGGTGCTCGCGCCAACCCGCCGTCTCCCGTTGCCGCGCATATTGGCGCAAATGGTCCCGCCGCAGCTTCAGCGGCGGGCTCAACTCAGCTGCCACAACCAATCCCTCCCGAAGACGCACAGGCGACATCGAACCCAGTTTCTCCAACATCAACGGTCGCGCAAGACGCTTGCACGGCGGGGCGTACTGCAGACGGAAAGGTTATTCTTAATTTCAGCCACCATCACTGACCTTCGTACATTGCCGAATATCGGGCAAAAACGTGCGCAAGCCATCTTGACATTGCGGGAAAAACTCAAGAAATTTCACCGCGTACAAGAACTACGCAGAGTGCGCGGAATTGGTGCCAAGACGTTGCAGAAGTTGTCGCCAAAGCTCTTGATCGATCCACCGACGGGTTCATGCCCGCCTGTCGCCGGGGAAGGAGCGAAGAAGACGTAAGCAGTTTGGCTATCAGCTTTCGGCTATCGGTGTGCACTCGTGGTGGTGAAGGCTGATTACTAATTGCCGGCGAGAAACTCAGAAGCCTCGGAGTATGCTCAACAAAAGGCAGCGCGCAGGGTCGGGCCCCTGCGCGCCAACGCAAGCAACAATTCCCAGGATGGAACAGAAATTCAAGTGCTTTTTGTAGGACGGACTCAACAGACACACGAAATATGAGACTGCCAAAGCTTGCGAAAGACCCACAATTCTCGGCTGGGACGCATTATTCGCCAAGAACTAGCCAGCTCCAAGTCACGGTGTACCCGGTTCAAGCAGAATTCTCTCGATATCTGCCCCGGCGCCCGCCAGTTTTTTCTCGATGTGCTCGTAGCCCCGATCGAGGTGGTACACACGGCGAACCATGGTTTCGCCATCGGCAATTAGGCCGGCGATTACCAGTGACGCGCTGGCTCTCAAATCAGTGGCCATCACGCTGGCACCTTCCAATTGGCTCCCATTAACGATGGCCGTGTTATTACGAATCTCGATATCCGCACCCATGCGCTGAAGTTCAGGCACGTGCATGAAGCGATTCTCGAAGATGGTTTCGGTTAGCACGCTTTGCCCGGATGCAATGCACATCAATGCCATGAGTTGCGCCTGCATATCCGTCGGGAAGCCGGGGTGCGGCGCTGTGGTTACGTTTACCGGCCGAATGGCGCCCGCCCGTACCACCCGCACATGCTCCCCCTCGCGATCGAGGTTCAAGCCCGCCTTACGTAACTTGACAATGACTGGTTCGAGATCGTCAAACGGCGCATGTTCGAGCAGCACGTCGCCTCCGGCGGCTCCAATTGCCGCCATGAAAGTACCCGCTTCGATGCGATCGGGAATTATTGCATGGTCAAATGGAATCAGCTCGTCAGCGCCCGTTACATGAATGATTGAGGTTCCAGCCCCATCGACATGCGCGCCCATCTTATTGAGCACGCGTCCCAGTTCCTCGACCTCGGGCTCGCGAGCGCAGTTCACTAGCGTCGAACGGCCCTTGGCCAGCGCTGCCGCCATCATGATATTCTCTGTGCCCGTTACGGTGGGAATATCGAAAACAATCTCAGCGCCGCGCAATCGGGAAGCCTCAGCCTTTACGTAGCCGTGGTTGACGTCAATGTTTGTCCCCATGCTTTCGAGGCCCTTAAGGTGCTGGTTGACTGGCCTAGCGCCAATTGCGCAGCCGCCGGGCAAAGAGACCTTGGCGCGACCGTAACGCGCAACCAGGGGGCCCAGCACGAGAATACTCGCGCGCATCTGACGTACTAATTCATAGGGTGCTTCGGGTATAACGCCATTTGGACTTGGCTCGACGATGACCTCGGGAACATTGACCGCGGTAGGTCGGCCCAAATGGGATAAAAGGGCTGCAGCCGTATTGATGTCTCGCAGCCCGGGAACGTTACGAAGCCTGCTTTTTCCATCAGAAAGCAAGGTCGCGCATAAGATTGGCAGCGCAGCATTCTTCGCACCCCCAACTCGGATAGAGCCCGAGAGCTTCCTATGGCCGCGAATCCTAATGGCATCCATGCTGGGCCTCGGCCAAGTACGCTGTCTTATGGCGTCGCGCAAGGTGGGTCAGCTGCAGCAAGGTGCGAATTTCGATCCAGATTTGTTCGCTAACCGGCTAGGCTTGCCCTGCATGGCCTGCGTTCCGCCCAGATTTGCTCGTCGACATTCCGGCCCCAACGAAGGCCACCGCAAAAGCTCAAATCGAATCCAGCATTTGTCCGCGTGCCGGCAAGCCCCCCATTTATGGCGGAGAAGTTACGGTGTTTGAGTCAAGGTTTCAGAATGCCGTTTTTGGGGCAAGGGCACCAAAAACCAACATAATCAAAACGTCGGAACGGACTGGCGGGTTAGCAGTGAAAATCAAACGTTCGGGTTGCCGACTTGTTCGGTCAGAAAAGCGAGTTGGCCGATTTCGGCTAACAGCAGTCCGATTAATTTCTTTCTTTTGTTTATTCGGCACGCCTCACGTCGCTTGGGCGCAAGCTCCGAGCTTCGATATTCGGCGTTTCTCTCCGCCGACTGATCCGCAGGGTTCACTGGTTCTCGAGCCCACGACAACCGCCGGTCATGCTGCTTGGTCGGCAGGATTTATTGAATCTTATGCTCGTCGGCTACTCGTGCTGCGGGATCAAAATGGCCACGAGGTAGCCGTGCCCGTCGCTGATCAGTTGTCCTTCGATGCCCTGTTCAACGTTGGTGTAGGCGAGCGCCTGGCATTTGGCTTGAGAATTCCTGCCATTCTTGCTCAAACCGGGGATGCCTTTCCGACGTCGGGCTGGCGAGTGCCCCGCTCGGCTGTGGGTGATGTCACTCTTGATGCCAAGGCAACCCTAATTCCGCGGGGATCTTTGGGTGGCATTGGGCTAGCCGCCGTTGCAAAAATGACGGCACCGTCGGGCGATCCGAATTCGACCATCAGCACGCGAGGCGTCACGGGTGAATTGCGGTTACTCGGTGAGATCGATTGGATCGTCGCGGCGATGCGCGCCAGCGCTGGTGTCCTGGTTCGCAGTGAGCGTCAGGTGCTGCTCGGCGACACTTACGGGCAGGAGCTGCCCTGGGCGCTGGGGCTCGTAATTAGGCCGCGCGCGCTAGGGTTGGACAGTCAGGGGCGTTGGCAGTGGTTTCTCGAGTCGAGCGGCGCGGTGGCCGTGACCCCGTCTTTTGCGTATGCTCGTGGCTCGCCGTTAGCGTTTGGGATTTCGAGTCGCTACGCATTCGCACAAGATTTTTCGGCCTTGGCCGGTGTGCAATTACCTCTTGATTCGGCCGTTGGCGTGCCAAGCTGGCGCTTTGTCTTTGGAATCAGTTGGGCGCCGCGATTTCAAGATTCAGATGGCGATGGCATCCCCGACGACAAGGACGATTGTCCCGAGCTGGCTGAAGACTACAACGGCTTCGAAGACGACGACGGCTGTCCGGATGGGGGCAACGACAAATAGACCTGACGAGAGCCGGGACTTCTGTTATTGAGTGCTGACCCCTTGGCGACCAAGAAGTCCGTGACCCTATCCGAGCCCGCCACGCCCGAAACTCCGGCGAATGAAGCGGCTTTGAGTTTCGAAGAATCCGTGCGGCGGCTAGGTGAGATCGTGGAGCGTCTCGAAGCAGGCGAGTTGCCCTTGGAAGAGTCAATCGCGCTTTTCGAACAGGGCATTGTGCTCTCACGAGAGGCGCAGGCGCGCCTAGATGCGGCAGAGAAGCGTGTTGAACAGCTATTAGGCTTCGATGAAAATGGCCGCCCGCTGGTAACTCCCATAGATCCGGAGTAAAGGGATGTTCGCGTTTCTTTCGTGTGACATTGCACCAAGTCGATCACGACAGGTGAACGAACGCCGCCGTTGGGGCCGGGGCCCCGACGGCCAACGTATTCAACAAATCTCGGTCTTGGATCTAGCTGACAGATTGCCATTGTCGGAAGAACATTTCAGCCGAGGCCCTACGTCAATGCGGCGGAGTGGAATTGCTTGTATGGCTCGCGCATTTTTCGGAATCACCGAATATGCATAAAACCCTTGTCTCCACGGCGTGCGCACTACTCATTGGCAATGAACTGCTCAATGGCACTATTGAAGACTGTAACCTAGTAATCTTGGCGCGCACTTTGCGCGCATTGGGCATTCGTCTCAAACGGGCTCTAATATTGCCAGACGATGTCGAGACATTGTCCGAGGAGATCCGCGAGGCTAGCCGTCAATTCGACGTCGTATTCACGAGTGGAGGTGTTGGCCCGACACACGATGACGTGACCATAGCTGCCGTGGCGCTTGCCTTCGGAGTCAACATCATCACTAGTGAGGAATTACGTACCACTCTCGTGAATCACTTCGGTGAACCGCTGAGCGAGGGACACAATCGCCTAGCCTTGGTGCCTTGCGGTTCGTCCATGGTAGAATTGCCGGAGGCGACCTGGCCCACCATCGTGATGAATAACGTATGGATTCTGCCTGGTGTGCCTGCGATTTTCCGCGCAAAGCTGCAGGCCGTGCGACATGTTCTCTATGGCCCCGTACGCTTTCACTCTTGTGCGGTCATGTGTCGCTCCGACGAGTTCGCGCTAAAATACCTTATCGATCGAACGGTACAAGAGAACCCCGATGTGGAAATTGGTTCTTACCCGCTTTGGCCCCCGGCGGATGCTCAAACCAAGATTACGTTTGAAGGCACTGACACGGGCAGGCTCAGAGCCATAGTGGACCAATTCGTAACTGGCTTACCCGTCGATGATTTGCTGCGAATTGATGAGTTTGAGTATTAGCGCTTAGCGCGAGAAAGTTATTGAGTCTGAGTCAAGGATTCAGATTTTGCCGTTAGCTACTGACCGGTCGTTTCTAGCTTAGCGTCGCTGAAGGCAACGCGACGGTCTAGCATTGTGTCGTCTGGCTTGCTGCTGTGTGCGTTGGTCTCTACAGCGATGAAATGTTCCCCAGGAGGTACGTCAAATCCTTCTGACAAATGATACGTGTTTTGCGTAACGTGAATTTCTCGATTAAACAAATCACTTCGAAGATGTAACGTTGCCGGCCACTGGGCGACTTGAAGCGCGGCATCAAGGTTTACGTGTTTTGGCCTCAGAGATGGGTTCTCAATCACAAAGCGGCCCTTAGCCTGGCACCAGGCGCGCTCCGACTGACCATATTTCTCTGGTGGGTAAAAGCCCTCCCGCCACGCTAAGTACATGGGGGTCAGAATTTCGAGTTGGCGCCGCCCGAACTCCTCCGATCCGAGTTTCGCGCGCAACGCGGCCACCCGATCTATCAATGAATAAAAGGCGCAATCGCCTTTCGCCGTAACTGCCTTCGGTTTACCCAACAGCGACCTGAGGGATGTCTCAAGCTTGGCCCCATGATCCGCATAGCCGTCGCGGGCCACGTAGATTCCCGAAAAACCCGCCTGCGCTAACTTATCTACCGCTTCTTCAACGGGCATCGCCGCAACGCTGGCGTCCCAGGCATCTCCGCGTCGGCCCTTGATTACTCCGTAGCTCCAGTGGACGGTTTTCGAATGTAGATACGGTGCCAATAGCGCATAGTCCGAAAGTTGTTCTACCGGTCCATGCTCGGGAAAAGGGAAATAGGGAAATTGAAATATGGTACTATTGGCGGGCACGAGGCTTTCTATTCGTGCCACAAACCAGTCCTTCTCGACGTATTGCTGCCGAAGAGCGTTATAGTCAACGTCAATTGGGTATTGATCGTAAAGCCCAAGCCATACTAAACCGGCAAGCGCAACTCCGAATGCAGCGCGTCGGAGTCGGGTTGTCATCCATTTTGCTGCGGCACGTTCGGCCACCAGTGCCAAGGCAAGCAGTGAAAAGAAAGCAATGTACACGCAGATGCGGCCATAGCTTGTGATTGTGTTTGACACAATGAATGAAAATAAGGAAGAGAACCCGCCAACAGTTCCCAGTAACAATACAGTGACATTTAGCATGCTCAGCTTGCACAGTCGCGAGTCACTCGCGTGATTTCGCAGCAGCAAGAATACCAAATATAAGAAACCAGCTATACCAATAAACCCCAGATAGGCTACGCGGTTCTCGGTAACGAGCGGCGCGACACGATTGTAATACTCTCCAAAACGTCGCAGTGCGTCCACCCGATGGCCCACACCCGGAATAATCAGTTGAGCAATCTTTAGCCCATAAGTTTCTGCATCTTGAGGATTGCGACTGACAACCGCCAAATGCCCATGCGTCTGGTCGTTCATAAAGGTCGGCAGAAGATTTACTGAAAGCGCTGCCGCCACAATGACTTGCATGCAAAGACTTCTCAACCATGGCCATAGTGACCGATGGTGAAACGAAGCAAATACTCCGGCTAGCATAAGTACGTAACATGAAAAGAAAGGAAAGCAGACGCTACCCGTCAGCCCCATGACAATACACCAGCCCATGACTCGCCAAGTGTCTCGGCCGCCCACCCATTTAATCTTCGATTTCGCAGCTTGTAGTCCGTAATGGCCAACTTTTCGCAGCTTGACCGTTCTATTCTTCGTTGCGGAGAAATTGTGGCTATTTCGCCATTTCTCTCGGTTGGCCTCGAGAAAAATAGGGGTGTTGTCAAACAATTCCAAACTAAGAAGTGTGGCGAAAGGAACCGTAAAGTAACCAATTCCAAGCAATATGTGCGGGCCGATATGCCAGTGGTGGTAGGCTGAGAATGCGAAGAGTAGGCTCCCGGAAAGCGCGATGGCGTATCGTACACCAAGCCGCCGCATCGCATATAGCGACGTAACCGTGACCAGAGGATAGCTCCCGATGGCGATGAGATTCCGTATCAGAATGTGATTCTTAGTGAAGAGCGCCAGAGTTTTTGCGCTGCCGAGCACCAGCAGGTCCGACTGGGGCAAATCGCGCATATTGAGACCGAAGGGCGCGCCCAGCAAAGGGTTGTCGAAGTACCAAGAGTTGTCAGTCATGCCCTTGAAAATGACTGCTTGGGCAAATAGAGCGTCACCGGACATGGACACAAGTGGGAACCGTAGATCTGCTTTCCAGAGCTCCCAAAGCACCCAGACACAAACTATTGATGCAATAGTGGCAACAGCATAGGTCACGAATCTTCTAAAATATTGATTACTGCTTGCCACGGCAGACCTCAGACAATTCCACCACGGTCATGGTCGCCCTTCGCTGTGTTCATGCTCGATGCGGTGCATACCCAAGAGCGCCCAAGCTTGTGTTTCGGAGTTAGTTTCTCCTGCCATGTGGCAAGTAAAAAGCTCGTCGAGAGCACCGCGTGAGTGAACCGTTCGTGCCATGTAGTCAAGTGCTCGGCTCTGCAGTTCCCGAATTGTATTCCATTCATCGCGCTTCAGCTGCACGAGGCCGCGCTCGGATAAGACTTCAAGAGCTTCGAGTGAGCGCAGCATCAGTCCAGCCTTAAAGATCCAATAGAACTGTCTCCCGGTCTTCGATTGTGCATACGGTAGAACGTAAACGTCAGACCAGTTTCCGCTTCAGGATCTATGTGATAGGATGCAACCCGCGCCGCGCCGATTCGGCGTAACTCCGATCGCCGGTGGCGATGGCCGCCCGCGCCATTGCCATATAGTCGGCGGCATGGCAATCCAGGTAGCAGTTATTGATGCTGCAGTTGAAATTGTTCGCAACGGGGCCGCTTTGAACCTGAAACTCCATAAGTACATCCGCAAGAAGACGCATGACGTCCAGATAGTGGGAATCAGCCGTCGCCACGTACATGGTGTCGACCGCAAGCGTCACAAAAGCGTGCCCGCGCGTGAATACATTTGGATACGACTTACCAACTTTCACGAGGAAATTTGATAGATAGGCGTCGAGAATTGCGTCAATCCAAGCGCGTGTTTCGGGTTCATACGACGACAGGCGCCAACCCGCGATTTGCGGCAATTCGTCGCTTGTCAGCCAGATAGGCGGACGCCACACCATTGAGTTCTGCGCCAATGTCGTAAGAAATGCTGAAGTCAAGTCCCGGAAATTCATCCAGTCGAGCAAAAACGCTATCGTAGGCAGTCATTCTATCGTATAATCCACCCGCTAATACGAGCTTCCTTTCGGAGATGGTCACAGGGTGATCCGTCGAAACATTACCAACGCTGTAACGCGCAAATATATGGCGGAACGTTCCGCCATGTTCTTCGGTAGACTCAAGGCTTCGCAACCGATCCGGCGAGTCCAGAATTGTATTGATCGTATAGGAGTTGCCAAAGCCACTATTCTGAATCAGCGACCACCATTTGGTTGGCCCTTCCCAAAGTACCCGAGGTTGTGATGAGTCTGTTGCATCTATGGAAACAGAAGGCCTGGCTCCAGGGTAAGCAAAGAACTTTGAGTAGCGCACTTTGGAGAGCGAATCTAGTTGGTCGAGAGAAGTCGTAACCTCAACGTCGCTGAGCTGGTTATTATGACTGGATTTGACAGTAACAAGTAGGGCCACGTACGGCTTGTTCAGCTCAATCTTGTACGCGTAGATTACGGTTCCTACCAGGGCTGCTTCCGCATGTAGCTCTGACGTGTGCAGCAGGGTGATCGATTGCTCTTCGCGGTGCACATCCGTGGAAGCGATATTTTGCTTGAGGTCTGTGGAATAAACCTTTCCCTTCACTGAAAATCTTATGAAGTCACCCGTGTATTTAGCAGCGTCTTCGGTGCGGTCGTCGTGAAATCGATAACTTTGTCGAAGTTCCCCTTGGCGCAGATTCGCGTGAAAATTCATTAGCCCTGTAGCAAGATGAATATCATCGTGCTTGTCGGACTCCAACATCAGTCGATCATCAGCGCGGCGCCTAAAAACGAATGGCGGTGGGGAATTTGCGCGAATGAACCTTACCAACTGTCCGACTTGTGGAACGAAGTCCGGAAAAATTGAGGGCAGAGTGAGCGCCTCTAAAGCCTTTGCATTGTCGTCCGTCCAGAACCAATTATCGCCGTTAATGGGCTTTTCAGTTTCACTTAATGCCGAGAGTGAAGTTCCCGCGACCTTGTCGTGGTAAAGCACCTTGACAATAAGTGGTGCGTACCTTCTCGCGTCTGCCTGCAGCAAATTCAATGACTTCGCGGGATGCGACGTATCAGCTACGCTGACAAACGCCATTGAAACGAAAGCCAGTGGAACCAATCGCTGCATAAGGCGAGCTAGCCTATCACGGGATTTGGAGGCTACCTTTCACGATCGACGGCGCTCATCAGCGGCTAATCGCTCCCCAATTGCATACTGCCTGATAGTGAATCTACCAAACAAAGAAGGTGAGCCACGCAGCATCAATCAAGCGATTTGGCCTAGTCCCTCGGCTGAAACACCCGGCCGGCGGGGGTCCGTAGCCCTTCCAGCAAGCAACGTCTGGTCTTAGCCATTCCGAGTCTTGGTTTCAATTTTCTATCTATTTTTGCTATTAGGGCCAAAGAGGCTACGAGTTACAGGTCCCGTAGGTCTCGCGCGTGAGGTGAGTTAGTGAAATCGCTTGCTTGGTTATTCGTTCGAAGTCCCGTGCGTGATTGGGCGTGGCTATTCTTAGCCATAAACATTTTCTCCACATTTAACGCTGGCGCAAACCCGGCAGCGCGATGGACCATGATGGTGGCAATGACGGAGGACCACACGGTTCGCATCGATAAGTACTACTTTCACACCTGCGATTGGTCGCGAACGCCGGACGGTCATTACTATTCCAACAAGGCCCCCGGCCCTTCGCTAATAGGGTATCTACTGTTTTGGAGTTTGGACAGGGCCGACACTGCCGAGATTCCAACACGAGCTTCACGTGACTACACGCGGACAGTAATGCGCGACAATAATCTACATACTCTATCCACTGTCACTCAGGTATTTCCGTTCATTATTGTAACTCTTCTCCTTATCAAGGAGCTGCAAAAGCTGGGCGCACCCTTGGCCGCATTACACGTGTCGGCAGTCGCCCTGTTCTTTGGAAACACCGCCAGCCTGTTCATGAATACTTACTTTGGCCATTCCATGGCGGCCACGTTTGTCCTATTCACGGTGCTGTCTGTGCATCGACGTTGGGCTTTTCGCACGGGACTGTTTTTCGGGCTCGCCGTGCTCTGCGACTATGCGGCTGTGCTCTTGATTCTCCCACTCCTAATTGCACTCGAACTGAAGAGCCTGATTCGCACTCGGAAGTTAGTCGCATTTTTTTTCGGAGGCGCGGGGCCCGCCCTCATTTTTGCGATTTATCACAAGTATTGTTTTGGCGGGCCCTTCACCCTTTCAACCAAATACCAGAATCCAGAATTCGTCAACGTGCCGACCAACGTACCTGCACTTTGGGGTGTGCTTAGGATAGTGCCGAAAGTGAACATATTGAAGAAGCTTCTTATATCACCAGAGCGGGGTATCGCATATACGCAGCTTTGGGTGCTGGTGGCTGTAATTGCGGCTTTGATTGTCGTCTGGCTTCACAATAGCAATTTATGGGAACGCGTTACCCTGCGTTGGGTTTCGATGTTCGCGATACTTAGCCTGTTCTTAATGGTTTGGATGAACTCCTGTTTTGGGGGCTGGCACGGGGGGCTTACCTGCGGTCCCCGCTATTTGGCTTCTGTTTTGCCGATTTGTGCGCTGCTAATTCCGCTGACTTACTCTCGACTTCCAGCGTGGGTTCGACAGTTGTACGTGGTTACCTTGATCCCGTCGGTTGCACTTTACATTCTGGTATTTGGCTGCAAGAATGTGCTGGCTCCTGAATCACCATTACACGAATATTACTTTACGACAACGTTTGGGGCCAATCCAGGGGAGCGGTTGCTACGAATAATGTTTATGTTGACTGGCATGGGTTGGGCAACCTATCGAGCTTTTCGGAGTCTATCCGAGGCTCAAGATTCACACATGGCCTAATATTTTTCTTCTATGCGCCGCGGCGTTGTGACTGCCCCGGCTGTGGGGTGAAGGTTGAATTGCTTCCGTGGGCTGAAGGCAAGAGTCGTATGACGATTGCTCTAACTTGGTTCCTAGCCAGTTGGGCCAAGGTATTGAGCTGGAAGGAGACTGCCGCCCGGTTCCGTGTCAGTTGGCAGACGGTTTACGCGGCAGTCGAGCTGGCGGTCACTTGGGGACGCGCCCATCTATCGCTCGACGGCATTCGTTCCATCGGTGTCGATGAATTGTCGCGCAGTAAAGGCCACAACTACTTGACCTTGGTCTACCAGATCGATCATGCGTGCAAACGGTTGCTGTGGATTGGGCACGACCGTACAGCAGCGACGTTTACGCGATTTTTCGAATGGCTAGGACCCGAGCGTTGCAAGCAACTCCAATTCGTTACATCCGACATGTGGCGGGCATTTATCTCCACGGTGGCGCGCAAAGCCAACGCAGCGGTCCATGTCCTGGACCGATTCCACATCATGCGGCTCTTCAGCGACGCAGTTGACCGAGTGCGCCGCGACGAGGCCCGCCGACTGCGGGCGCAAGGGCGACACGGTGACGCTCAAGCACACGCGATGGATTCTGCTCAAGCGCAAAGGAGAATCTCGATGGTCCACAGTTCTGCCGATTGAACGAGCTGATGAAGATCAACTACGCCACCACCCGCGGCTATCTGCTCAAAGAGTCCTTTCAGCGATTCTGGCAGTACAAATCGGCCGCCTGGGCTGGCAAGTTTCTCGACCTTTGGGTCAAAGACGCCACGCGACACCAAGCTGGAGCCGTTTCTGAAACTAGGACGCACTCTGCACGACCATCGTGACCTGCTTACTCAATTGGTTTACAGGCACGCGATGCATTTGCCGCTGGCGCCGTCGAAGGATTCAATCTCAAAGCGAGAGTGACCACCAGAATCGCATACGGATTTCGCAGCTACGACCACGCAGAAATCGCCCTGTACCACCGCCTTGGGAACCTACCCGAGCCCGATCATTTATGTGATGTCAAGTCCAATTCACTCACTGCCACAGCGAATCTCTAAGCGCTCGGAAGGGCGTAGTAATTCTGGTAGGCTGAAGATTGATCGAGGTGAGGTCCAATTCATAATAGTACTGCCACGGCGCAAGGTCGCATTTCCAAATTGCCAACTCTCGAGACGTTGCTTGCTGCAAATCTCCGGAACAACTGGATATTTCAAGCATTCTCTAATATGACACAGCCCCAGTTGCGTCACGTCAAGCGTACCGTCCGTTGTGGCCTGCAGCGTACCCCTAAAGTGCCCATTGTCCGTGCCGTAGACCCACTTCGTATCGCTCTCAAGACGAATTCTTGCGATCCGACTCCACCGCTGATGCGTTTGCGGCAAGGCACGAAACAGGCATATTTGTGCCCACGGGAGCTGGATAGCACCCCTGTGTTTCGAGTTCTCCAGTACGACTCAAAATATCATGCCAGTACGCGTTAGTTGATACGACTAGCGGCGCCTGTACGAAGTCTAGGAATTCCTGAGCCTGACCCAGAGTGCTCACTTGCCGGGCATTCTGATAGATAAGACCAGACTGCACCGGCGCGCGGCCCGAGTAGCCTGAATAGAGTCTCACCGGCACTTGCACGAAATATAGTTGAGACGAAACTGGAGGTTCAGGGAGAAGTAGAAGCGAGCGGGATTGTTGTTCCACAATTCTCTTTGCGGTTTCCGCAGGCACCCAGGGCATGGGCATAATTTCAACAGTGTCGCGCTTACGTCCAGGGATCAGCTCGGCCACAATCAGCAGTAGCGGTACAATGGCTAACCAGACCCGTTGCTTTCCTGCAATTAGGTGACTTTCTAGCAAAAGAATTACGGCGGTAATTGAGAATAGCGTAGAGATAATTTGAGCGCGACCGATGGCGCGCAAACTTGACATGCCAGGAAAGTACTGAACGAGGCGAAAGAATCCATAATCTGGCCCTAGCGCAACGAGCCATGCCACAACCGCTGCCCAGGCCCAAATCCGCACAGATCGCCTGGCGAATAGCGCTCGACACCAAAGCAGCAACCACGCAAAACCAATGAATCCAGCGGATTCAATCGTTGCGTCCGTTGGCGCAGGGTACAACCCAGGTAAACTCGCTTGTAACCAATTTCTGTGGAAGAAATGGAAGAAGACACTCGTCCAGCGTGCCGCGAAATACCGAAAGTCACCGAGTCCGACAGCATAGTCGCCCATTATTGACTGGAGTTTCAGATATTGGCGGGCAACCGGAAACTCAAAGACAAAGCTCACCACAAGTAAAGCCACCATTGATGTGCGCAGTTCACGTCGGCGGTACGCCGTGCCGACGGCAAGCACCGTCAAAATGATGTTTGCAAAGGTTTGAAAGTATAAATTCCAGCCAATTATCCATCCGAACGACGCAGCGCAGGCCAGTAACCGACCGAAACTTGATTTCTCGATAAAGCGACTCCACATCCATAATGCTAGCGGAAATACAAAGATGCACGCATTTTGAAAATGTGCGGACTGCGTCTGTACCCATCCGCATGCGGCGAACGCAAGACCTCCCCAACAGGCCAAACGAGTTGCGCCCAATCTTCGTAGCCATTGGGCCATGCAGAAGAATGCAGCAACATTTCCCATTACGCAGAGCAGGCTCAAGGACTGCGCGCCATTGCCAGAAATGAGCCGCAACGGCCATGAAAGCAGGGCTGAAGCGACGTAGTTGTCCGAAAGTGCAATCGTCAACGGCAGTGGATCAAATATGTTACTGTCCCAAAACGACGCCTTCAGAAAAACAAAGGGACCAGAGTGAGAGAACGTTGCCCAATGGTGTTCGTGTACCCATAGATTAAAGAACGGATCGTCTCCCCAACCCATAAGAGTGTTTCGCGTTGGGAAATACCAAAACAGAGCATTAGCTAGTGCAAGGCACGCGGGGAGCGCAACTCCCAACAGCTGGCGCGCAATTTGATTCCCCAAGAAAGTAGGCCTCGGATTTGGTCTTGGGTTGTGCTTCTCGAATCGGAATCATAATCTTTGTCTCAGGTACTACTACTAGCTACCCATGCTAACGCGCCCCGTAGAACGGACAGCCGCCGCAAGCCAATCAGTTACCACGACTTGAATTCAAAGGCAGGACTCACGACGGAAATCGGCTAAATTTCGCTTGATTCTCAAATTTGCCGGCTTCGATCTGGGAAGAAGTCTACGATTTGCTAGTTGCGTTGCAGTAAAAGTCGGGACATGGTCAGACACTTGATTCCAAGAGCACCCATGAGAAATCCGACGAATCTACTGGTAACTGGTGGCTGCGGCTTTATTGGTTCTGCCTTCGTTCGCCGCATGTTGAATCGACCAGACTTTTCCGGCAATATCGTCAATTTAGACTTGCTGACCTATGCCGGAAACCCGAAAAGTGTTGTCGGGCTTGTCCCAGAATCGCGACACATTCTTATCCGCGGGGATATCGCCAATAGTTCCCTGGTGCTTGACCTTGTGGATAGACATCACGTGGACACCATTATTCACTTTGCCGCCGAAAGCCACGTCGATCGAAGCATTCTTGGGCCCCAGGCATTTATCGAAACCAATGTACTCGGGACAATGCGACTGCTGGATGTCGTTCGGTTACGTCCTCAGGTGCACTTTCACCACGTGTCAACCGACGAAGTCTACGGCTCGCTGGGGCCGACCGGGCTGTTCACGGAGCAGAGCCCGTATCAACCGCGTTCACCCTATGCCGCATCCAAAGCTGCATCTGATCACCTAGTGGGCGCTTGGGCTCACACGTACGGCATTAGCACTACGCTCTCAAATTGTAGCAATAACTATGGTCCATTTCAATTTCCGGAAAAGCTCATTCCGTTGATGATTCTGAACATGTTTGAGGGCAAATCTCTGCCAGTCTATGGAGACGGTAAGAATATTCGTGATTGGTTGTATGTGGACGACCACGTTGATGCTGTGTGGGAAATCATTACCAAAGGAGAAAAAGGGTCCTTTTATAATGTCGGTGGCAATACCGAACGTACGAATCTAGACTTATTGAATCAATTGATAGATCTCGTGGCAGTCATTACAGGCACATCAATCGGAAAGCTTCGAGACCTAGTTGAGTTTGTTGAAGATCGCCCGGGGCACGACCGACGCTACGCCATTGACGCCACAAAAATTAAGGCAGAGCTCGGCTGGGCTCCGGCGCACGCTCTAGACAGCGGTCTTGAGCACACGGTTCGCTGGTATGTCGAAAATGGGGATTGGATTGCCGACGTGCGCAGTGGTGAATACCAAGCTTGGATTGAAAAGAACTACGGCGCGCGTGGCTAGTTAGCCTTCACATAACAAAGCCCATCGCTGTTCAAGTGCCCTTGGGTGCGTTGGTCGTACGTCATGAACTCAGCGTAGTTCGCCAGGGTTGCCCCGGCCGCGTCATTGAAATGCATGATTCCGTTGTGTCTGGGTTTTGGCAATTGATGTAACTTGTTGGCGACTTGAATCCGAGTCGGAAGTTCATTACGTTCTTGTTTCCCGTCCATGGCGATTGCTGGAACTCAGGATCGTTCGGCGTATCAAGGTTCACAGCTAATTCGGCGACGGATAGTGCCGCTCGACGTAGCACAGGCCGTCGGAATTCAAGTGACCCTGCGTGCTCTGGTCGTAGGTGGCAAAATCGTAGTAGTCGCGTAGCCCCGTTGATGGGTCGTTGTTCGTTGCGTGAGGCACACTTTGCGGATCGAACCGCATCACGCCGGTAAATTCGGGGTGCACGTCGGTCGGCGGAGTCATGCAATAGCGCCAGTTGAGGACATTGCCGAGCGCGTCAGTGTATTCCGTGTAATCGACCCCTTTGGTCATCTCCAGGGCAACAGTGGGAGTTCCCGCGTCCTGCCCGATGATGCGCGCAGCAAATTGGTCGAAGTGGGCGGGCGAGTCGTGCAGCACGCTGTCCCAGAATGGGTGATCGGTATGGATCGTCACTTGTCCGATAACCGAGCTGTTCGTCAAAAAGGCGATGCCTCGCTCGTATTCTTCGTTCGGGAACGCAGCCGCCGAGCCATTATCCGGGTTCTGGCAGTTGATGTATGACGTAGGGGACTTGAAGCAAAGAGTGAAGTTCACGACATCCGGCCAGCCCTGTCAACTGGCTGGGTAACAGCTCGAATCGGTCTTGTCACCTTTGAAAGTCGCTATGCCCTCGTAATAGACGACACATTGGTTCTGGACCATCTCGTCGTAGTCAACGAGACCTTGCGCGTCGAGGTTCACATTGTAGGCGTTGTACGTTGGGTTCACGGTATCGAACCCGAACGCGTATCGCGTGCCTCCTGTCGTGTCGAACGGCTGATTGCCGTTCTTGTTTTGCACGTTAAGCGCGGCGATCGGCGCGGCTTCTTCTCCGGCTCCGCCCTTGCCCGGCAAGTAGCTGGGATCGCTGTGGTGCAGATCAATCGCCCAAGGTCCGTCCACTTCCGCAACAACGGGACCGGTCACCGCTTGATTGTCGCTTTGTGCGTCCGGATTGGACGAAAGTACAATCTTGTCGATCGTGACGAGCAGGCGCGTAAACCTCACCTGCCAGCCATCGACGAACGCTGCCGCGTCAGCCGACGCCGGGGGAAAGTCGTAGCCGACGAGCGCGAGCACTTCGCCCGACGCCGCGAACAGAATGCCTCCCGGGCCTGGATCTGCGGGCGCGGTAAATGCCTTGAGCTCACCTCCTGCATCGCTGCCAGCGCCACCGCTGTTGCCGGATCCGCCCGTGTTGGACTGTGAAGCAGGCGTATTCGTGCTCGAGCAGGCACCGGCACTCAGTAGGGCCAGCGTGCCGAGCAGGGTTGTCTTAATTTGCGTAATGTTTGTCATATTGCTTCTCCGTGATGATTGAAATGGAACATTGATAGATTACAGGTTGGGATCCCATTCGAATGAATAGAGGTTCGGGCCGTTCGTGCTGCCGGCGGACACCAGGTTTGAGTAGAGGTTCGCGCTCGGCTGCGAATAGAAAGTGAGTGAGCTCGGATTGCTGTCGCTCGGGTCGTCACTGAACACGTAGCTGCCGGATACGTTTGCGAGTTGACCGAAGTCCACGTTGTTGAACAATTGCCGGGGGTCGATCGTAAGCAGCAACCCGCCCGCTGCTTGCACGCCGACAGTTGTTGGTATCGGCGACACGATGCGTTGTTTGCAAATCGGATATGCTCCTGGGAAATTGCCAGCCGTATTGGCGCGGTTGCTCGAGATCGTGATCGTTCCAACGAACGGTCGCACGTCGCTGCCGAGCGACGCCGTGCCCTCGATATCGAGAATCGGGTACGGATCGGGATCGGCAATCGTGTCCACATCGCCGTGTGTGAGCCAAACTTGAGCAGCCTGAACCGACAGCGTCGTGCCGTGGCCGCGCGAAGGGAAATGTTGCAGACCGGAAGACAAAAGGTCCACGTCGAGGCCAGTCGTGACCTCCGCAACGTACGTGCCGGGTAAAATGCACGCGGTGTTTTGCGCGCCCGACACCGGCAGGCTATCATCGAGGTACATGGCGCCCACGTGCAGTGTTGCTTTGGTCAGATCGACGGTCCAGCGGGTGCCGTTCGTGATCTCGATATCGAACGTTAGCTCCCCATTAGCGTCTTTCGGCCCTGAAGCTGCCGCATCGAAGTCGATGATTTGTCCGCCTGTGGTGCCGACACAGGCGGGTGTCCAAAACAGAGTGAGCAGACTGAGTATCGTTCGAAGGTTCATCGGTCAGCCCCCTCGAAAGTTGATTGCGAAGTGGCCAAAGATGCCGCGCGGTGCGCCAGCGGTGAATTGCCGTTCGGGTACGAGCGATGGCTGCTGACCCGACCCCGGTGGATTCCAGTTCGAAGCATAGTTGTATTCGCCGAGTCGATAGCGGGCGCCAAAGAGGTTCGTAATGGAAAGACCAAGCTCGAAATTCGTCCACAGGAGGTTGCCAGTCAGGTCGGTGGTGAAAATCGGATCGCTGCGCTGTCCAAAGGGAAGCGCACGGGGCCCGACGTACGTGATGCCTGCGCCGGCCGTCGCTTGCACAGGGTGCCCTCCCATTGAGACCGGAAGTTCGGTAACGTATACGCTATCCGAACGCAGCACGGCGTCTGGCACATACGCGACCAACAGGTGCGTGTCGTCGTATGCAGAGCGCACGAGCGTCAAATTGGCGGATTCGTCGAAGTGCTGACCGGTGAGTCGCAGCGCGCCAACCCAACCGGTGCGCGTCGTGCCGACGCCGAGCACATTGCGCCCGACGGTCTCATTGAAGATAAGGTCTTTATCGACGTGCGTCTGGAAGAATATCGAGCGCCCGACGAGGGACATGCCGCCCACCGTGTTCGCGTAGGTAATTCCGCCCTCGTACGCAACGACGCTTGCGAACGGTGTCTTGACGTCTTGGGTAATGTAGCTTGGATCGACCGAGCGCACGCCCTTGCCGTAGCTGAGACTATACGAAAAATGCTTCAAAGGGCCGACTATCAATGAGGCGCGCGGCAGCAGTGCGATGCTCGACGTGCTCGCCGGTTGGTTTGGCTCGCGCGGCAGTCCGCGGTCGGCTTGGCTGAGGCAGCTCTGATCGAGCGGCGTGCTTGGTGACGGGTGCGCGACGCTCTGCACGGCACACAAGTCATTCACTTGGAAAACGAGCAGGTCCTCGCGGACGCCGCCCCGAAAGGCGAGCCACGGGAGGAGCTTGAGATTGGCATCCGCGTAAAGACCGATGTCACCGAGGTTCGACGCGAGGTCGGTGTCGGTCAGATATGGATAACCTGTCGCGGCCGCGATCCGCTGCTGCGTACCGGTCACGATATCACCGCGTGCGAAGTAGCCGAGTTCGAGCTGCTGTTCGAGACCAAGCACAGTGCCAGTGAGACGCGACGCTCCGCGCGCGCCGAGCGTGAATTCGTGAACCCAAAGGTCGATCATGTCACCTCGCTGGTCGTGCAGGCTCTGCAGCGGCAGCTGCACGTCGAGCAGATACCCGGTGAAATCTTCCAGCAGGCGCATGTCGCGTTCAATCACGAAAACTTGTTGCGAAAAGGTTTGGTTGCCCTTGCGCGTTTCCACATCCGCTGCGATTGAGTACCGGGAGGCGTCCCCGCCCGGTTTCACGGCTTGGTGAAGGAGAATCGAGTAGCTGTCGTAAAACCCGATCTTCCCCGACTCGTAGTCGTCTTCGCGAATCACACCCGCCGAGTGGTAGTGGGTCGCATACGCTGTGCCGGTGATTCGGTACGATCCATTCGCTCCGAGCCTGCCCTCATATTGACCCATTGCGGTTGCACGCTGGGCGTCACGGTTCTGGCCGTAACCCTGCGTGGAATAAATCTCCGCTCCACCGAAGGTACGGGTATTCTCGTCTTTCGGTCCCCACAAGAGCAAGAGGCGCTGCGTGCCCCAACTGCCAGTCGTGTACTTGGCGGTCAGACCGCGCTTGTCGAGCCCTAGGTCGTAGTTGGCACTGCCGGCGACGGCGTAGTTGCCTTGTCGCGGATCGAACGGCCCTTCGACGACGCGCAGCGAATCAATGAGCTCGGGAATGATGAAATGCGTGTCGGCGTAGCCGTTGCCGTGCAAGTTGCCGCTTTCGTTGATGGGGACTCCGCCAACGGAAAACTCGACGTCCTGTCCCTCGCGCGCATCGAAGCCCCGCAGGAACACCTGCTCGGCGTGCCCTTCGCCTCCTTCATTCGTCAGCAAGATGCCAGGAGCGAGCTTCAAGTACTCAGTGGCGTTTTGGCGCGGAACCTTGCGTAGCTCGCCTACGGAAATATTAAAGTCCGACGCGCCGCGGTACGGCGTAGCGAGACGTCCGGTCACCGTCACTTCCGCTTCGGGCACGCCCTTCGCCGGTGTCGCCACCGCCGTGGACGCTTGGAATGCCGCAGGCGACTGCTGCACGGCCGTTGTCGGGGACAGCGTGGTCTCGGCACCCGACGGCGGCGACGATCATCTCAGGTGGCGGTGAGGGAGGTGCGAAGTGAAATGGAACCCGGATCCGGCTAGCGATAGCTACTCCTCGGCGCTTGGCGGGCACGAATGTCCATTGCCGGACTGCGATGACCGCGGATTCATCGAGGTCCACGCCACCAGATTGAAGGATGTCAGTCTTCGAAACGTGGCCATCTAAGTCCACCGTCACTGCCACAACCACGTCGGCATGCTCACGCGTCGCCAGGGCCGAAGGCGGGTACTCCGCATCGACGTGCGTCAGCACTGTCGGCGGCGTGACCTCTACGTTGGCAGTTTGTGCCCACGCTTGCTCATATCGATAGGCAAAGCACCCCCCGGCAGTTGACAGTCCGAGCGCGACGCGAACCAATTGATGGACCGCGGAGCGTAAACGGGACTGCTTTGGCCAAAACCGATGACACATAGTGATATATTCCTCATGGCGAATGCGGTTCGAATCGCATCGCTTCCCCTCAGACAGTAATGGGTTTCAGGGCTGGCCGGTTCCTCGAGATCCTGCGGACGCGGGGGCACGCTGTGACCCAGCGTATCTCAACGGCCACGGTCGCTTAATTAGCCGGGCAATTTCCCTACACCGGATCCCACTGCTCGACGTCGCCCGCAAGCGTTCGTATACAGGGGGGCGACTGTTTCGGAGCGTCGGCAAGGATCGACCGGAGCCGAACGGCATCGTCCTCGAAGACGAAACTGGCGCGTTCACGGGGCGTTTCAACCAGGCTCACGACGAGTCTTGGCCGAACCGAGTACCACACCAAGTTAGCTGGCTTCACAGCGATCGCGCAATGAGCGCGATGTTCAATTGCGGAATGTTGATTCGTGAACGCTGGGAACTTCCAGCGCACACCAGTAGTCGTGAACACGCCCGCTGGATCCACGGCCTCCATGAGCTCTCCGTGCTCAAGGCAGAGGACGTGGGGCTCCGTGAGCAGATGGATTCCCCGCACCAGATCGCCCAAAGCCAGCGCCGTCACCCACAGGGCAACCAGCACGGCTAGCACTGCGCGATATCGAGTTCGCGGCATCTACGCTCGTTTCTTTGCACCCCGCCCGAGCCCTGTCAACGCCGATGCCGTTCGACGGGCTCGGCGCGCCCCATACTGACTACGGGAGGCGTTACGGTATGTTCCTGCGCCGGGCCGCCTTGGAAGCACGCGAATTGACAGTGCCGAAGTGACACCCAAACCAACGTGCCGCGCCACTTCCCGGGGTGGTACGCAGTCAAGCAAAACTCGTTTTAGACAACGCCTTCTCTGGGCCGACTGGCTGGAATTGGAGAATTTCCGGTTTTTCATGTGGCGTAAAGAGGGCTTTCGTTCAATTCGCAATTGTGATATTGATAATTCATTCTCGTTGTCAACTGGTATTTGCGCATGGCAAGGCACACAGCACAGCGGCAGTCGATTCAGGCGGTGTTCGATGCGTCCGATCGTCCCTTGACGCCTAATGAGGTGCATATTGCCGCGCAACGTGTGTCACCGGCCTTAGGGATGGCCACGGTGTATCGCGCTATAAAAGATTTCCTCGAAGAGAAATGGCTCGTAAGCGTGACTCTTCCTGGAGAACCCGCGCGTTACGAGCGGGCGGGCAAACAACATCATCATCATTTTCACTGCAGTAACTGCGACCGTGTATTCGAAGCGGAAGGGTGCAGTTTGAGCCTGCAAAAGCTGGTTCCCCAGGGGTTTAGACTGGCAGCTCACGAACTGACACTTTATGGCTTATGTGCGGGGTGTATCAGTTTCGAGCCGCCGTCAAGTGATGCTTGAGTGTGACCCTGAAATTGGTCTAGTCTGACGGGCAATCAAACGGGGCTGGGGGCTTTTCTACCACTCCGATGTCGCTACGAGGAATTATGACATCAATGATCGTCAAGACACTTCAAATTCACGAGCATGAGATATTGGGCAAGCGCCTCGGTCGCCACGTGGAGCACGACCCGCGTTCATGGGGCTTTCCAGCGCCGATGGCTGCGGAAATCGTCACGATACGCCACAAGAGACTGGTTCCGATATATAACCAAGGAACTCTAGGAAAGTTGTAGCGGAAATGCCGCGGCGGGGTCGGTGAGCACGGCCCCGTTCAAACGCAAATGCAAGGAAAGTGACGCTGTCGAGATATACAAGGCTGCAACCAAACTTGATACTATTCCCGGTTCCTACCCGCCCGACGATACGGGAAGTACCGGTTTGGCCGTTATGAAAGCTATGAAAAATAAGGGCTGGATCAGCAGCTACGCTCACAGTTTCGGCCTGAATAGTACGCTGCGCGCCCTGGTATTGCGTCCCGGCATTACAGGCATTAGCTGGCGCACCGGGTGTGATTCACCAGACGCACAGGGTGTGGTACTCTACACTGGCCTCATTCGCGGCGGGCATGAAATTGAGTTGGTGGGCATTGATGCAGAAGCGAAGCTCGTATGGTTTGCTAACTCATGGGGCAGCAAATGGGGCAATAAGGGCTACTTTGCGATGAGTTTTGACGACTACGGTTTAGCGCTAGAAGATCATGGTGATGCAACTTTTGCAATACCGTGACTGGGCTGAATGGAACGCAGATTCAACCGTCATTTGGAGTTTGCCTCTGGGCTTGACGGCACGCTTGCCCAGCGTGCCGTCAATTGCGTCAGCGCGCTCACTTGAAGTGATCAAAGCCCGGTCCCAGCGGTTGCCGTTTGCCCGCGACTGAATTGAGCCACACACCCTGCCCCCGTTCTACGTGTCCGATTCGCCGAGCGAAAGTCGGCCTATTTCTGGCCGGCCCGGCTGCGAGCAGGGCGTAATCCTCGCCTCCAAATAGCACCCAGTCTAGGACGGAATGCTTTAGCGCACGGGCGACTTTCCTGATTCTAAGTCCAGCCGCCTGCTCCAAGGCCTCAGCCTCCAACACCAAAGCAACTTCGCTCAACTCGCTGATGTGCAGAGAATCGCCGGCTAAGCCGTCGGATATGTCGATTGCTGCATGGGCTCGGCGGTTGAGTTGTCTGCCTTCAGTGATTAGCGCTCTCGGGTGTCGCCAAGCATGCACGCAAAAACGCATAGCGGCATCTCGATTTTCTTCAGGTACCTGCTGCAACACGGCAACGCCAGCCGCGGCGGCTCCCACGGCGCCCACGAGCCACAATTCGTCACCCGCGCGGGCACCCTTTCGCAAAATGGGTTTCTGCGTGCGACCCAGCACCGTAGTGTGAATGGACACTTCGGAGGCGCGGGAAAGATTGCCGCCAATTACTGGGCATCCGAGCGCTTTTCCGGCCCGCACTTGGCCGCGTGCCAGCCCACGCCACATCGTCGTATCGGTGTTGCAGGGCAAGGCCATTGACGAGAGTGCCGCGACTGGGCGAGCGCCCATAGCGGCAATATCGCTAACGGCCGCCTGCAAGCTTCGCCAACCGACATCCTCCGGGCTCAGCCATTTCCATTCGAAATGCACATTTTGCACGCAAGCATCGACGGTCCAAACCCACCTGTCCCGGGACGGTCGAAGGACAGCGGCATCATCGCCAATGCCAAGTAAGACGCCCTTGTGCCCCCAGTTTACAGAGAAGAGTCGCGACAGCCATGCGATGCGCGAGAATTCTCCAGCGAAAAGTCGATACGGCGGTCGCGGACTTCGGCGAGACACAAGTGTCAGCTTAGTGCCAATTGCTAGCACTATCCAAAAAAACTCAATCGCTTACAGGGTATTCTTACGACGAATACCGCGCCACGCGGGATATTCTCTTCGATTTCTACAGTTCCGTCATGCGCATCCACCAGGCGCTTGACGATTGATAGGCCCAGCCCGGTGCCCCCTTGCTCCCTGGTAGAACTTGAATCCACTTGGTAAAATGCGTCAAACACACGGGGCCGCTCCGTTTCCGGAATGCCAATTCCCGTGTCTGCGACGCGGACCTCAATCATCGGCCGCTTCACGCCGCGCAGCACTATAGCGGGGCCTTCGTCATCAACCGGCAGCTCAACATGAGTAACTTGTGCGAACAGTGTAACATGTCCTCCGGGGGGCGTAAACTTGATGGCGTTTTCCGTCAAGTTCAGGAACACCTGGCGCAATCGCGCCGCATCGCCCCAGAGAGTAGGCATTCCGGCATCACCGCTGGCTGACAATATCACGCCCTTATTGCGCGCCGTCGGGGTTAACGTGTGAACAATATCCTTAATAATGGGCAAGATCGGCGTATCTAGTTTATGCAAATTGAGGGTTCCGCTTTCGAGCTTTGTCAAATCGAGGAGCCCTTTTATGAGTTCAAGCAACTGTTCGCCCTTGTCGTGAATGGTGCCAATAAAATCCCGCTGCTCGTCGTTGATATCGCCTGCAATGCCAGCCACCAACATTTCACTGTATCCAATAATTGACGTCAGTGGTGTTCTAAGCTCATGGGATACGGTTGCCAGAAAATTGCTCTTGAGCCTATCAAGCTCTTTGAGACGCTCGTAAGCTATCTGGAGCGTGGCAGACTTTTCGCTCAATTCCCTGAAGCTCTCTTGCACGCTAGCCACATGCATGCTGCTCGCTAAGAGCGCCCGATGACCGCTGAACAAAATCAACCCTAGTATTGAACGCAAATGCCTTAGAAGCTGCGTAAGGCTCGCATCTTCGCTGCGTGGAAGCTCGCGCCAAGCCCGCTGCAGGCGATCCCTGTCAATCAATGGATCACACTTGGCTATAGCTTCAGGCAGCGCATCGTCAGACGCTAGCAAGTACGGTCCTACGACAGCACGCCCCAACCGACGGCCATCGTAATTCATTGCGATGACGGCGTATCGCTCACCGGTGCTGCAATTCAATCGAAACTCGCTGTCCGAGTCCGGCGCAGCCGTTTTTACACTTTCAACCGTTTCTCGTACGGCGCGGCGACCCCCAGGTAGCGATCCCAAATAGGTCTGTAGCGGCGACGCCGGTCCGGCCTCCGCGAATAGCACGCCGTCAGTTGCAAAGACCCTCAAGGACACTCGAAAAAGGTCATGTAAGCTGCGCAACAGATCCTCGAAGGATTCGCGACTGATAAGCTCTTGCATGCTGAACTTGGCGTCCAGGGTTAATTCATCTAGGCTGCGTGGGGGTTGCGCGCTCTTCACAATGACGCCTCCCGACGTAAGCCATATCCGCCCGCCCGACTATTTAATACTTCGGTTAAGGTCCGTGTGTCGTTGAGTTTGACCAATACGTCAGCGAAAAATGCTGACGTATCGAAGCCAAATTTCTCGATGAACTTGTGGCGAACGTCCAATGATTGCCACGTCAAGTGCAATATCCCGACAAATGTATCGACGACGCCCAACCCTTTAGTAGCTACCGCCAAATATACCGGTTCTTTGCCTTGCGATGCCATTTCGGATAATTCGGCTTCAGTTCGCACATTGGCCAGGTCACGTTTATTAAATTGGAGAACCAAGGGAAGCTGCTTGGTGCTCAGTCCATTTTGCTTTAGGTTCTCCCTCAAATCCCGAAATGATTCGGCATTATGTTCTGTTTCCACTTCACGCGAATCAGCTACAAAGACAACGCCGTCGGCTCCCTGCAGGACCAGCCGTCGCGTCGATGAATGAATAACCTGTCCGGGGACAGTGAATACTTTGAGACGAACACTGAGACCTTTGTCCGATCCAAAGGTGAGCGGAAGAAGGTCGAAAAAAAGCGTCCTGTCGTCGCGGGTTTCGAGCGTCATCAATCGGCCAGTGGCCTCAGGGGAACTTGCCGCGTGAAGCGCCTGGAGGTTAGTCGTCTTACCACTCAGAGCTGGCCCGTAATAGACGAGCTTTATCGTTAGCTCCCGCGCAGTGAAATCAAGCTGCATGGCTAGGGGCGTACCTCCAGTTTTTGCGGGCGGGCATTGTGAAATCTCCGACAGTAATGGGGCAAGCGAATGCGAGCGGGGCCAAATAAGACAACCACGAAACAGTGAGGATACTCGAGATCAGCACCATGAGTCATGTCGGCCGGACAGCAAATATCGAACGGCGCAGCCCGAGAGAATATTAGACGATTTTGGCACATCGGCCCAGCGCCCAGAGTTGTTTCTTGATGCGACAGCGACCTATTGAGGGCGTAGAATTTGTCGGGCGCAAGTGTTGGTTTCGCTAACAGCACCGCGGCTGCTCGCTTCTATGCCTGACGCGCTGAGCCCAAGCCCGACCCTTGTGGCCGTGCGCTGCTGCCGGGATCTCCAATTTCATATCGCAGCCTTGGCCGGTGCCAATTGTGCAGATTGATTCACCTACGACTTGGCGCATCAGCCCCAAGATAAACAAGCCTACACCTTGAATTGATCGCGTGAAGCGGCGATCCGGCACTTCCAACAATTGATCGTTTGTCAGCCGGACAATCGGTGATTCCATGAGCACCGCTGGTTTTTTGCCAGCAATGATCGCGATCCAATGCCA
Organism: uncultured delta proteobacterium; assembly: GCA_963835565.1. Classification (GTDB taxonomy): domain Bacteria; phylum Myxococcota_A; class Polyangia; order Polyangiales; family Polyangiaceae; genus FEN-1139. The sequence goes on from CAWIGY010000044.1 coordinate 179,827, forward strand.
AATTGATAAAAGTGCGATTGCTGCAACCAGCAGCAAGAAGAACGATGCGACAACGGCATCGACACGCAAGTTGAGCTGCGTACGAAGAATGACGACAGAGCGCGAGTCGGTCAAGATCCCCCTGCCCAACTGAGACTCAAGGCTTTTGGATGCAGATAGAAAGCCAACCTTCGGATCGGAGCTAAAGACCTTTTGAAAAGCCGCTACGAATGTGACTGTGGCCACCCAAATCAGTGGCAACAATGTTGCAACACAGCTTCGAAACTTGCCCATTTTGAGCAGTATCGTGGTTGCCAAGCATAGGGCAATTACAGCCAGAAGCTGATTGGCGATACCAAATAGCGGCCAGAGACTATTAATACCGCCCAAGGGATCGATTACGCCTTGATAAAGGAAATAGCCCCAACCAAAAACCAACAGAACGCTCGATACCAGATTGGCCGTCCAGGAGCGCGTGTCCCCGAATGCTGGGTGAATTTGTTTGAGCGCGGCCTGAACCAGAAACCGACCGACACGCGTACCGGCATCCACCGTTGTCAGTATGAACAAAGCTTCGAACATAATGGCAAAATGGTACCAAAGAGCCATTAAATGCCGGCCGCCAATGACCGACGAGAACACCTTAGCCATTCCCACGGCCAAAGTCGGAGCCCCGCCAGCCCGCCCTAATAGTGTGGGTTCCCCCAAGTCGTGAGCCATATTTGCCAAATTCAACGAGGTGACCGGAAACCCCCAACCGGAGATAATATCGGCCGCCTTGGCGGCATTGCTTGTCACAATGGCTGCGGGGCTATTCATGGCAAAATAGACGCCCGGATCGAGGGTACAAGCGGCTATGAGTGCCATTATGGCGACCGTCGATTCGAGCAGCATGCTGCCATAGCCAATTGCACGAGCGTGCGTTTCTCTAGTAATTAGCTTTGGAGTCGTACCTGAAGCGATGAGCGAATGAAAACCGCTGATGGCGCCACAGGCGATGGTGATAAAGCAAAAAGGAAATATGCTGCCGGAGAATACCGGGCCCGTGCCATCTACAAATCGTGTAAGTGCGGGCATCTTTAGTGGAGGCAGCACGATCAGTATTCCAATCGTCAAGGCCGCAATTGTTCCCAATTTCATGAATGTCGACAGGTAGTCGCGAGGCGCAAGCAGTAACCACACCGGCAAAATTGACGCACACAAGCCGTAAATTATTATAGCCCATGCCAGTGTCGTGCCGTCGAAAGTTAGCCAACGCGACAATATTGGAATTTCGTGAAAATAGCGACCGTACCAAACACTCAGTAGCAACAACCCAATTCCGATGGCAGAGATTTCAAGTACCCGACCGGGTCGAATAAACCTCAAGTAGATGCCCATAAGAACTGCAATGGGCAGAGTTGCAGCAATTGTAAACGTGCCCCAAGGGCTGTGAGCTAGCGCCTTGACGACTACTAATCCCAGTACCGCAATGAGTATGATCAGAATACTGACGATAGCGACGAGTGATAAGAGCCCCGCAGACGTTCCAATCTCATCTTTGACCATCTCGCCCAGTGACTTCCCGTCGCGTCGGATCGACGCGACTAATATCGTGAAATCTTGAACGGCACCCCCGAGCACCACACCGATCAATAACCAAAGAGCCGACGGCAAATATCCAAATTGCGCAGCCAGTACCGGCCCCACGAGTGGACCTGGCCCGCTGATGGCCGCAAAGTGATGACCAAACACGATCCATCGATTGGTGCGCACAAAATCGCGATCATCCTCGTGAATCTCACATGGCGTGGCACGTTGGTCATCGAGGGCTAAAATGTTTGCTGCAATCCATTTTGAGTAAATCGATAGCCGCATGCGTACGTGCAAAGTGCAGCTGTCAGAATCCAAGCAGCACTCAGGGGCTCACCTCTATGTATGGCCACGACGATATAGGCAAGAGCGCCGGCAGCGGCCATAGCGATCCACAGGAACAATTTTGCAATCCGTTTCACGGAACGCGTCTTTGCATGTTTACGTACGGTCAGTCAATATGCTCATTGAAGCTGCCGGTCGGGGGCAATTCGCTCGATAATGCGCGAGCGTGCCACGCTCCTGACATCCCGTTCATTCGGAGGCTTTGCACGGATAAGTGGGGCTGGTACTCTGGATTAGATGCCCGTCACGATTGAGCCCAAACGTCGATTGCGACTGCCCTCCGGCGATCTTCCGGAGCCAAAAGTGGTCCACTCGCGCAGCTGGCTTCCCTATGCGCTACTGGCTTGGGCGACGGTAGTTGTTATTGGACATGGAATTTATTATGGATGGCTCCCGCTGTTCACTCGATTTATCAGCACGTCATCCAAGAGCGCGCCTCATTTATCAATTCCATTGTCAACTACGACCGCGTTTCCATCGATGTCTCACATGGATCCTGTGCCAACCGCTGCATCTGCGGTGGCAACCGGACCAGCTCGTGCATCTCGGCCTTCAGCAATTGATCCAAATCTGCTGCCGGCTTGCGATGCCGTAGCTGATCCGGAGACAAACTCGGCCGAAAATGTCGCACCGCTTCCAGTTGACCTTTCGCGGTCCCCATTTGGTTCCTTGCTCGATGCGCGGAATTGGGCAAAACCTTGCCGGGGACCGCGTCCAGTGCGTATCCACATGTGTGTGGCCGTCCAAGCGGGTCAGTTGCTCGGCGCGACCGTCTCAACAGATCCCAGCGACGCGTCCACGGCACGTTGTATCGTTCTCGCCGCCTCAAAGCTTCCCTTGGAGTCTGATGCTACCTTGCGCAAGGTACACATAACTATTGACCTTCCACCTGAAGGTAGGCTCAAATAGCCTTAAGGGTCTCCTCTACCCGTAAACAGGATTATCGCTGGACCATGGCCGGCCACCGAAGTGAGTTTGTCGGTGCATCATCAATAGATCTCCACTTCCGCCAGGTGAAAGTAGGTCGATGCATCCACACGCAGGCGCACGTAGCGACCCTTCGCGTGCAGGCCGTCTGCCGTCCACGAGTTGAAAGTCTCGCGTTGCTCAGCAATGACTCGATAGTTCGCTCCATCATCGCTTACTTCGAGAAATAGGGGGGATAGACACTGCTCCTGGCAACAGTCTGTGCGATTGTAGACCACGACCTTGTTGAAGTTTTGCGGCTTACCCAAATCGATTACTAGGAAGGGATTGGCCTCAGAATCTGTGTGAAAACCGACGCCCGTTGATTCCCGTCCACAACCCGCGTTGCGTCGAGCGCATGGTGATTGGGCAAGTAATTTCGCTAGCCAAATAGCTGCTAGCCCTCGTCGGACGGTTCAACGCGAGGTTGGATTTGCGCGTGAGCACGTCGATCACCGCGCTCACGGTACCCAATAGACACAATACCAGGGTGGCTGCCGTTCCCACACGAATCCAAAACGCTGCGTTTTGAGCTGACGGATTTTTTCGTCGTCGCGGTCTATCGGCGCCATCAATAGTTCCACTGCTCGTTGCAGGCCGCTGGCGACGGTGCTCGCGCTCGTTCGCGTCAAGGCCCACGAGCGACAGTTCCACTTCTTTCCCGAAGGAAGCCTTGAGCGCGGCCGCCTCGTTGAGGTTCAAGCGCGAAAGCATTTCCCAATTTCGACAACCTGTTCGCCAGTGGCCCAATCCTGCTCGGTTAGATGACCGCTGGAACAACTCAGCCCCTGGCGCCTCATCAACACGCGAATTATCAGGAGAACTTCGATACGTCCGAGAATTGCGGCGGCGGACTTGTTTTGCGTCATCGTCACCGAGCGCCTCGACTCGTCCAGCGCGGCCTTGGCGCACGACCTCCAACTCGGGCCAGGTTGATCGGTCCGCCCACGCTCCGGCTTCTGCCAGTTTCGCAATTTTATCCTCGAGCCAAAAGAACCTGCGCAAGAAGCCGATGCGAGTGCTGCGAGTCCCCCTCCGTGGCTCCTGCAGCAGCCGGAGCGCTATCCGATTGCAGCGTTCCCTGCGTATCCGGTTGTGCGTCTGTGACCTGAGGGACTGATTGATCGCTCTGGTTGGTGCCCGCATTGTTTGCTTGAGATCTCGATTATGATGCGTCTCCGAAGAATTCGACGCCGGGGAAATCGGGCTGAGATGTTGAGATCCTTGGAATATAAACCTTGGCTTGACGGTAGCAAGATACGTCAGATTGCGCACACTCAAGCAGTCAGTTCTCGTTCTGAGCGAGGTCGAGCTCTATGGTAGACCCGCGGAAATGAAACCCGGCGGAGAATTTCGGCGTCAAGAGTTACCTAGCGTCGCGGTGAACGGGCCTGGCGGATATTTCTGGTGCACACGCGACCAGCGCACCTAGCAAACGACTCACAACCCGGCAACCTCGGGATCGCTCACTATCGCGGTGAGCGTTGCGGCAAGGCACCCCGCTCGATACCCATCGATGATCCGGTGATCCAGCGTGGCAGTCAGGGGCAAAATAGTGCGGACAACGATGTTACCGTCAACCACCACCGCACGCTCTTCGGTGCGACCGACACCAATCAGGCAACTGAGTCGCATGCAAGGCACCAAGGGAGCGAAGCCATATCGGATTCCGAACATGCCCATGCTCGACACGATGGCCCCTCCAAATGTATCGCGGGGCACTCCAAATGTCGTCAAATCAAGGTTGAGTCCGTACTGCAGCAGCGTTACCACGCTGAGGCCAAATCGAGCAATCGCACTTGGAAAAGCCCGCAGTGCGGCTTTGAGCGCGCCAATTGCGCGATCCTCACCGTTATTCAGCAATGTTGCCTGATGTCGCAGTTCGGTTGCAATTGCTTGCACGCTCAGCGTGTCGGCATTGGATATCTTTACGCCGCCAAGATCGGCAGCTTGATAGCCGCGGCTGCCATTGGCTTTGGGGCTTGTCGCGACCAAAACGAATACGTCCACGTCACGCCTTTGATAAATGCGTCCCCTCCTCACATACGCGTTGCACTCCGGATGTTGCCTGAGTGCTAGCGCAATGGCGAGTGTCACCAAGTGAGTCAGCGTTAGTTTTACGCCAGCTCGCAGCGCGGCGCTCGAGAAAGGGCAGGGCCTTTGATACGTCTACGTCAATAATTCCATAAATGCTTGGGTCACCGGGGCCCTTCCATAAAAATGGGGCAATTTCGCGCCAGGAACTTGTCTGTCGAACAAATTGACCGGGAACGTTTCGCATGACCGAACTTAAAGCGCAGAACCCATAAATCTTGAGCTCTACTTTTCAGAATGCAGTTGTCTGGGCCGAGGCCCAGACAACCAACAGAATAAGAAAACCGGCACGAACTTTCCAGGTGAAACGGAGAATCTGAGGTTTCCAGTGTTGACGTGTCGGATTGGTATTGTTGGCTGAACGTCGCAACGAACCTGCGGGTCACCCATAAAAACCCAACGCACGGCGTGCCGGCATTTCAAATAGAAATAGCAAACATGGCGTCACCGGCCGGGAGGATTCCCGTTACTAATGTGGATAGTATATTCGGCGGATTTCTCGCTAGTTCAGTAAACTCGCCTTCCATTCTTTCTCAAACGACTCGTCCCGCTCGGCGACTTTCCTGAACTGCATGCCGTCCTCGCTGACCTCAATCTTAGTGGCACCGCCCGTTCTTGGCAGCAGTCGCTGCGATTGTAGACCACGAAACGGTGACATGCTGGTGTGACGCTAGATTGGGGCGGGGGCGTTCGCTGTACATTTGCCACAGGCCGCCGAGGCCAGGACTGAGGCCAAGAGGCCGCGTTGTGTTACGGTTAGTTCGTAGCCATCCCGTACCGCCGCTGCCATTTGTTCGTCCATCCAGAAAAAGCGCTTCAATGCCTGCAATACTCTGGAAACCGGGCGGTCTTGCGTAGCCTGGTGCCGGCCGTTGTTTTCCGTCTGTGCCATTTGAGTTGAGTCAGTCATAATTCCAAATGCTCCCCTTATCCTTCATCCGTATTCCATTGAATGTCGCGCCCTATCGTCATGGCAGGACCATATATAGTCCGTGGTTGTTGATGGGTCACGTGGTCATTATTTGCGTACACGAAGACCCCCGTCGGTCAAACCCAACGGCCGTCAATTTTGGGCCAAGCCAAACGAAATAAGGAATTCACTTTGGTGACAATTAGCCCGAGTTGTCCTGTGAGTCTACTAAAACGAATCAGGCGTCCCACATTTTAGTCGCTCAGGGGTAACCGTTCGAGGTTCCACCGAGCCTGAGTGCGCGTTTCGAACTCAGGGGGCGGCTTGGCCGCTCCGTCGTATTGGCATTGAATCGACTGCGCCTCGACCTTGTCTTCACCTCTGACGCGTTTTGTTCGAAATAGCCAAGCTTGATGAAGCGAATCGAGCGCAACAATTGCATTGATAGCTGTCGTGCCGGGCAAGGTTTCGGCCCACAGGGTATCTACGCAAGCGCGCGTTTGCGACGCGTACATGACAGCATGACTGGCTACCAGCCAACGCGTCTGGTTGTTTGAATCTTGAATTCCGATCGCGCGTGCCGCCGAAGGCAACAGGGGGACGACAACGCGAGTTAGCTCGCGTCGATCGCGTGCGCCGCAGGCCGGTGGAGGTTCATTTAAGGAGGCGGGCAATGGTAATTGGACAGCCGGACCCAAAGGTCGCTGCCCCGAGGTCAACTCGTGAGCAGTCAGTGATTGCAATTGGTGTCCACGTGCCGACGTGCCCAAAACCAAAATCGGACGAATGCCTCCCCAATAGGGACTCACTTGATCGCGAATCGACCAGCGTGAACCATGGGGATTTGCCACGGTTTGAGCGGCAAATTCCCAAGGGCTATCTTTGGATTCGGCACTCGGCAATGAGCGGGCACGCAGCAGCACAGCGCCTGTTTCGTCAAATGCATAAGCCTGCCAAGCGTCATGATCTTTCGTCAATTGCTGTTCATGGATACGCTCGACAGGCCAAGGAATTCTTGGAACGTACTTCGTGCCATTGGTCGTAACGAAATAGCTTCCTAGTTGATGCTCGTCGTCAGCGTGAGCTTGTACAAACACTCCCTCGCCGGACACCGAAAGTTGCGCCGGCAACAAACGCCGGGCGCGCTCGGCACCTAACATATAACTGTCACCAGCCTGCATGGGCTCAGCGTCACGGAAACGCGCGTGCACCCAATTGGGTCGCTGGAAACTCATCCAAGCTACTTCCAGATCCCCCAAAGCCTGGCCGACCCTGGGCATCTGCGTCGAGCGCATGATAACGAGACCTCTGTCATTAAAGTTTGTTGCAAATCCAGCTTGCCCGGCATGCAAAATGGGAGCAAATGCCGCTGAGGGCTCAGCGAGCGTGCGCGAACGGAGCGCACGGAATAGGCCAGCACTTCCCTTGTCCCAATCTTGCCAGGGACTGTACCAAAGTGTTTCGGCAAGACTTAGCTGCTCAGGCAACGGTGCATGTGTCAAGCCGGCAGCGGCGGGTACTTTTGTCGTATTGGACTGACATACCAGCGGAGTGCGAAACATTACACGCTCAGTCTGTGGCTCCAGATCGAGCTCGTATGTTTCGGGATTACCTGCAATATCCAGGGACGAAGCCCCGCGACCGCCCCAGCCAACGCGCGTAAATCGCTCACCGATTAGACAGCCCGAAGAGGTGCATGAAACCTGGCAGCTGAGCCAGGTCAAGCAGGCAGCCGCCGGTAAATGTCCGACGAGCTCGAATAAAGCGCCGCGATCCAGGCTTTCGTAGACATTGCGCTCCGTCAAAGAGACGGCTAGGATGCGGGATCCGACGGCATCTATGCGGGAAACCCCGGCAGGAGCCATGGTTGCGGCAACTAGGCTGCCACGATCGTCGAAATTGAAAACAAACGGTGAGTCTTCGTCCTGCAAAACGAGGGATAAGCTGCGATCCTCGCCGAAATTCAGGGATTTTATGACGCGCGTATCGCGTCGATCAGCGACGGGCACTGCGCGTGGACCCGGAGCGGCGCCGGTAACGGGCAATGTGTCTATCGAACGGGCACCAAACGATTTGCCGGAATCGGTCGAGAAATAGAGCTGCCAGGGTTTCGCGGTGCCGGAGCGTGCGACAAATGCGGCTAATTGACCGTCGCGTGATACGGCAATCAGTGGCGCCACGATTTGAGAGCCGGGAGCGGCCACCGACTTTAGTGTAAAGGCCTTTTCACCTTGGGACGTCGTGGGCAACAATTCGATGGATACCGGGGATTTGGGAACGCAGTCGGCAATGTTTTTGGAATTGAACAACCGATGATTAATACTCGGCTCGACAACTCGTTGCGATGCGAAAGGGGCGCAAACGCCGGTTGCAATGAAGTGATTGGAGTCAACGGCCGCAATTTGAATGTCGTTGAATCGTCCCGTGATTGTGCCCGATAATCTCTTAAAGTGCTGTGCTCTTGGGTCTGATTCGCGCAGTGATAGCGCCTGGTTGCCTGCTTTTTTGTTGTCGTTGCGGCAAATGACCAAACAAGACTGGGCCGATGCCGAAAGATGTAACGCCGAGCAATCTTCGAGACCGGTTGTCCTGGTGAAGCTGAATGGCTTATCGATCGGGCCCGTGCCCACATGCCAAGTCTCGTCGATTCTTCTTAGCTCGATCACGTCCAATCCTGCGCGCGCAGTGCGGCCTTCCACGAAACCTTGAGTTTCCGCAAATACAGCTGGAATATAGCGTAATTTCGGAGCCTGACTCAGCGCGGTCGCACGGTCGCGGAGCGTAATACCTTCGAGCGCGAATTGGGGCTTGGGCAAGAGGGCCGTTATGCCAAAGTCGCCTCGTTCGTTGACGGAAACAGACGTCGCGCCAAACGGACCGATTTCGAGTGGCTCCCAGTTGGCCCCAAGCTTACGCGAAATCCAGGTCCGTTCCGGAATGCCAAGGGCTAGGCCCTTGCCCGCCGGAGAAATTGCAAATCCTAAGATTGGCTCTGGCAAAATAAGGCGCGCCCCTACCAGGTCATTCCACGATCCTTGCCAGAGCTCGCCGTTGACAGTTAGCCCATACCAATGCCCAGAGACGACCGCAAACTCAGCGTATTTTTGAGACGGACGCTGCACCGACTTGAAAGGACCGAGGGGCGATTGCGCGGAAAAGCGGCTGCCGTGTTGGCCGACAAACACCCAATTATTCGCGTCGGTCGGGAGTGCCGCCACCAATGTTTCGGGAGCCAGGTAAGGTGACGCTAGCGCCCCGCTCGGCTCGTCGAGCCAGCGCTCTCCAATTGCACCTACGCAGAGGCGTGAATCACCTTGGAGCCTAACGCAGCCGGTTAGCTGAGTCGGGCTCGAAAAACGCGCCATCCAATTGGGTGGTAAAAGCGATATCTTCGTCTGTCTGGGCACATCAGGCTGGGTAGGCAGAGACGGCGGAGATGGTCTCGGACTACACTGTGTCCCAGTGATGACCAAAAACAAAAGTCCGAAGAAATTAGCGGGCCTCCTCCCAACCGGAGCACCCGATTTGCGTGATTGATCGCTGCGCGTTGTGGCCACGACAGAGGCCTACAACGGATCCTATTGGCCGATCAATTCGACGAGCTTCTGCTTCGTCGTAAGCCCGACATGTTGCGCGGCACGCTGACCCTGCTTGAACACCATTACCGTCGGTACACCGCGGACACCGTACTTGCCCGCCGTGGCCGGTGCCTCATCGACATCGAGCTTGCCCACACGAGCTTTGCCGTCAAGTTCACTGGCCAACTGCTCGATAATAGGCGTGAGGGCTTTGCACGGCCCGCACCAGGTAGCGGTAAAGTCCACGATCACGGGTATGTCGGACTTTAGGACTTCCTGATCGAAATTTTCATCGTTGAACACGCGCACTTTGGCAGAAGCCATGTCGATTGCCTCGTTTCTGAGTCCGGTGTCGGTCGCTCGGGCGAACTGCGATTAGGCCAACATAACGCGGCTGAAGCATCGAGCAACCCCCCTTTGTGGGTGGCACCATGCTACGTCGGCCCAATGCGCCGAGAAAGTGATGGAGTCGTTGACATTTCGGCCGCCCATCGGGACGACCGCTTTTGGGCAAGTGGTTGGAGCACCGAGGGCCTGATTTCCGTCCTTGAGCCGTTGGTCGTCGAGCGACGGCGAGCACGCATTTTGGAAGTGGTCGAGGGACGCACGGACAACGTCACTGTAGCGATGGATGCGCCCCACGATCCGCATAACGGTGCTGCAGTCCTTCGTACCTGTGATGCCTTTGGTGTTCAACAAGTCCACGTTGTCGAACGGATCGAGCCTTTCTTATTCGTGAAAAAGGTGTCTTTGGGGACTGAGCGCTGGGTCGAGGTGCATCGACATGCCACGCAAGAATCGGCCATCTTGAGCCTTCAGAGTCATGACTACACCATCGTAGCTGCTGGTGCCGACGGTGAGCTGCTGCCCGCGGAATTGTCCCGATTCGAGCGTTTTGCGCTGATTATGGGCAACGAACGCGACGGTGTTGGTGACGCGTTTCTCAGAGCTGCTGCTTACCACGTGAAAATACCGATGCGAGGGTTCGTTGAGAGCTTAAATATGAGCGTATCAACCGCAATTCTTCTGCAAGCGGCCATGGCCAATCGCAAAGGTGACTTGCCACAATCGCGTCGGCGCGAGATCTACGCGCGGGGATTAATTCGAAGTGTCGTGCGGGTGCGGGATGTACTAGCGAACCTGAACCCGCGCTAACGCAGCACTATCCGCAGGGGGGAGGCCGCGGAATGATTCAAAACCATACGGCACGCGTCAGATCTTTCATTATGTCGCTGCGACACGGGAACGATAATTCGACTACGGACACCTACATCGTGCGGGACTGTTGGTTGACAGGGGTATTGACGTATAGATAGACTTGAAGGTCACTGTGCCAAGGCCTCGGACGCAACCCAAACTGCTGGAGGAAATATCCGGTAACTTCCGATTGCTTCGGGAAGATATTTGCTCAAGGCTTGTCATTGCGGCAACCTGCATATGGGCGCTCGGCGGCTGCAAAGGCGAGTTCACGGGCCCCTACGCCTGTGAAAGTGGTTACGCCAGTTGCGTGAACCCCCAGCTTAACCAATGCGAGACCGAGATCACCGCCGACGCAGCCCATTGCGGAGTTTGCGGTAATGCTTGTGAAGTCGGGGCCACGTGCACAAATTCCATCTGCTCTTCTGGCGCGCTTGAACTCGCAAGTAATCAAGCCATGTCATCCCCTCTAATTGCGGTCAATAGTACAGGAGTGTATTGGTCTTCGTCCAGTCTAAATCAAATCATGTCTGTGGTCATCGGCGGCGGAACGCCAACGCCAACCGTCGTAGCGTCCAATCTAAGCAGCTGCGGCAGCATGGGTCTTCTATTTGCGTTGGATGACAATAATCTCTATTATTGGTCGAATAACGTGCCCTGTACCACTGGCGGTTGCACCAACTCGGGGCTGGCCGCTAGTTCCATTCCTGGCAATGCCCCTACGTTATTGGTTCCCAATTCACAGACGACGAACATCGGTTGCCCGACGGCGATTGCGATCGACAGTGCTCATTTATACTTCTTGGAAAACCAAAACAGCAATACGATACTCATGAGTGTCCTGCTGTCTGACGGTACGATTACCACATTGAGTACCGTATCAGGAGGGGGATCGATCGGTAACGGGCTGGCCGTAAACCGGTCGGAAGCGCTGTTTGTCACATCGCAGAACGGGCCGGCGCAGCTTCAAGCCGTGCCTCTGACCGGTAACAACGCGACTCCGACTGTGATACCGACGCAAATTAACGGGATCTTAGCGGTATTAGCCTATTTGTTGCGAACGATGACTTTGTGTTCGTAGCCTCGGGAGGTTGCTGCGACGGCAACAGTAGCAGCAATGGCACGCTGCCGGTGGGCAGTATCGACAGGTTTGCGCTGGACGGCAGCGGCGGAACCAACTTGGCTCAGTTCGCGGGACAGATTAACAGCATGGCCCTAGATGCGACAAACGTTTATTGGGCCACCGACACGACTGTGTGGAAAGTGCCCATCGCTGGTGGTACTTCGGAGAGGCTCGCCGGCAATTTAACCGACGGAACTTCCCCCTACCAATGCACGGGTAGTTGCGACGAACAGACCAAACCTACCGTATCGATCGCGGTTGATGCCCAGTACGTATACATCGCCGACGGTTCTCCCAGCGTGAACGCCATCCTTAAGGTTGGCAAATAGCCATGCCGACGCTCGAAAACGCCCCCGTTTACGAAGGAGAGGTGCTTGATGGCAAATACCGGGTTGATCGAGTCATAGGCGTCGGGGGCATGGGAGTTGTTGTGGCCGCGACTCACGTGCAGTTGCAGACCCAAGTAGCGCTGAAGTTTCTATTGCCGGAAGTGCTCAGTAGCCCGCAAATTGTCGAGCGGTTCGTGCGCGAGGCGCGTGCGGCCGTGCGAATTCAAAGTGAACATGTCGCGCGCGTCAGCGATGTAGGAACGCTTTCGAACGGTGCCCCGTATATGGTCATGGAGTACCTTGAGGGGCAGGATCTTGCCGATACCTTGGCAAAGGAAGGGCCGATGCCGGTAGCTCAAACCGTGGGCTACCTACTTCAGGCCTGCGAAGCCATAGCTGAGGCACATGCGCTTGGAATTGTGCACCGCGATTTTGAAGCCCGCAAATCTTTTTCTGGCACGGCGCAACCGGCGCGAGTCGATTGTCAAAGTTCTGGACTTCGGGATATCGAAAACGGCGGATGCCGAGTCGCTTGGGCTTACTAAGACTTCGGCGATGATGGGCTCACCTTATTACATGTCGCCGGAACAAATGAAGTCTGCGCGCGATGCGGACGCGCGCTCCGATATATGGGCGCTCGGGGTCATCCTGTACGAGTTTTGACCGGTGTGCCACCATTTCACGGTGAGACAATTACTGAGGTCGTGGTTTTGGTAACCCAAGGACGAGTGCCGCCGATTCGCGAGCTACGTCCAGATGTGCCAGCGGCAATCGGTGATATAATTGCGCGTTGCCTAAAACGAGACCCGCGCCAAAGGTACGCTGATATCGTTGAACTAGCTAGGGCGCTCGTGCCATTCGGTCCGCCGAGGAGCGACGTTTCATTGGAGAACATCTCGCGCATTCTCGGTGCCGTAACATTATCAGGCCGTCCGACTGCGTCGCCAGATGCGACCACGCTAGGTGCTGCTGGTGCTTCACCAAAGGCGCAAGCAACCGCAGCCGCCTGGGCAAATTCGCGCAACGAATCACGCGCAACGCGCCGACATATCGTTACTAATTGGAATTCGCCGTGGTGTTTGTCACCTTAGTGACGCTTATTCGCGTGGCGTCACAACACAAGCGTTAACAGGAGAATATCAGCCAGTATGCCCACAACGTCGATCTCGGCATCGCCCGCGCCCACATCTTTTCCCAATCCCGCAACATCGACTTCGAGCACGCAGGCTGACTCACCTTTGGCGTTGGCCTCATCGAGTAGTTAGCGCGGAACCAACGACGACGGTTTCTGTCGTACTGGCTAAGAGAAATCAAGGTCGAGTTCCGACTGCAACGACATCAAAACCGAATAGGCCGACTGTCCCGGCTACACCCGCACCCGCTAACCGGGGTTTAAACATGGGAATGAAGGAATGAGAGCGGCACGCACCGTCAGTCGTTCAAGGGCACGGTGGCTGATCGTAATTGGCGCTACCGCTCGGCGCAGTCGCCGTGCTGTCGGTATCAAATATGGCATATGGTCAGGTGGGCAAGGAATCGCGCCCAGCAGCCCATAAGCCGTTGTCACAGTCCCTTTCAGGAACTGCGAAAGTCGATTTCGACGCGGCCAAACTACTTGCCAATGATGGTGACTATGCCGGAGCGCTCATCAAGTTTCAAAATGCCTTTGAGAATTCCAAGGACCCACGCCTATTGTGGAATGTCGCGTTTTGCCACAAGAACCTGCGTCATTATGCCAAAGTTCTTTCGACTTTGAAGCGATATATAGAAGAAGGGGGCACGGTCCTGACGGCGAATGACAGGAAAGAAGCCCAGGAACTGATGGCTCTGATCGAACCATTTACTACTAGAGCAACCTTTCGTGTAACCGAATCTGGTTCGGCCATCTACGTTGACGATGAGCTACTTGGATTGTCACCGCTCCCGTCGCCGGCACTGCTAGACATTGGTGAGCGCCATGTTCGAGTGGTCAAAGATGGGTTCCGTGTTTTCGAAAAGAACTTGGCCATTGGCGGAAGCAGCGAAGTCAATGTTGATGTCACACTCGAAAAGGAAGTTCACGAAGGCAAACTGATTGTTAACGCACCCGCGAGTGCCCTTATCTACCTAGACGACAAAGAAGTTGGCAAGCAAAAGCTTGAGCAGTCAATCGCGAGCGGTGGTCATCAAATTCGTGTCGCCGCGCCAGGCATGCACACCTTTCAAACTGAGGTAGTAATAAGGGATAATGAGACGCGTTCGGTCGATGTTGCCCTCGAGGCGCTGGCCCCTGCAGAAAAGCCGAAGTTACGTGTGGCGGTTGGCTGTGCAGACTCCGAACCGAAGGCGCCTGAAGAAGGGTTAATCGTGTACCTTGACGGCCCCGACGTTCTTTCCCCCGCGCAAGTTAAACGGCAATGGAGCGATGATCAGAAAAGGAACGTGGTAAAGGAAGTAGAGTACGAAGTGTCTCCGGGCACCCATCAAGTTCGCGTTGCCATCACGGATTGCCGCGCAACAGACGTGACGGTAAATGTTGACGCGCAGGCTGGTGCGAGAATTGATGGGGCATTGGAATCGGACAGGTTTGTGCTCTTTCGCGGGCCCCTGGGCAGCCCGGGTTGGTTTCGATTGGCTCTAAGCCTTTGGATGCCAGGTGGGGAGGCGCAAGATCATATGCCCGAAACCTACATTGGGAAGTTTGCCAGTGTAGCCGGTACCGCAGTCGAGGCCGGTTTGGTGGGTCGGTGGTTTGGTGCAACTGTCAGCGGTGCCTACGGCAAAGGTTCCTTTCATCGCAATAGTTTTGATTCACATTATGCGCTGCCCGACCCAGCGAAGGTCACCTGGGACCAACTCTCGCTGCGCTTCGGGCCGCGATTCCCATTCAACGTGGTCGCACTTGGACTAGGGGTCAGCATCGGCGTAGAGGAGCTGGATTTAGAGCCAAGTTCGGACTGGTAGAAAATCGGGTGTAGGGGGAGCGTTTGTGCAGCTCGACGTGCAGCCGCTGTGCGATTGGGGCCTATTTACTCTAGGCGCAGTCGAGAAGCCGTTTAATGACGATAGCCCCATCGGCGTTATGCAAGTGGGCTTGTACTATCAACCCAATGCACGCTGTCGAAGAGAACGCGCGACTCAGATTGGGCTTAGCGCAAAACAGCAATAATTGCGGCTGCGTGGCCCACCGAATTCACGGGGCCTAAACGCAATACCAGGAATCTTTCGAAGTAATCAGGTGCCGTAGGTCAATTCGCCGGTCGATGATTCAGTGTCGTCACGACCCCACAAAAATCAACCCGGGACCTAGCGAAAGCTTTCAGCTAAACTTCTTCGCATGAAATTCGCTCTAGCAGCTCTGGTCATTTCCGTATCACCTTGGGCTCGGCACATGGCGCGCAGCCTCTGTGTGGAGCCGAGGGTAGCCATCAAGCGGATCAGAAACAGGCACCTACTGTGTTCAACGCGGCGCAGAAAGTTGGGACTAAGGCCTCCTGCCCAATTTCAGGAGAGGAATTCACCATCACCGCAGCGACACTTCATTCGGAATATAAGGGCAAGCACGTGTATTTTTGTTGTCCGGGTTGCAAACCGAGATTCGATAAGGATCCTGAGAAATATTTGGGAAGGACCAGCTAAAGCGGTTGCGGCTCGACTTGACATTACCGGATAAGTGGCGTTTCATTGAGGGTTGTTCAGCCACTCATCGGTGATTGTCATGACACGTAGTACAACCACAATTGTAATAACAGCTGCATGTGCTTGGTTGGTGCCCTACACCAATGCCTGTAGCGGCACCGAGCCGACCGTGGGCATCGGAGGTGCCTCGGGAGTCGGGGGTACAGCGGCAGGCGGCAACACGGGGACCAACTCCACGGCGGGAGGCACGGGCGGTTTGCCCTCCGGCGTTGGCGGCAGCGCGGGGTCGGGCGGGGCGGCGGCGACGGGCCTTTGGTCGATGGGTTACTACGCGAGTTGGCAACCCGACCAATATCCGGTCGCTGCGATCGAGTGGTCTGGGCTGACGCATATCGCGATGGCTTTTTATACGCCGGACGCTAGTGGCTCGCTCAGTTTGATGGGGGGCAATCCTCAATTGGCGCTCGACGTAGTGGCGGCTGCTCATCAGCGAGGTGTCAAAGCTATCGCGTCGCTCGGTGGCTCTGATTCGGCCACTTCTTTTGAGCAGGCAACCGCCGCCGGAACGATGTCAACCTTCGTCAGCAACTTAGTCGCGCTCTTGCAGAGTGTTGGCTACGACGGGCTCGATGTGGATTGGGAACCACTGGATAAAGCCGATGAACCAGTGGTGATCGACCTAGCCAATCAGGTTCGCGCAGCCGTCCCCAATGTGATCATGACCATTCCTATCGGCATTATCAACATCAACCTGGGCGCTGATCTGTCGAACTATTCCGCTATTGCGGCCGTCTATGATCAGCTCAATATCATGTCGTACGGTGTGTCCGGTGCCTGGCAAGGCTGGAAGAGCTGGCATAGCAGCCCGATTTACCAGCAAGATTCAGCGACGCCCGTGTCAATCGACTCAACCGTACAACTTTACATTGCGGCGGGCGTGCCTAAGAACAAGCTTGGGATTGGCATTGGTTTTTACGGACTCTGTTATTCACCCCCGGTGACCGCGCCCGATCAAGCGCTCAACGGCTCCACGGTTGTCGCGAGAGACGGCACCATGTCTTACGCGAATATTATGGCCAATTACTATTCGGCGAGTGCACGAACTTGGGACTCATTCGCGCGCGTGCCGTACTTGTCGTTTACTACGGCACATGCGCCCGACGGTTGCGGATATATCTCGTACGACGATGAACAGTCGATCGCGGAGAAGGGTAGTTACATCAAGTCTACCGGCCTTGGTGGCGTGATCGAATGGGAAATCAACGAGGGCTACCTAAGCAGCGCAGCCACCGGGCAGCAAAGCCCATTATTGACTGCGGTTGCGAACGATGTCTTGAAATGACTGACGGGACTTCTTCCAGCCGGTTATACCCAACCTGCTAATCCAACCTGAAAAGTTGACAAGCCGTGCCTTAGATTTTCACTCCTAACCCGCGGGTTCGTTCCGACGTTCTCATTGTGTTGGTTGTCTGGGCCCCGGCCCAGACAACTGGATTCTGAAAAGTTGACTCGATGTAAATGAGTTCTCAGCCCCAGGATTCGCAGGGCCTTGCAAATACAATTTGGCCCGGGTTAGCAAGAGCGCTAATCCGGGCCATAATTGTCGTCTGCTGCTTCGGGACTTTATTTCTTCGGGACATTGCGACGAGCGGAGACGGCGCCCGTCAGGGCTTAGTGATTACTTCTCAAGGTCTAACCGATGAGGCAGTAGCAGATTTCCGTTGAAGGAGTTGCACAACCCGTTAACTGCAAACACTGGAGAATATAGCCGCTGGTCAGGTCATAACTTGTTTGACATTTGGCTGGGCCGCCGTTGGTTGGTGCAGGGCAATTTTGTTCGCAGCTCGTTGCTGTGCAGTTGCACGTGTTGTTGACTTCACAGGGGCACGGCCCGCAATCGATAAAGCCGGTACAACCGTCACTTTGCGGCCCACAGGCGTTTGGATAATCAGCGCAGGTCTTTGGCGTACATAATGTGCCGGCCGCACAGAAGTCAACACAGGACTCGCCCGAGTCGCCGCCTTGCGTTTGGTCGCCATCGTGACCGATGATCTGAAGGCGATACGAGTGACCTGACATGAGGCCCGCTTCATACTTCACCTCTGCGCCATAACCCCTCCCAGTAAGACCAGTTCCGGGGCACGCAGCACTACCGGGGGTTCCTGTACAGGGGCAATTAGCCTGGATAGTTGCGGGGAGTGGGTCGGCCGTTGTACTGAGATTCCAAAGGTTATACGGCGTTTGGGTTTGGTTTGGTTTAACCGGCGTGCCAGCAGTACCGGCTTCTGTCGCATATGTCCACGCGCCGAAAATAGCAATTGGGTTATACGCCTTGCCGCCGCTTTGCTCGTCGCCGGCTTGGCAACTCGGGTCATAGGTGGTATCCGTGATGTAGAGCGAGGGTCGCATGGGTCGCCCCGACGAGTCCACGCACGCGGGGTCGCCGGTCTGGGGGTAGAGTACGGCGCCCGGGTCCGCCGGAAGCGCCGACACAGGATAAGCCGCCGTACTGCAGCCGAGCGTCACCGGCCACTCGTCGTTGACGTAGCCCTGAATCACCGCCGATAGTGCACCACCGCCCGTTGCCCAGATCCCACACATAAACTGGTTTTCCTTGAAACTGGTCGTGGGATAGCCGCAATTGTCAGTCGTTGAGGTGGCAGCAGGAATCGTAATGCCCGCAGTGCAGGGGGTGGGAGTAGTCGTAGTCGCAGAGCAGGTGGCGGCTATGTCCGTAGCACCGGCGGGAGGGGCGCAATTTCCTGTACTGTCACAGCAAAGACTCAGACCTGGCTCCGCAGTAATAGCCGTACAAGTGAGGCCCAGTCCAGGAGCACAACCCCCCGACGAATCGCAGGTACAGCCTTGATAGCCAGAAATGCAGGTCAACGGAGGACCGGGCGGGGCGTTGTTGCTAGGCGTGCACACACCTGAGACGCACGTCATAGTACTGTCGCTGCACGCGCCGTTAGCATTGGGGCCGCAGGTCAATAGGCCGCCACAGGTATCGCTAGTGTACCCGCATTCTATAGTGGACGGGCAGGCAGTCAAAGGCGTGCACGAGAGAGAGCACTGAAGGGGAGTTACCACGCCGCAAGTGTAACCCGTCTGACAAGTGCCGCAGTCGTGGGTTACGCCGCAGACGTCGACGACGGAACCGCAATTAGCGTTATTAGCTGCTGCGCAGTTTTGCGCATCCGTCAAACCGCAGTTCGGGTTCGTGATGCCACTATCGGCACCACCTACGGCGGTTGTTCCCGCGCCGCCGGCGGATGTGGATTGAGACCCACCAGCGTTGCCACCCCCGACGTTTGTGGCCGCCCCGCCTTGACCGCTGCCGCCCGCATTATTAGTAGCGGTGGAAGTGTCAGTCCCAACAGTGGTGTTGGTGCCATTACCCCCGCCAATGGTCGAATAATCTGTAGTGTCAGCCCCGCTGTTACTCGAGCAAGCCCCGAGTACCAGCGTGAGACCAAACACGCCCAATGTCCCGAATTTCCACATGACAATAGCCCTTTCCCTAAGCTGCAGTGACTGCCTCAGCAGAAACTATGTAGTACCTACACCTACCAGCCTCGATCGAAATTCATTATATGAATTAAACGCTATGATAGCAAGTAGCCGCATTAGTTCAACCGGGTCAAGCATCATCTAAGCATTATTATTACGTTTGACAGCACCTGAATTCGTCCGCAGCGAAATCTAAGAGCGAAGGAAATTCAAACCGCAAATGGCTGATTTCGCCGTCGATGCTGCGGCTTAGTCACGGCCCGAAGCACCGCCCGCGCCGCGGAAAGGATTACCCGCAGTTTGAGATCATTCGGTGTTCTTGTTGGCGCGCAGCGGCTCATTCATCCTGGGATTGAGTGTCGCCAAAGCCCACCTGGTGGCGTGAATACCCAAGCGATCCTTCTGGCCGCTGCCACCACAGAATTACACTGTATCACGACAACACGAGATTCCAGGGATCAGTCGCCGCGAGTCCGAGCTACTTGGCGCGTTCGATGACGAAGCCGTGTTTGCGCATCAGGCGATAAAGCGCCTAGCGACTGCGCAGACCGAGTCCGCGCGCTGCACCAGGGTTGCGCGTCTACCCCCCGTGATGATTGGGTAGGACCGAGCATGAGAATCTTTCTTGCCGGGTCAGTATTCTGCGTTGCCGCAGTGGCTGCATGTCCAGTATCCGCCTATCGGCCGTTTGACGGCACGGATGCTGACGTGGCGCGGGTGGCCGAGGTTGAATTGGAAATAGGTCCAATGGGGTATCTTCACGCAAACTCGGACCACGCTCTGATATTGCCCGCCCTGATTGCCAACTATGGGTTTGTCTCAAATTTTGAGCTCGTCGCCGAGGGACGTCACGAACTTCACCTCGATTCAGTCGCAAATGGGCCACGGTCGCAAATCACCGACGCTGCATTGTCAATCAAGGAAGTCTTGCGCAACGGGTGTTTACAAGGAGGCTCTGGTCTCTCGATCGCTAATGAATGGAGCGTCTTAGCACCAGATACGCTTTCCCACCAAAACTGGGGCGGTGAGGTCACCACGATATTCTCGAAGCGATGGTCAGCGCTTACGATTCACATCAACGCAATAAACGAACTATCCAAGACGCGGCACTACGTTAGCTCGCTCGGACCCATAATTGAAGGACCTTACGCCTGGCGCGTCCGTCCCGTTGCCGAATTCATCGTAGCTCGCGAATTCGGTAGTTATCGGTTGAGCCAAGGTTTCACCGAAAGCGTATTGCTCGGCGCGATCGGACGCGTTCGCGACAACCTCGCTCTTGACGTCGGGTTGCGTCATGCGCGGCTCATAGGCTCGACAGAGCAAGAGGTGAGAATGGGGCTCACGTGGTCATTTGAGATCTCGACGTCATACGACACGCGTGGCCCACGAGAGGGCGAAATTCGATTCAATCTGCATTAAATGACCTTGGGGCGAAAAAGTCCTTGCGATTGAGTTAAGTATTCAGGGGGCCCAGCGAACTAATTCAAATCGCCGTTTGAATGCGTACGCACCTGAAAAATTCGGTCATAGTTCGTTCTATACTCATCAGTAGCTACCTGTCCTGGTCCTTTAACCAAAGCACGGCCGTCTATGTTTGGCGTAGTCGACGCCTCGGTGGGACTGTATTGCACTTTGACGTCACAGATCAGTGGAAATTCTCGCCTCGGCTGGAGCGTGACAACCTCACCGTGAATGGGCTTGCCATGCTCCATGGGCATGACTAATCCACGCTCCAGTCGATTCTCCCTGTGACGCAGGACCGCCAATCCTTTACCGTCGGGCGAAGGACCATGGATGAGAACGACATCCCTTCCAGAAGAATCGGCGGTCACGTTTGTATTTGCATTGGGATCCGTCTTTTTCGAGTCGCAAACCATGGCTACTCATAGCTTATCACGTCCTTGGTTCGCACGCCCGGATGCCTGACCTACCCAGGTAATCTTCTCGGATTTACTCGGATGGACCGACCGCGGGGGTTTTCAATCCGGCCGAAGCGCGTTATGCGTACGCAGCTCATGAGCTCGCATAATCACTCAAATAGTGAATCACCGAAAATCGATATTCTCGAACACGGGGCCCCACGCGGCGGACAGCCTCAGGAGAGTAATCGCCGTCTGTTCGTGCAATTGGTAGCTCTCGATTGTCCGCGGGCACCCATCGCCGACGCGATTGCGAAGGCACTGCATGATCTAATGTTTGAGCACTCGTTGACCGGCGTTATCTATGCCGACATGCATAACCCTTTGGGTCTCGCCCTGGTGGTCATTGATGAAAATCCGACCGAGCTTGTGTCAAAATTGCGCGCTGTCGTCGGTAGTTCGAAGCTTCCAGATGCGCTTCGTGTGCGAAGTGAGACTGCGATGCTCGGACGCACCTACTCGAGCGGGTTCGAGCCAGACCTCGAAGACTGGCTGATACATCGTCCGCGCCGCACCCTGCTCGACAGCTCGAACCAATTCGGCGTGTGGTATCCCTTGCGACGCAAAGGCAGCTTCGAGCGACTGGAACCCGGCGAAAGAGGCTCAATCTTACGCGAGCACGGAGGCATTGGGCGCGCCTATGGGGAGCAGAATTTGGCGCACGACATTCGCCTTACGTGCCATGGCCTCGATCCCAATGACAATGATTTCGTGATTGGACTGCTCGGTGACGAGCTTTACCCGCTGTCCCATGTCGTGCAAGCGATGCGCCGCACGCGGCAAACCGCCGAGTTTATCGAGAAAATGGGGCCTTTTTTCGTCGGCCGCGTTCTATACCGTGCGCAACCATGACTTCAAACTCGCAGCCGGGGAACATTGGCGGCATCGTATTTGACTTAGACGGAACGTTAATTGACTCTCGAGCAGACATTGCCTCGGCGGTCAATCATATTCTCGGCCAGCTCGGGTTTGCCACGTTGCCGTTGGAACTGGTGATGGGCTACGTGGGTGACGGCGCGCAGCAACTGATCATACGCGCAACGGGTCTGCCGGCGGATTCTTCCGAAGTCTTACCATTGCTTAGACAGTTTAGTGAGTACTACACGGCGCATGCGGCAGACAAGACCACCTGGATGCCCGGAGCGCCCGAGGCCCTCGATAGGTTGCGAAAATACCCACTGTGCCTGT
Source organism: uncultured delta proteobacterium (assembly GCA_963835565.1). Lineage (GTDB taxonomy): Bacteria > Myxococcota_A > Polyangia > Polyangiales > Polyangiaceae > FEN-1139. The sequence goes on from CAWIGY010000044.1 coordinate 202,155, forward strand.
GTACCAACAAACCCAAGAAAACAACCCTCGCCGTGTTAGGTGCGCTAAAAGCCATTGATCGATTTGCGGTAATCATCGGCGGCGGTGACTTGCCCTCGCTCAAACCTGATCCAACGCCGCTGCGGGTCATCGCTGAACGAATTGGCTGCGCGCAAAATGCCCTAGTCGTGGTGGGTGATGGACCGCAAGACATCGAGTGTGGCAGGGCCGTCGGGGCATTTACAATTGGCATTAGGGGTGGAATTGCCACCCCCGAACGATTGATGGCTTCGGCTCCAGATTTGGTTTTGGCGTCACTCTGGGAGCTTCCCAAGGCAATCGAACGAATAGGCGGAAAATTGGTCGATACAGGTCCAGATAAATAACGTATCAAATTCTCAGCAACAACTCAGCCAAACGCAGCCGCCGGGGCCGGGGCGCGGCCGTAGGCAATTCTGAAGGTTGCAAGTCGTATAGCTCTTGGCAAATAATGCGCTTCCAAAGCGCCACGGCCCCTGCTTCATGTTAGATTCAAGCGGCCGTGCCACGACATTCCACAACGCTACTCCAGAACCCGTACGGACGCACCAGTTTGAGTCTCAACGGTGACTGGTCAGCGATCGTTGATCCTTACGACAACGGCTACATTGACTACCGCTATCAGCTGCAGACCCTTGAAGGCTATTTTGCCAACCGCAAACCCACGTCAAAGAGTGATCGTATCGAATACGACTTCGACCGTTCAGCAGTGCTTCGGGTGCCCGGAGACTGGAATTCTCAGCGACGTGAGCTGTTCTTCTACGAGGGAACGGTTTGGTACAAGCGAGATTTGCCGCTAAAGCCTACCGGTGACAGGCGAGTCATTCTTTGGTTTGGTGCCGCCAATTATGCTGCCAAGATCTACGTCAATGGACGCCTGGCGGGGGAGCATATTGGCGGCTTTACCTCGTTTAGCTTAGATGTCACAAAATGGCTTCGTGAATCTGAGAATTTTCTCGTAGTCAACGTGAACAATCAGCGCCGAATGGACGGAGTCCCAACGCTCAACACAGACTGGTGGAACTACGGTGGCCTGACGCGAGACGTCCGATGGGTTGAGACTCCAAGCACATTCATTGCTGACTATTTTCTGCAGCTCGATCACGATAAGTCGGATAAAATCTGTGGGTGGGTAAAGCTCGACGGCCCTGCAGCAGACCAGCCGATCACATTACGGATCCCCGAGCTGGGCGTCACCGTCACCAGCATCTCGGACACGCAGGGACAGGCTCATTTCGATATCCAAGCCCCAGTCGAGTTGTGGTCCCCTGAACACCCAAAGTTATATTCCGTGCAGCTTACGACCCCGGTTGACTCGGTCGAAGATCGGATCGGTTTTCGCAGTATTCGCACCCTCGGGAGCGAACTCCTGCTCAATGACAATCCGATCTTTTTGCGCGGCATCAGCATTCACGAACAGGCTCCGCTGCGTGAAGGACGCGCCAATAGTGAAGCCGACGCGCGGCAACTCCTGGGCTGGGCCAAGGAACTTGGCGCCAATTTCGTGCGCCTCGCCCACTATCCACACCAAGAGCAAATGGCGCGAGTCGCCGACGAGCTGGGGCTCATGGTTTGGGCCGAAATTCCTGTGTACTGGACCATCGAATGGGACAATCCTGAAACACTCAAGAATGCCAGCCAGCAGCTCGTCGAGATGATCGAGCGCGATAAGAATCGCTCGAGTGTGATTATTTGGTCCGTGGGCAATGAGACTCCCTTGAGTGAATCCCGGCTAAAATTCATGAGCGAATTGGTGAAGGTCGCGCACGAGTTGGATTCGACGCGCCTGGTGAGCGCCGCCCTCGAGCGTCACGAACTAGACTCGCAAACCCAAATGATCGATGATCCGCTCGGTCTGCAACTGGACGTCCTCGGTTGCAACGAATACTTGGGCTGGTACGACGGACTACCCGACCGCACCGATGGCGTCACCTGGCGCACCATCTACAATAAACCGCTCATCATCACCGAGTTTGGCGCCGACGCTTTGCACGGCCACCACGGCGATGCGTTGACTCGTTGGTCAGAAGAGTATCAAGCTAGTGTCTATGAGCACCAGATTGCAATGCTGCAGCAGATTCCATTTCTACGCGGCATCACTCCCTGGATTCTGACGGATTTTCGCTCACCGCGTCGTCCGCTGCCCGGGATTTTGGACTTCTGGAACCGCAAGGGTCTCATCTCGGAGCACGGTGAGAAGAAACAAGCGTTTTTTGTATTGCAGAATTTTTACGAGCGCTTGGCGCAAAGCGTGAACGCAGGCCCAGCTGACGAACGGCGTGGATGTAAGACATAAAAAAATTCAACAAAGACGGCTATGTTGTCACGCCGAGTCGTGAGCCGCTGGGCCAATTTATCGGCGACCTGGGCTATATCATTGAAAGCGTGACGCTAGCTCGACGATGATGGCCCGCTCGGGAGTCACAACATGTCAGAGACCAATCATCTGGCCTTCGAACACGGCGAGGGCTTCGTACCCAACGCGGAATTAACGGGCATCGAGCTTGGGCCGCAGGAAATGGCGTACCAGGAACTGTTCGCGGATGTTTTGGCTGATGGTGTGATCACCACTGAAGAGCGAATGATCCTCGAGAAAGCTGCCAAACGAATGGGCCTCGATCGAGAGCGCCTATCCAAACTCGAGCAAGCGATGCTGACGGCCTTCGAAGCGCATCATCGCGTGCGCGTGGTGGAACACTATGAGCGCTCGACGCATCCGCCGCCCGCTTTCGTAACCAGTCAAGACGCGCAGGCCCTAACGGCGCGCATCCACGAACTCGAGGAGCGCGTGCGCGATCTTGAGGACGAACTGCGGCGCGCTCAATCTGCGATTAATGTCGAGATTGACCTCGGAGATATTGAATCGAGTGAACAGGGATCGGCTACCGACGTTGAGGGCGCCTGGCGCAAAGTTCGACGCGATCCAGCCAATCCAGAAGCCCTGCGCGAACTCGGACAGGCGCTCAAGGCAGCCGGGGAGCATGACCGACGCTTGTTCGTCGCACAAGCGCTGACGCTGCTGGGCGAGGCTAGCCCTGAAGACGAGCGCTGGGTCGCCGAGCACAGCGATACCGCGCTGCCGCGACCGCTCTCGGGGCTATCGCAAACCGCCTGGTACGACCAGCTTTTGCACCCTGATCAGGAAGTGACCACGGGCAACATTTTTGGCGTCATCGCACCTGCGGTATTGCTTGGAAAAGTGGCCGCGCTCGGACGAGATGGAACCCTGTACAAAGCGAAGCCTGATCAACGACAAGATCCTGCGCAAACGACACTCACCGCCGTACGTGCCTTGGTCTGGTCGGCGGCAATTCTAGGTGTAGCAATTCCGGTCGTTGTCGTCGATCCGAAATGCGAAGGTGCCTTCGTTCACGCGCCGGCGCTGCCTCCCATGACATTGGTGGCCCATTCGGCCCTCTCGGGACGCGCGCAACGCGAACTAGCCTTCTTGGCGGGGCGTCACTTGACCATGTATCGCGCCGAACATTACGTCCGAACGCTATTTCCCTCCGTGCCCGATCTCGAGGATCTGTTTCTCGCGGCAATCACTCTCGGAAATCCGTCAGTGCCACTTTCAGTGGACGTCAAGCAACGCGTCGGACCCATTGCAGCAGCCCTTGAGCCCCTCCTCCAACCAGTGCAAATCGACGCGCTGCGCGGCCATCTGCTCAGGTTCGTAGAAGAAGGCGGCCGCACCAATCTGCAACGCTGGGGGGCCGCTGTAGATAAGACCGCGTGCCGCGCCGGTTTGTTACTCTGCGGAGACCTTGCCAGCGCTGCGGCGATGCTCAAAGACGAAGAAGGCCCGAGCGGCGAGCTCCTGCGGGATCTCATCGCGTTCGCAACCAGTGAGGCTCATACGAAACTGAGGAGGCAACTCGGGATTGGGGTGGAGAATTAGTGCCGGGCAGCACTTCCAACCCTTGACGTCCAGCGTGCCGCAGCAACCAAGGTCGAGGTCAAGGATCAGGACAAGCCTCAGCGGGTCCCGTAGCCTGTGGAAACGATCCGCAATTTTTCTAGTCCCATACAACTTTTTCGGCCCCAAAGGCGCTGCTGTTACATTGGTGTCGCCGGTGCTATTTATTGTGTAAAGATTGACTCGTGATCGGTTGCTGAGGACAAAATATGCGATCCACGCAAAGCTTATATGTGACTATCGGGTTGGCGCTCGTAACATCGGTCGCGGGCTGCAGCGGTAATAACGCTTCAACCGTGGATACTAGCTCGGCGGGCGGTGACGTTTCCATGGGCGGCAACAATAGCGTCGGCGGCACCGCCAACCTCGGCGGCATCACCAGTACCGGCACCACAACCAGCGCCAGCGCGGGTGGTGCGACAGGCAACGGTGGTACCACCAGCAGAGGGGGCGGAGCAGGCCTCGGTGGGGGAGCCGGCGTCGGAGGCACGGCGCTTGGCGGAAGTACATCGTCCAATACGGGCGGAGCGAATACCGGCGGAACCAGCGGATTTACTGTCAAGGCAACCGGCGGTTCGAGTAGCCTCGGAGGTTCGGCGAGCACGGGTGGCAAGACCGGGACAGGCGGTTCTGCAGTGAACGGCACCGGCGGCGCAGCAACGGGAGGTCAAAACAATGCGACGGGTGGTCAGGGCACGGGTGGACTTTCGCGCGGTCCCACATCTGCATCGAGCACGGCGAACTTCCCCTTCCCGCAGAATCGGCAAAGTTCGAATTGTATCTACCCGACTGCCTACTCGAACGACGACGTTCAGACAGTTTACAATGCCTGGAAGAGTGCTTTGGTCAGCAATCAAGGCGTGGGAACCAACTGCACCAATTGCGAGCGCGTGATTCGCCCCGCGGAGCCTGGAACACTGCAGCTGAATTCGACGGTTTCCGAAGGCATTGGCTACGGCATGATCATCGCTGTCTACATGAATGATCAGACTCTGTTCGACAGCCTATGGCGGTACGAACAGGCTCACACCTGGACGTGGCAGGCGACATACCCGGCAACGGGCTCAGCGGCGACTAGTTTGATGAATTGGTACATTGCAGCCGACGGAACGGTAGCAACGACCGCCGACGGCGGGCAGAGCGGCACTGGTCCCGCTACGGATGCCGACGAAGACATGGCCTGGGCGCTCGTCATGGCAGACCGGCAATGGAAGGGCGGGCAGGGCAGCTTGAGCAAGACCTACCTCGCTTATGCGCAGCAGATGCTGAGCGACATCTGGAAATATGAAATTGACCAAACTAATCTGATTCCCAATAACGGGAATTGGGGCGGAATCAACTGCTTGAATATTTCCTACTTTGCTCCTGCGTACTACCGCGTATTCGCCAGTGTGGGCAATCAATCAGGCTGGAACACGGTAGTTACCAATCTATATAAGGTTATCTCCCAAAGTCTGAATGCCACGAACGGCAATCAAAACAACGGCCTGGTGCCGGCGTTTTCCACGAGCACGGGCGCCCCCGACCAATGCGGCGCGAATGGAGCCTCGACTAAGGCTCACACGTATCAGTACGACTCGTGCCGTACGCCGTTCCGCATCGGGATCGATGCCTGTTTCAATGACTCTACGGATGCCATTGGCTACGTGGGAAAGACCAGCAGCTTTTTTAGCTCGCAGGGAGGCGCGTCCAAGATTGTTGACGGATATCAGCTCAACGGTACGCAAAACCCGCAGTACCCCGGTGGAACCTATAACGGCCTGTCAGCAGCGTTCATTGGCACGGCGGGTGTGGGTGCGATGCAGACGCAAAGCGGACAGAATTATCAGAGCTTCCTCGACGATGTATATGGTCTCGTTCGTCAAAACAACCTGTGGTGCGGCGGCCAATACTACGACGAGTCCTGGACTATGATGTCGATGCTGATGATGACCGGCAACTTCCTCGACTATACGAAATACTGAGAATTCTCCCAACCAGTACCGTTGATCTCACCCATCCAGATGGAGACGTTGACGGCCCGTAGGTTAGAGTTTCGTCATCTGACGGCAGTCCCAAAGCTCCCCGACGTCGACGTGTCAGATTGGAAGGGCAGGCTTGACGCATGCTCCCCACAGTCGATGTGTCGGTTTGGAAAGGCAGGGAGCCCCAACAAGTTCGGCGAGCCAGACCAATATTCCAGAGTAGTCGCACTGGAAATCAGTGCTACTGCTGCTAACCGAGTATTTGCCGCATCTAGGAGTCTATGTTGAGTCCATTTCCAGCCAATTTTCGTTGGGGCGTCACCACTTCCTCCTTTCAAATTGAGGGGGCCACTGGGGAAGATGGCCGCGGCGAAAGCATTTGGGACATGTTTACGCGTCGCGCGGACGTTATCGCAGGCAATGGTAACGCCAATGTCGCCTGCGACCACTATCATCGGTGGCAGGAGGATATTGGTTGGCTGGCACAATTGGGTGCCAATTCGTATCGACTCAGCGTGGCCTGGTCGCGCATCTTACCGGATGGCACTGACCGCGTCGAACAGCGAGGTCTCGACTTCTACGATCGCCTCATTGACGGACTGCTCGACAAAGGTATCGAACCGTGGGTTTGCCTTTATCACTGGGATTTTCCTCTCGCGCTATTTCGTCGCGGTGGCTGGCTCAATCGTGACTCTGCGCGCTGGTTTGCAGACTATGTCGAAGTGGTCGTGCGTCGTTTGTCAGACCGCGTAACCCAATGGATCACTTTCAATGAGCCTCAGGTATTTATCAGTGAAGGCCACTTCTTGGGACGACACGCACCGGGGTTGCACTTGCCGTGGAAAGAAGTGTTGCTCGCCGGGCATCATGCCCTTTTAGCCCATGGCTACGCCGTTTCGGCAATTCGATCGAGTGCGGTACGGCCGCCTTCAGTCGGGTACGCACCTGCCGGACCCGTATCTTTACCGCTAAGAAATACCGGCGAGGATGTAGCAATCGCTTACGCAGAAAGCTGCGCCGTAACTCATGAAAGCCTGTGGAACATGGCCTGGTGGTTGGACCCGGTTATATTCGGTCGCTATCCCGCGGACGGTGTCGAGCACTTTGCAGCGGCCGTGCCCACTGCTGAACCGGGGGATATGGAAGCGATATCGTGCCCCTTGGATTTTCTAGGTCTCAATCTGTACTGGGGACCGCGCGTGGACGCCACACACCGGGGCCGCCAGGCCATCTGGAACTACCCAGCCGATCACCCGCGTTCCGCCTTTGGATGGGCGATTGTGCCTGAGATCATGCACTTTGGCCCACGTTTCATGGCCAAGCGATATGGGCTGCCGATCGTTATCACGGAAAATGGAATCTCCTGTTCGGATGTCATCGCGGCCGACGGAGGCGTACATGACGGTGCAAGGATCAACTTCATTACTCGCCACTTGGCGATGGCGCGCTCGGCCATCGCGGCTGGCGTAGACATCCGCGGCTACTTCCACTGGACATTGCTCGACAATTTCGAGTGGGCGGAGGGTTATAATCAAAGGTTTGGCCTACTTTACACAGACTTTGCAACCGGCGTAAGAACTCCCAAGGATTCATTTTATCACTATCACGATATCATCGCAGCTAACGGCGCCAATCTCCCCTCGGAGAACCTCGGAATCGCCGAACCTGATGGCTGGGAAACGCTTTCTATGTCTCGGCGGCACGGAAACGTTACTTGAAACCAATGGCTTACTCAGCGCATCGAAGTTGAGGTCTATTCCTCTTCACCTCGAGCCGCTAGCCCGTAACGGTGAATCTTGTCATGCAGCGTCGCGCGACTGAGCCCCAGCCGTAGCGCCGCTTCTCGGCGATTGCCGCCGCGTGGCTTCCAGAGCCGTTACTATGAGCCCGCGTTCGTAGGCCTCGACGCGCTGTTTGAGCGTGAGCCCCTGGACCTTCGGATCTGTCGGTATCTACTCGGCGCCCTGTTGAACCTGTACTGGCGCTCGCCTTGTCCCGGCAATTGAGACAAATCGAGTTCGCCTTCGATGCTCAGAGCGACCAATGCCTCTATGGCATTTTCAAGTTCACGCACATTGCCAGGCCAGTCGTAGCTAGCAAGTTCTTCGAATAGTTCGGCCGGAACACGCAGCGGACCGGTGCCAAATCGTTCCGCAATCCGTTGGAGAAAATGCCGCGCGAGCACGGCAATGTCCTCGGGCCGCTCACGCAGGGGCGGGACCGTCAGTGACACGACCTTGAGCCTATAATAAAGATCATCGCGGAAGCGCCCCGCTTGAACCAGGTCAACCAAATTCCGATGCGTAGCCGCAATGATGCGAACATCAATGGCAAATGATCGGTCCTCACCGACGGGTCGCACTTCCCCTTGCTGGAGGACTCGCAGTAACTTCGCTTGTAAATTAAGGTCGAGCTCGCCGACTTCGTCGAGCAACAGCGTGCCGCCATGCGCCTCGCGAAATAGGCCGTTGCGGCTGCGCTGCGCGCCCGTGAACGCGCCCTTGGTGTGCCCAAACAGCTCGGCCTCGGCTAGCTCGGCCGTCAGTGTCGCGCAATTGAAGCGAATGAAGGGATGCTCGGAGCGGGAGCTTGCCCGTACGATGGCTTCGGCGACACGCTCCTTTCCCGTGCCGCTTTCGCCATTGATGAGAACCGTCACATCGCGCGGCGCCACGCGACCGACCAGTACCGCAAGGCGGCTCATGCTAGCCGAACGAAATACAAGGGACTGCGAAAAATTGTTCTCGCTGGTAAGGCGCTCATTTTCCTCGTGCAAGGCGCAGTGATTCGAGAGCACGCCCAACCACGGCCATTAGCTCGTCAAGCTCGAAGGGCTTCTTGAGGTAATCGTAGGCTCCGAGCTTCATGGCCTCAACGGCGTGGCGTTCGGAACCATGCGCAGTGACCATGATGACCTTTAATTTGGGTTGTTCGGCACGCAGGACTCGCAAGAGCTCGAGTCCGTCGATTGGCGCCATGCGCAAATCGGTAATCACCAAATCGAACGGCGCGGCCCGGGACTTATCCGAGCGCCTGTTGACCGTGTTCCGCGAGCTCTACCTCAAGTCCCGCGTCACCGAGGATTTCGGCAAGAGTATAGCGCACACCCGCGTCGTCATCGACGACGAGCGCGCGATGCTTCACGGCGCGACCTGCCGATCTTGATCTGGAGCATCCTTGGCATTGGCGTCCCGACTGCAGGGTGAGCTATCCCATTTTGCTGGACGCAATGGCAGCGTCAATGTTGCCGTACACCCACCCGAGACGCGATTCACCAATGTGATGTCGCCACCGTGCTGACGCGCGAGCCCTCGCGCCACGTTGAGGCCAAGCCCCGAGCCACCCGACTTATTGGTAACGCCCGCTTCGAATACTCGATCAGCCAAATTGGGGTCCAGGCCAACACCGTCGTCGTCCAGAATAATCTCCGCCAACTCGCCTTTCGCATGGACTCGAATCATAATGCGTCCACGTTCCGCTGTGGCATCCAAAGCGTTTTGAAATAAGTTTACCAGAATTTGCCTTACCTTTCGCGGATCGCAGAGTACCTCAACTGGACGTTCAGTGTCGAGTTCAACTTGGACTTCTCTCAGCTCGCTCATGCCTTCGTGCAGTGCGCAGACTTCGGATGCGATCGTGCATAGGTCCGCGGATGTCAGGTTTAGCGGTACCAGTGGACGAGAAAAGTTCAGAAAACCATCGAGAATGCTTTGCATTCGGTCCACTTCGCGCCTGAGCACGGTCAGTGGCTCGGGCTGCTCCCCGGAGTTTCGACGTGATAGCAGCGCAGCCAGCCCCTTGACGCTCGCTAGAGGGTTCTTCAGCTCATGCGCAATTTCACCCGAAAGTAAGGTTAGCTCTGACAATTGTTCCTGGTGCATGCGTAGCGATTCGTCTCGGGCTCGCATCGTGCGAAGTAGCAGGTCCGCAAAAGCATTCTGAATGCGACAACCCAGTTCACGCGTGACGACAAAAACAAATGAGGCAATAACGGCCCAGATGAGGAGCAGCGTCGGCGCTGGTGCCCAGCCAGTCGCTGCTCTAAATGGATCCGGCAGTAGAGATCCGATCAGATTCGTGTATTCGAGAAGCGCCGCAGTGATAATCGCGCCGACTTGAAATGTAATCAGCATGCGACTGACGCGACGCTCGAGCAGAGTACTTGCGACAAAGTCGACGAGCAGCATCGGCAGTATAACTGGACTGAGGACGCCGCCGGTAGCTATCAAGACGACAGGTTGCAGCATGGCTCCGACCACAAGCGTCACGCGATTCAAATCCGGAATGCCTTCGCGGCGCACACGCAAGTCTTCCAAAATGCTCAATACGACGACCAGTGGAAACGCAGTTCCAATCGCCAACCGGCGCCAGAGCGCGTGGTCCACAAGAATGACAAAGCCGCCGATAAGCAGCGGCAAAGGTGCGATGACGAATCGCAGTCGCATCAGGAAGCGATAGATCCGGTCGTGCAGCTCGCGCTGCAATTCTTCGAAAGCTAACGGTGTTTCCACGATCTCGCCCCAACTTGCCGCCGCACGTGCCGCGACGCTTCGGGCACGATAACCGATGCGCGGCATTGCCGCGCGTGGCTCGTTGGTTTTGGACTGAGTTGGCGAATCAGAGGCCACGATACCCCGTCAGCAAGGGAAGTGCCAACAGGACAATCGGAGGTTTGGCAGGGTATTTTGCCGAAAGCATGCCGATGGCCGACCCCGACGCGTCCGGACTACTGAACGCTAAATCCGGAAATCCGGATGTCTTGCGTCGATAGTTTGCCACGGTGATTCGAGATTCGTCGCGCGACAAGTGCGTTAGGACCGTTGCATGACCTTGGCATGCCAGTTGCTGATGGTGTGGGTGCGTCACGATGAAACGTCTGCTGATTATCGCCGCACTACTGACCGCTGGGCTCATAACCGCTATCGTTTTCAAGCTGCGCGCACAGACCGCCGTGCTCGCAGGTCCACCCGGCGGCTCCGGCGTGATCGAGGGCACGGACATCAACGTCGCCTCCCAGATTTCGGCTCGCGTCGAACGAGTCGAGGTAAAGAAGGGGCAATCGATTCAGCAAGGTCAGCTGCTGGTGGTCCTCGACTGCGCCGATGTCAATGCGACCATTGCCGATGCACAGGCACGGGTGGCTGCGGCACAGGCACAGGTCGCTGTCGCTTCAGCATCGGCGCGCGCAGCCCAGAGAGCAACAGGTGTCGCTTGGGTACAGGCAACCGCGGCAAAAGCGCGTGGCGAAGCCCTTGAAACACGACATGCGATTGCGGAACGAAACGTGGCGCGCCTGGTCAAGGCGGGTGACGGAATCACGGCTGCAAGCCTTGATCAAAATCAAGCGGAAGCCAGTTCTCTCGCGCTCGACCAAAAGGCGGCCGTTGATACGGCGCGCGCCTCCGCGGCCCAAGCGGGCGTGGCCGCGGCTCAAGTCAACGCCGCAGAGGCCGGTGAGCGCTCCGCTGAAGCCTCCGTTGAAAGCGCGCAGGCCAATATGCAACGCGCGCTCTTGCTTCGTCGCGAGTGCGAGATTCGCGCGCCGCGCGCGGGAGTGGTGGAGGAAGTGTATCTGGAAGCGGGTGAGGTGGCCGCGCGAGGCGCCGCATTGCTGCGACTTGTCGATCTCGAGGAAGTCAAAATTACTTTCTACTTGCCGAATGCCGAAATCGGAATCGTCGCCAATGGGAGTTCTGCGTACATCATGGCGGATGCCTATCCCGATGTGCGTTTCCCAGGGCACATCACATCGATCGCGATGCAGGCTGCGTTTACCCCGCGCAATATTCAGACCAGAACTGATCGCGATCGATTGGTGTACCCCGTGGAAGTCACGCTACCGAACGCCGATCATCGCTTGCGCCCGGGCATGCCCGCGGAAGTGAAGCTTGCGACAGCAAACTCACGATAGACACGTTTCGACCACACCACCTTCAGCAAAGACACCTAACCATGCAGCCGCTACCGCACAACAGTAATGGCGATGTGTTCATCGAGGCTAAAGACGCGACGCGAAACTTCGGCTTTACGCAAGCCTTGAATAAGGTAAACCTCAACGTCAAAAAGGGGGAACTGTTCGGTCTGGTAGGACCTGATGGCGCTGGCAAGACAACATTAATTCGTGCACTAGCCGGACTCATCGGCGTACAAGGCGGCACGGTGCGGGTGCTCGGAAAGGATCCGCTGAAAAGCCCGAGCCTGCGCGATGTCATGGGTGTCATGCCGCAGCACTACAGCCTGTATGGGGATCTTTCCGTCAGCGAGAATATGCGCTTTTTTGCGCGTCTTTATTGCCTCTCACGCCAAGAATATGAACAGCGTGCCGCGCGACTCTTGGCGCTCACGCGCCTTGCGCCGTTTACCGAGCGCCGCACTGACGCTCTGTCCGGCGGCATGTATAAGAAACTCGCACTCGCCTGCGCGTTGCTGCATGAGCCCTCCGTGCTGCTGCTCGATGAACCCACCAACGGTGTCGATCCGGTCAGTCGTCGCGAGCTTTGGCAGCTGCTCCATGAATTCGTCAGCGCCGGAATGGCTGTGCTCATATCAACAGCCTATATGGATGAAGCGGCACGCTGCCATCGCGTGTGCTTACTTCACGCTGGAAAAGTGGTTGCCGAAGGGGAGCCCGCGCGGCTAGTACGCGACCTTGATAAACCCGTCTTTGAAGTATTGGGCGGCGATCGCGAGGCTCTGCATAGCTTGCTTGCCGATGCTTTCGGCGTGATTGCCGCATCCCCTGCGGGTGAGCGGCTGCGCATCGTCTTAGAGAAGCCGGTAGTGGCGCAAATCACGCATAATATCGAGCAATTGGGCGCGAAGCTTGTCCCGGTTGCACCCGACTTCGAGGACGTGTTTCTAGCCTACGCCACTTCTTTCGAACCTGGAGCGCTTCACCAGCCGCCGCGCCAAGAATCAATGGATCTGGGAGCACAACCTTGAGCGAGAATGCCATACGAGTCGAACGTCTGCGACGGATCTTTGGCGCATTCGTGGCGGTGGACGATGTCAGCTTCGAGGTTGAGAAGGGTGAAATTTTTGGCTACCTGGGTGCAAATGGGGCGGGCAAGTCCACGACGATTCGCATGCTCTGCGGCCTTTTAAGTCCGAGCGGTGGAAAAGCAACGGTTGCCGGGTGCCAAGTGGGATCGGATACCACTGCACTACGGTCGCGCATTGGGTACATGTCGCAGAAATTCTCGCTTTATCTCGATTTGCCGGTCGAGGCCAACATCGAGTTTTTCGGTGGTGCTTATGGTCTCTATGGCAAGGCGCTACGCCAGCGCCGCGATGAAATACTTGAAAGAATTGGCCTCGGGGAGTTCCGAAAGGTCAAAACGGCAGACCTTCCCGCTGGCACTCGGCAGCGCCTCGCGCTCGGGACAGCGCTGTTGCATCGACCTGAAATCGTATTTCTGGACGAGCCCACGGCAGGCGTTGACCCCGCATCGCGGCGGCTGTTTTGGACATTGATTCGACAATTAGCACGCGAAGGCACCACCGTTTTCGTGACGACCCATTACATGGATGAAGCGGAATATTGCGCGCGCATTGGCCTAATGGTCCAAGGCAAGTTGGTCGCCCTTGATTCTCCAAAAGGTTTAAAAGCGGATTGGGTGCCGGGACAGGTGGTCGCTATTCACAGTCAAGACATTATCAGCGTACGTGCGGCATTGGACCGTTGCTCAGGGATTTTTGCGATTGAGCCATTTGGCTCAACGGTGCACGTTCGCTTTGATCCGTCGGAACTGACTTTCCCTGATATCGAGAAGGCACTCAATTCCGAAGATTCGAACCAGCTCGTCATTGAGCCGGCAGAGGTTTCTCTCGAAGATGTTTTCTTGGCTGCAGTGTCTAGTGATACGTCAAAGCTTACTTCAACCGGTGCCCAAATGCAGCGCCTTGCCCAAGTTGCGAAAGACGATAGCATATCATGAGTAGATTTTGGATAGCGTTGTTTCACGCGGTGCAGCGCATCAGTGCCATGGCCGCCAAGGAATCCGCGCACATTCGCCGCGATCCTCAAACGTTAGCCATGGCCCTTGCGATGCCCGTTGGCCTTTTGTTGCTATTTGGTTACGGTGTCACGTTTGATCTCGAGCATTTGCCCGTCGTATTGGTGGATCAAGATCACACTAGCGTTGCTCGCAGTATTGTGCGCAGCTTTGCCGCTTCTAGCGATTTGATGGTAACCGGTGAACTAGGAAGCGTAGATCAGGGGGAATCGTTGATGCGAACCGGCGAAGCCGTGGCGGTCGTCGTCATACCGATGGGCTTTAGTCGAAGCCTCGCCCGCGGGCAGCGAGCGGAGCTGCAATTAATAGTAGACGGATCCGACGCTACGACGGCCATGCAAACCATCAACAAGGCCGACGCGATCGCGAGCGCAGCAATTGTGGTTCCCCCGGCTACGACGGTTGCAGGAGTTCCACGCCTGGTGGCGGATAGTTGGACGCTGTACAATCCTGCTGGGCGCTCAGCTCTACTGCTGGTTCCAGGACTCATGGCCCTGATACTTGCCATGGTTTGTGTATTGCTCACAGCGCTCACGGTTGCGCGGGAGTGGGAACGGGGTTCAATGGAACAGCTGTTTACAACTCCAATTCGCCGGGGCGAGCTGATCCTAGGTAAACTGCTACCTTATATTGCCCTCGGATGCCTGGCAGTGCTGCTGGTGCTGGCCGTGGGTGCCTGGACATTCGATGTACCCATTCGAGGCTCTTTGTTTGCGCTGGCAGCCGCAGCACTGTTGTTCATTATTGGGATGCTCGCACAGGGGTTGTTCGTGTCGGTGGTAACCAAGAATCAAATGGTGGCCACTCAGGTCGGAACCCTGACTTCGCTGTTGCCAATTCAGATTCTGTCAGGCTTCGTCTTTCCCGTGGCAAATATGCCGAGGCCGCTTCAGGCAATCGCGCAGATAATGCCCGCAACTCATTTCATTGCTTCGCTACGTGGAATTCTATTGCGAGGCAACGGCTTCCAAGAGCAGTGGTCGCACCTGCTTGCGCTCTTGGCATTTGCCTTGGTCATGGTTCTCACTACTGCCGCCAAGTTCCGACGCCGACTCGACTGACAACCAACTCGGTTCATCACACCAGAATTGTCATGCTACCTCGCTGGCTCATCCAACTCTACTCCGTGGCACTGAAGGAGGTCCGTCATACGGTGCGCGATCGGCGCATGATGGCCCTACTCCTCATCGCCCCAGCGCTTCAATTGGGTCTCTTTGGCTACGCTGTGGATTTCGACGTGGATAAGGTTCCAACGGTCGTTGTGGACCACGATCAGACCGATGCCAGCCGACTACACTTGCGCCAAGTTTTCGCTGACGGAACGCTCATAAGCAAAATGGCGCTTACGAGTGACAAGCTCGCCGAACAAGCGATTGATGCCGGAGCGGTAGCCGCCGCGCTAGTTGTTCCAGCAGGCTTCGGGCGCGATTTAGCCCGGGGTCGCATCGCACACCTGCAGATCGTAGTTGACGGAACGGATCCGAATCGCGGCTCAATCGCAGCCGCCGCGGTCGCTCGCTACGCTCGCGCGGAAACGCGCGTTGCGGTCCAATGGGCACTAAAGAATCAGCGTAACCTAGCGAGGGTGGCCCCAGCCCTGGACTCCCAGGCTACGCCAGTTGCACTGCCATTATTTCCGGACGTCGTTCTGTTGCCCCGTGTCCTGCACAATCCACGCTTCAAGACTTCTACTTACATGGTACCTGGAATTACCGCGCTGCTTTTGTTGGTTGTCACGGTGATCATTACTGCCATGGGCCTTGCCCGCGAGCGAGAAACCGGGACCTTGGAGCAAGTCATGGTAACCCCCATGTCTGCAATCGTTCTAATGATTGGAAAATTGCTTCCTTACGTTGGCATCGGGCTCTTCGACTTTCTACTAGCTTTAGTGGTGGCAACGCGCTTGTTTGAGGTGCCGATTCGGGGTCCGCTAAGTGTCGCATTTGCGGGGACGACCGCTTACGTGACATGCACATTGGGGATCGGCCTTCTTATTTCAACCGTGAGCCGAACTCAGCAACAAGCATTCATCGGTGGTTTCCTATTCTTGATGCCCGCCTTGTTGCTGTCCGGCGTCATGACACCACTTTGGGGCATCCCCGATTGGCTATTGCCCCTCACTAAAATCAACCCGGTGAAGTACTACGCTGAAGTTATCCGAGGCGTGCTGCTGCGCGGCTCAAACTTTCATGATCTTAGATTTCACGTCATTACCTTGTTCGTGATGGGAGTACTGGTTTTGATATTTGCCGCCTGGCGATTTAAACGCAGCCTGGCTTAATTCCAAGAGGACACAATGAATGGTTGTCATTCAAGCCAACCTGTTATGGCCCGAGAAACCACGCTAAGTGCGGTTGAATTTCGTTTGCGAAGTTGCGCAACGTCTGGAGTGATTCTCGCAATAGCATTCGCCACGAGCGCCCGAGCCCAGGTGCCACCTCCAACGACCGCCGAGGCACCGCGCATAGGCAAAGAAACGTTGGAAAGCCTGCCCGAGCCGCGCGACGCCAGCGCGGATCTTGAGCGAGAGATTCAAGCATTACAAGCGCGCCCAGGTGGACTAACGGCTGCTCAGGCTGCCAATCGCGCCTTGGCGGTAAGCTATGATATTTCCGCGTTCAAGCAAAAAGAATTGGCTGCGGATACGGAGATTGACGTAGCTCGCTTCCGCTTTGCCCCGCGATTGACGCTGAGCGGCAGTTACAACCGTTTGTCACCAATCGACGCTCCAGTGTTGGGCACCTTGGTGGTCGCACCAACGGCTCAACCTAATCAAGTCAATCCGACGCCAACAATTGCGCGGCCATTCAGCTTCCCTGTGCTTCTCAACCAAACAATATTGCGTGCTTCTCTGGTCGTGCCGCTAACCGACTATTTCATTCGATTCCCACAGCTGCTGGACTCGGCAAAAGACGGCAAGACATCCGCCCATTTCAATCTTGAGGCACAACGCGCCCGCACGGCAGCGGAGGCGAAGATCGCCTATTATTCTTGGGCCGGGGCGGTACTCCAACAAGTGGCGGCTCGCCAGGCCTTTCAGCGTACTGTGAATCACCTCAAAGACACGAAGCGTGCGCTTGAAGCCGGCCTAGCGACGAGCGCCGAGTTTCGAGCGGTGGAGGCACAGGTCGCACAATCCGAGCTGCTCGAGACTCGTGCGTCGAATAACGTTGCGATCACAGCCGAGCAAGTGCGCGTCCAACTTCACTTACCCCCTGAAACGGAACTCGAAATTGGTGATCAAATTGTCGCGGCTCCTAATTTGCCGCGAGTGCCACGCATCGAACAAGCCTGGTTAGAGGCCAAGCAATCGCGTCCTGAATTGTTGGCTCTGGCGCAAACCGAACACCAGCTCCGTCGTCAGGCAGATGCGACTGAAGCTTCCGAGCTGCCTCGTATAGACGCGATGGGGGAGCTAGTCACGGCCAACCCGAACTCTCGGTATCAGCCGCCCGTCGATGGGTTCAAGACGACTTGGGCGATTGGTATCCAGGCAACGTGGACCGCTAATGATTGGCCCTCAAATGCAGCAACCAAGAAAGGCCTAGAGGCCCAGGCTGGCGCGATTCTGGCACAGAGGGAGTCCCTAAAGGAAGCACTGCGCGCAGAGATAATGTCCGCGTCGCGCGGAGTCGAGCAAGCAACTACGACGATTAGTGCCGCGCAGCGCGGAGTCAAGGCTGCCGAGGCTGCCTATAGTGTTCGAAAGGATCAATACCTGGCGGGTCGCGCGACCAACGTAGAGTTGACCGATGCTGAGACTGAGCTAACGAGCGCCCGGATTGGCTACATCGACGCGTTGGTGGACGCACGCATCGCGGCCGTGCGTCTTGAGCTCGCGCTGGTTCGAAATTCAGTACAATAGATCCGCACGCTATTCTGAATGCCTTTAGCGTTCAGTGGCTGTAGCGGACCCTTTTGCAAACTTAGCTGCGGGTCCCCATTCGAACTTCACATAAAGTTGAAACGCATCGGGAACGCCCGTTATCACCACAGCCACCCCAGAGCCTGAGCCCGGGTTTTTCCCCTTGAGGGACACCTCCAAAATGGGCCGATTGTTCGCATCATAAGGGGCTTGTGTCACTCTTAGGCTCACGTTCTTGAGCGCAACCGGATCTCCACGAATTTCCCCTAAACTCAAATGGGCGCGCGCCACCACTCTTCCGGTAAGCTCCGCAATTTGCTTTCGCTTGGTTGGGTCGTCACTAACCAGTCGAATAGTTTCGGGCTCAAATTTCATATCTGACGCCACGTTGGCCAGCACGGTTAGCGTCGCCTCCGAGTGGTAGGGATCATTGGTGTGTAAAGTTAGTGTTTGCCGTTCGGGACCTGTAATGCCGTTCGGTCTGTAGCGCACCTCAAGCGTTGTTGCGCAGCCAGGTGCAATTTGTCGATCCTTAAGTGTCCCGATTGTGCAATTGCACGTTTCCTCGATATCGGTGATGATAAGCGTGCTGGCCCCCGTATTCTTAACGGAAAACGAGTGGGCTACTGAGTCGCCTACTATCACATTGCCAAAATGATATTCGGGGGGGTCGATGGCGATTCTCGGAGTGAGTGCGGAACTTGGGCTACCTGCTTCCGCCACAATGGGCTGCTGAATTCCTTTCCCACGACAACCAAAGAGCAACCACAGACTCAGCACAACGCATGAAAGAGCGCTGCCCAATCCGTGCTTATGAACCGACACTTGTCGATTCTGCCTGTGTCGCGTTGCAAATTCAAGCAGGAGACAATCTGCGATTTTAGCCGACTGATCCAAGAGCATTCTCTTGGCCTGATCGGTCACGATCAAAGTCCTGTTTCCTAAACATTACGGCGCGGAAGCGTTTGATTTCATTTGCATAACGATTGTCGAGTAGGGGCCCCCATTTCTGAAGGCCCCTCTCAGGGAACCGTACTTGTGCTGTTCACATACGGCTCTTCAGGGCGACGGGTTGCTAACCCCGTCGTCGGCCGGTTTGCGACCTCCGCTATCCCAGTGCCAACGTGAGTTGCACCGGGGCGACCCTGCGCGCGGCTATCAGTCGGTAGCGTCGTTCCAATGATTCGAGCCCTCGTGCATCCCAATGGGAATTCGGAAGTGCCCGGTCCACTGTTGCCATGTGGCTCATCGCCCAAAAGGACTTGCGACCTTTGTAGACGTTTCGCCAAGCGCTCTTCGGCCAAATGCCGTGCTGAATTAGTTTCTGGGCTATCGTACGTCTGCGTTTCCACTGTTTGAGCTGAATAGCGCGCAACCGGCGTCGGATGTGCGCATCCAGGTTATGCAATGTCCTTTCGACCTCGGCGGAGCAGATTCCAAAGAAGCCTACCCATCCGATGAGATACTCGTTCACCCGGGCAATGCACGCTTTGAGCGTGTTTCCCCAGCTGCGCGGCGTAAGCTCACGGATTTTGCCGTCGATGCGTTCCTTGGAGCGCTTCGATAGTATCACTTCCACGTTTCCGTCCATCAACTCTCGCCGCAGACTGAAGCCGAGAAAGTGCCGCTCTTCGGGACGAGCCACAGCGCTCTTGCTCGCGTTCACCTTCAGGCGCAGCCGCCCTTCGATGAAGCTCGTAATACTCGCCATGACTCGCTGTCCGGCTCGTTCACTGCGGACGTAGATGTTCTCATCATCCGCGTAACGGACGAATCGGTGGCCGCGCCGTTCGAGCTCCCAATCGAGCTCGTCTAGCACAATGTTACTTAACAACGGCGAAAGTGGACCCCCTTGCGGGACGCCCTCGTCATTGCTGACCACCACGCCATCCGGCATCACAACCTTCGCTTTGAGCATCTTTCCAATGAGTACGAGCAGTCGCTTGTCTTTGACTCGATCCGCGAGTCTCGCCATTAACCGCTGGTGATGGACTCGATTGAAGAAATTCTCCAAATCAATATCTACCACCCAATCGTGCCCATCTTCTAGATACTCTTGCGCCTGCTGGATTGCCGTGTGACAACTTCGTCCAGGTCGAAATCCGTGGCTGTTCGGATGAAACTTCGGCTCGTACAAGGGCTCGAGTACCGCTCGTACCGCTTCTTGGATCGTCCGATCAATGACGTCAGGAATTCCTAGGCCACGATGACCTTTTCCGCCTGCCTTGGGTATCCACACGCGCCGGATATTGCCCGGCTCGTACTCTCCCTTGAGCAGTGATTCGGTCACCTTCGGGATGAGCTCCTCAAGATGCGCGCGCATCTCTTTGACGCTCTGCCCGTCTGGCCCAGGTGCCCCTTGGTTCGATGCCACGACTGCAAACGCTAACCGTAATCGCCCAGTGACTTCTTCCAGTGTCGCCGCTAAGACTCCTTCTTCTTTGCGCTTCGACTTCGGCTCCGCGTGCGCTCGAGAAACCCTTCGGTGGGCAACCCTTGCGCCGTCGGCCTCTGCTTTCGCATACTGTTCGGCTGTCTCGAATCGCAGTCCGAGTTGTCTTGGCTGTTCGTTGACTGGGACCGCCTCACCTCCCCCAGAGCTCTCGATTCCCTGGGTTTCAACCGGCTTTCGCCGGCCTTGTGGCTTTATGCAGTCCTCCGACTTCTGCCGGGTCATAACCTTTCGTCCTTCATCCTACGGGCTACCGCTTTCGCGGAGACCCGACAGATCTCACTGGGTAAGACCAACGAACTTCGTGTCGATCCCGTTGTCAATACGCACGCCGGCACCAACAAATATTGGACTTTGCTACCGTACGCTAGCTTATCCGCCAGGTGCGCCTTACGACACTTCACTTTCATTCGAGACCGCCACGCATCTATGACTTCTTTCAGACCTCCCCTCGCGGGCCTCACGACGTTGACTTCCCTTCGCGAGAGCCGTGGTGCTCCACAGCAAGGCCCTTGTCTCCTCGATGTCGGGTTCCCTCTGTCAGGGCCCCGGGTCTGGATTTTCACCTCCTGTTCGTTGGTCATGCCAGTCACACGTATAAAAAAAGGCCCCGATGTTCTCACATCGAGGCCTTTGCTCGATTAACCCGGCGGCGTCCTACTCTCCCACACAGTTAACCATGCAGTACCATCGGCTCCGAGGAGCTTGACTTCCGAGTTCGGGATGGGATCGGGTATGGCCTCCTCGACGTCACCACCGGAAATCGGTGGGTGTCCAAAGCTGCGAACGCTGAATCGCTCTGGATTCGTGTGCACGGAGACTCATCTGAATCTCGCGGCACCCGAACTCCGAGCGCGAACTACAATGTTTGCCTTAGCGAATAAGGTCAAGCCGCACGGCCTATTAGTACCGGTTAGCTCCGCACATCGCTGTGCTTCCACACCCGGCCTATCACCTCGTAGTCTACGAGGGGCCTTTAGTGCCTTACGGCAGGGACACCTAGTCTTGAGGCCGGCTTCCCGCTTATATGCTTTCAGCGGTTATCCGTTCCGTACGTGGCTACCCGGCTATGCCATTGGCATGACAACCGGCACACCAGAGGTACGTCCACCCAGGTCCTCTCGTACTATGGGTAGCTACTCTCAAGTGTCCTGCGCCCACGGCAGATAGGGACCAAACTGTCTCACGACGTTTTAAACCCAGCTCGCGTACCGCTTTAATTGGCGAACAGCCAAACCCTTGGGACCTGCTCCAGCCCCAGGATGCGACGAGCCGACATCGAGGTGCCAAACCGCGCCGCCGATGTGAACTCTCAGGCGCGATCAGCCTGTTATCCCCAGAGTACCTTTTATCCGATGAGCGATGGCCCTTCCATACGGGACCACCGGATCACTAACACCTGCTTTCGCAACTGGTCGACCTGTCGGTCTCACAGTAAAGCTCCCTTCTGCGTTTGCACTCTACGGCTGGTTTCCAATCAGCCTGAGGGAACCTTCGCACGCCTCCGTTACATTTTTGGAGGCGACCGCCCCAGTCAAACTGCCCACCAGGCAGTGTCCCTCACCCGGATCACGGGTGTAGGTTAGATTCCCAGATCACCCAGGGTGGTATTTCAACGTTGGCTCTGCCGAACCCAGAAGCCCGGCTTCATAGCCTCCCACCTATCCTACGCAGAGTAACCCGAAAATCACTGCCAAGTTGCAGTGAAGGTTCATGGGGTCTTTCCGTCTTGCCGCGGGTAGAGGGCATCTTCACCCCCTATGCAATTTCGCTGAGTCCCTGGTCGAGACAG
Source organism: uncultured delta proteobacterium (assembly GCA_963835565.1). Lineage (GTDB taxonomy): Bacteria > Myxococcota_A > Polyangia > Polyangiales > Polyangiaceae > FEN-1139. The sequence continues at coordinate 224,180 of CAWIGY010000044.1, forward strand.
TGGGGATGTTGTTATGCCATTCGTGCAGGTCGGAACTTACCCGACAAGGAATTTCGCTACCTTAGGACCGTTATAGTTACGGCCGCCGTTTACTGGGGCTTCGGTTCAATGCTTCGGGTTGCCCCTAACATATCCCCTTAACCTTCCAGCACCGGGCAGGCATCAGACCCTATACTTCCTCTTACGAGTTTGCAGAGTCCTGTGTTTTTAGTAAACAGTCACAACCCCCATTTCACTGCGACCAACAACGGCTCAAGGGGCAAGCCCTATCACCGCCGCCGGCACACCTTTTCCCGAAGTTACGGTGTCAATTTGCCGAGTTCCTTAACCAGGGTTCTCTCACGCGCCTTGGGATATTCACCCCGCCCACCTGAGTCGGTTTGCGGTACGATCGCCAAAGTGGCTCCACACGCGGATTTTCTTGGAAGCATAGGATCACTCAGTGTCCGGATCTAGGATCCGACCTCATCACCTCTCGATCTTAAGAACCGCCGTTTGTCCCTATCGGGTCCTAGCAGTTCAACCTACAGGCTTGAACACGGACAACCATGCGCCGTGCTGAGCTACCTTCCTTCGTCCCCGCTTGCTTCAACGCCATCCTTGGCGGTGCAGGAATATTAACCTGCTTTCCATCACCTACGCCTTTCGGCCTCGGCTTAGGTATCGACTAACCCATGGGAGGATTATCCTTCCCCAGGAAACCTTGGGCTTACGGCGACCGAGTTTCTCACTCGGTTTATCGCTACTCATGCCTGCATAGTCACTTCTGATGGCCGTTAGCGGTCGTTTCCGTCCGCCGTGTATCTCCATCAGAACGCTCG
>CAWIGY010000044.1:230000-265837 GCA_963835565.1 uncultured delta proteobacterium
CTTGAAACGAAGGCTCGAACCTCACTTGTCGCCGCTGCTTGCCCTCTTCGATGAAGCGATCGGACAGTACACGCGCTCGACGCGCGTAAACCTCCGGTGCGAATTTGCGGCGTCGGTCTTCGAATGGAACCTGGTATGCGGGAATTCTGCGTTCCAGCAATATGACGTGATATCCAAATGAGGACTGGATTAGACCGCTTTGACTGCCCTCGGACTCCACGGAATTGGCAGCCCGAGCAAATGATGCGTCAAAGCGTGGCCCTTCACCTACCGGCCTGCCATCTTTGTCGAGTTGCAAACTGCGACCGTCAACGGTCACAGGCGGTAGCGACTCCGCCACCACTTCGAGCCCATTGGGAGGGATGGCTTTTACCGCAGCTACAAATGCATCGGGATTGACTATTGCATGCACTAATCCGGCAATCTTGCGAGCTAGCCTTTGGGCGGCTGCGGTTGACTCTCCAGACTTGACTCGCACGACGAAATGACTGGTCTTGGCGGCGGCAGGCCGATCTACCTCAAACCAGCGCTCCGCCGTTATTTTTGCAACCTCGGCATCCGTAGGAATTCCATCGGCAATTGCACGATTGTATGACCACTCGAGCAGCGAGCGCGCAAGAACGCTTCGTTCAATTTGCCGCACGCGCTCGGATTCGAGCAGCCCATTTCTTGCCGCTTCAGCGGTGAGCGCATCGGCAACCCAGCCGTCAACAAACTGTGCCGAAGTCTAGAGATCTTCCGGCCAGAGAATTCTCGAGCTGTGTGCGCGTGAGGCTTCGCTGGCCCACTGCGACGACAGTATCGATCTCAAGCGGTCTCCGCGACATGGCGTATGGTTTGGTTGTACGTGAATTGCAGTCAGCACAGAAATGCAATTAAGCAGCAGCTGCTTATTACTGGCGCGATCTTTCGACGCCGTTGGTGGCGTCGAATTTGAATGGAAACATTGAACGTCATTCTTTGGAATCGGTACTCAGCCTGGCCCTTACGCCGCCTAGAATTAGTAGCCCGACAATAACCCAGTATAAACCCTTGAGGTCCCGGCCGGTGCTCAATCGCAGTAGTCCTGCTAGCGTAGCCGCGGAACTTGTCACAAGGGTCAACATCCCGAGAAGTATGCGTAAATATGCCGCTCCCATTGTCACAGTTTTACCAGCGTCCCGATTATGACACCGGCGGCAGTCAACACAAATGCCAGAATAATTGTGCGCTCGCTGAGCAGTCGTAAAACCCAACCTTTGGTTTTGTGTTCAAAACCCGCGGCCAATGTACCTGAAACTGCAACGAGCCAAAGAGCCCAACCTAATTCAATAGCGGTGACTAGCACCCCGCGGCCATCGCCTGGTGGCAAGCCCAATCTCCAGAATACGACCGTCACAAGTAGCAGGGACAAACCTATGTACACAACACCGCTGACAGATTTTCGGGTCTGGGATGCCGTCGAATTTGGGTCCTCCTTGGATTCGATGTGAAGGGCAAGAACTCCCGCGTGTCGGGAGCGAACCCAGGCGATACCAAACAAACTCCACGCAGCCGCACCAAGAATGGTTCGAAGTTCGGCTTGACTGGAGGTAAGTCGCGCATGTCCCAAGGTGAGCCAGGTAACCAGGCATAGGCCAAAGTACCCGGCAGTCACCGAGAAATCCGCGACAATTGGGTACCGAGGTGCTAAAAACCAGCCTCCTAAGAGCAATGCCAAAGCCGTAACGCTCAGAGCGCGGCTAATGATAGGCGCACCCGGCGAAGAAGTTGGTACGCCAACCGTCAGTAGCCAGGCATAAAACCCCAGTAGGAGTGGATCGAAACTTAGGCGGTTCGCGGTAGGAGCCCGCCCGGTCAACCCAGCGCCTCGATGAATCGGACGAAAGTGAGTACCGGGTGACCTGTAGCTCCTTTCGGATACATGTTTTTAGGCCTGTCGGCGAGTACCGGCCCAGCGATATCGCAGTGAATCCAAGGAGTTTCCCGCAAAATTCCTGCAAGAACATGGCCGCACTGATGGCTCCACCGAAACGGTCTCCGGTATGTTTGAGGTCCGCTACATCACTCTTAAGTTGCTCACGCATGTCGGAAAGCAAAGGCATTTGCCAGAATGCTTCGCCAGACTTTTGTGCGGCCAGCTTGAACCGGCTTGACCAACTTTCGTCGGCGGTGAAGTACGCGGAACATGATTTGCCAAGCGCGACCACACAGGCCCCAGTAAGCGTGGCTGCATCCACAATGAGGTCGGGGCGCAATTTGCGAGCGTAAGCCAATCCATCCGCGAGCGCTAGGCGACCTTCCGCGTCCGTGTTGATTATCTCGACCGTCTTGCCATCGAGGGAACCAAACACGTCCCCTGGCCGATAGGCATTTCCGTCAGGCATATTCTCAGCGAGAACGAACAAGCCGTGCACTTCCACCGGTGGACGTAAGGTACCAATGGCGTCCATCACGCCGAGCACTGCTGCAGCTCCCGCCATATCGCTCTTCATTTCGTCCATACCAGCAGCGGGTTTGATGCACAATCCGCCTGAGTCGAACGTAAGCCCCTTGCCAAGTAATGCGACCTTCGTTTTGGGCTTGGACTTGGGGGTATAAGTCAAATGCACAAAGCGTGGCTCGTTTCGGCTGCCTCGTCCCACTGCGGAAAGTAACGACATGCCGACCCGATCGATGCCGCGTGCATCGAGGATTTTTGCGCGAAAGCCATGTCGGTGTGCAACATCCGTTGCGCAACGCGCAAACATGGCCGGCGTCATGATATTTGACGGTTCATTAACTGCATCGCGGGTAAGCGCCACGGCTCGACCGACACCCCGTCCCAATTCGATGGCCCGTTTGGCGCTAGCCGTCTCCTTCGATAAGCCACAAAGAATAACTGTGCCGACATGACGTTTGGGGCGCCGTTCTGAGGTTAGATACTTCGTAAAGCGATAAGCTCCGAGCACTACACCCTCAGCTATCGCGCGCAAATGCTCGACAGCTAGATTTGGGGGAAGAGCAAGGGCCACTCGCAATGCCCCACTATTAGTGCCGTGTCGCATGGCCACAGCGGCATAATTGCGGAGTCGAGATTCTTCGCGTGCGTCACCCGCTCCTGTGCCGACAAGCAATATACGTTGTTGCGGCAATCGTCCGAGGGTCGTGCATTCAAATACTTGATCGGCACGGCCCGCAAATTCGGCCTGCTGTGCAAGCAATCGAAGCTCACCCCCAACAGCTCGATTCAATTTGTCCAATTGCGGATCTGTCTCGAATGAGCCCGAGGCTATGGACAAGGCAATAAAGTCAGCCTTCTGGCGCTCTAGCAACCCTTTTCCAATCAAAATACGTGGAATCATCCGTCTTTTGGCCCTTCAAATGCAGCGTAGTACATCGCGAGGCCAAATGAGCCAGCATATTCGACAAATTGCGCGGTTGGTGTAGCCCCGTCTACTCACAACTGGCCGCAATTGGTCTGCGGCCTCTGAACCATCCCCGTCATTCCCTTCGGAGAATGTTCGGATCTTCACCGACTTGCTGCCTTTGGGCTCGTAAACTCATCGACTTGAACTATCAGGACCAATTCTCCTGAAAGGTTGAAGGGATTTGCTGGTTGTGTGGGTCTGCGGGACCCTGGCCCGCAGACGGTTGCCAGCTGAATTGGTGTAAAATATGAGGGGATGCTTCAGCTGCGGCCCTCAAAAACGCCCACGCGATCGGGTTGGCAAGGCGGGGGAGTGTTAGGTGATAATTGTCGGGTTTTCAGGCGGCGATACTGGCCGTATGCTATCGGTCATGAGGCAAGTTTCTTTTAGTCGATTGTTGGCAACAATTCTCGCGATCTCGGCGACGGCTGCGGCGCAGTCGGATCCGCAAAATCCACAGCCGGCTTCTGACGCCGCGCCTTCGGCGGGCGCCACAGCTCCATCGCCGTCCGTTTGGGTTCCACCACCCCCGACGCAGGCTCAGCCACAGCCGACGGCAATGCAGCAGAATAATTCGCCCCCAACTCAGCCGCAGCCGAACAACTATTCAACAACACCTGCGAATAGCAGCGCGCAGTCACCCGCAGCGGGCGGCCCCGTTTACGCAAACCCTAGTACCCGTGACGCCAATAACAACAATTATCAACGGAACGACAATGGCGCCAATGCGCCCTTCAATAGTGGCGATGCAGCGCCCAAAGCACAGTCGAAATTCGAATTGCCCACAATGTCCGTGCGTATCGATCCATTCAATTGGTTATTGGCGGGGCGTTTGGGGTTCGAACTTGAATCGCAAGTTTGGAAGTTCATTTCCGTCGAGCTTGTGCCCCAATTCATCGTCAATGATCAACCTCCGTATCTAAACCTAAATCTAATTGGTGTGCCCAACACGCTCCGCCAAAAATCTGCAGGATGGGGCGCCCTTGCGGGCACGTCGGTTGGTGTGGGCTTTTGGCTCAACGGCACGCCCATGGAAGGGTACGTGCTGCGCGCGGAAATTACCGGATTACTCGATTGACTATGACACGCTGGGATTGATCACGTAAACTATGTTGAAAGAGAGTTTCAGGTACTGTTCGGCCAACATTCAAAATGGGGCCCTTTTACGTTGGCCGGGACATTCGGCATTGGCACGATGCTGAACAAGCACGAGCGATGCTTTGCTGATGACGCAATCGACGCGACGTGCGCCCCAAACCTCTGGATGCCCGAACAGACAAGCAGATGTTGCTGGCAGTCACGCCATCCGGCGGCCTCCCCGGAAATATGGGCATGATCAATCTCAACGGCTGGGCGTACCCGATTGACCTGGTTTTGCGGATTTCACTCGGTGTTGTTTTCTAAGCCCATGGGCCGCTCATTCAGCCAAATGTTCGGACCAACCATCCGTTGCACTTGGCCCCTATTCGGTCATTCCAGAAGTTGCGATTCCTCGCTAGTCTGACGTTGGACGATGCCCCACCCAGTCACTTGTGGCGCGTGCCATGCAACTTTTTTGATTCCCGACGAGGTTTGGGACAAACGCGTGCACGGTCAGGTAGCGACACTCAAATGCCGCCAATGCAAAGCACCCATTGAAGTCGATGGACATGTGCCGTAGAGGTTCAGCCGCATCGATTACTACTTCGGCTGCCGCAACACCATTGGTTGCGCATCCTGACCCCCAACCAGCAGCTGTTGCACGAGTAAGCCCACCGGCTGAAGAGCCTCATCAAATTGCCGTCACGCCTGACTTGGGCAAGCCGCCGGAACCCAAGCAAACAGAGGTAAAGGTAGCCGAACCAAAGCCAGTCCAACCCACTGCGCCGTCGGCTTTCAGTGCGGAACCGATACACCCAAACACAGGCGCAACCGAATTCGGTGGATTTGAAGTCACCCACCCCGATCCGAGCCAAGCGGCGACACGAATAATTACTAGATCAATCGGCGAAGCTCAGCGAAACTGGGCCTGCAACAGGAACTCGCGACATTCCTGCCAGTGCCGCCAGCGCCAAGCAAGTTGGAACCCTCACCCGTCGGTGGTTCTTCGAGCAGTCTTTCGGGTTCCGGCATGCTTTCGAATCGAAAGATCCCTGAAAGGAGCCCAACAAGGCCAGCATTGCCTTCAAATGTGTCGGTCAAAACTGTTCAAGACTCGACACCAAAGCCCAAGCCGGCAGCGCCGTCGAGGGCTGAAGCTAAATCGTCGCCCGGTATTTCGGATGCAGACAAACAACGGGGCTCGACCGATCTTTGGGTCGTAAGCTTTGGTGCGGACGATGACCGGGAGCTCAGTACGTCCCAGTTGCGCGACACGTTAGCCAAGGGTCTTGTGACTCGCGACACGATTGTGTGGCGCGAGGGCATGACGGATTGGTTGCCTATAATCAAGATTCCAGATTTGGCTCAGTACCTTAAGCGGGAAAAAGTTGCACCAGTTCCATCCGCAAGTGGGATGGGCCCGGGTGCCGCTGCGGACGACGGCGACGATGAGACGATCATTTATAGGCCCGGTTCGAAAGTCGCGGCCGCCACGGTCGCCGCCAAGCCCAACTTGCCCGCGGCTGCGACGCCACAGGTGGCAAAATGGGCCAGTGCCTGTCTCGCCAAGACCGAGCCGCACGATGCATCGCAAGAACGACCCATGCGGGCAACCGCGCACTCGGCCCCTCATCGTCAACCGGCAACGTAACGCGCGCCGATCCTGCTCCCGATGTAGTGTCGAAACCCGACGTGTCCCAACGGCTTGCTGCGGCAGCCGCTGTAACCCAGGCCGCGATACCGGCCGCGAAAGCTGGCGGCGGACCTCCACCATTACGTCGGGCCCAACCTTCGCGACCTGACGAATCAGCGGTGCCGGCAACTCCGTGGGCTGCGGCTAGCAAGCCGCTCGCCAACGATGATGTTGTGACCAGCATTCCTGCATTTGTCACGGCGCAGGCAGCAGCCGCACCGCCTCCATTACCGGTCAAGGACCAACCGGAGAGTCCAACTGCAAAGCCGGCGATATTTCCGCCAGCAGTACAATCACCGCAGCCGTTTCGTGTGGCGAAGGATTTGGCGTCGCAAGGATTGCGCGCAACACCCTCCTTTGCACCAAGGCCTTCGGATTTTGCGGCGCTTACGAGAATTCGTCCGAAGTTCCCAAAATGGCTTCCGTTCGCGGTCCTCGGGGGCCTCGTCTTGGTCGTTGCGATAATGGCAGCATTATCTTGGCGCGGGGGTGAGGATGCGGATACGCAGATCGGAAAGCCTCGCCTGACAACTCAATATTGCCATTGGTTCCGGGCCGCTCGGTGCCTCCAACAGCGGTCGCTCAAGCGGGGTTGCAGAAAATAACGCGGCAACTAGTGGTGATTTGTCGGCTGGGTTTGCAAACAAGTTTGCGCAAGCGGCAGCCAAACAGCGGCCAACAGCTCGATTTGACAAAGACTGCTGCCGAGAAGGCATTGGCCCCCGGCTTTGCAAAAGCGGCTGGCTGCCACAACAAGGGCGAGCCGACGGGGAGCGCTTTGGTGACGCTTTCAATATCACCGTCAGGTCAAGTGCTAAGTGTCACGGTGGCGGCCGCCATTTGCCACAACGTTCACGGCAGAATGCATTCGTAGCGCCCTGCGCGAGAGCACAGTCCCACCGTTTCAAGGTTCACCTGGTCGGCTGGCGCATTCGATAACGATTCACTAGCCCAATAACGTTACACATTCGATCAGTTCTGCGGACAATTATGGGGGGGCGTTGAATCTTGCGACTCGTACTGGTTCACGCTGCCCCACTTATCGGATAGCCTGTAATGATGGTTTGGCAAAGCTCGACAACTGCTTGGCGCGAGCAAGCACTGTACCTGGATGGTCTCGAATGACAGACACCAACATTATCGATAATAATGGCGATTCCACAACTCCACTGTTCGAGTCAAAACTGACGGACGGACGTCAGCGATTCCTCGCACATGTGATCGAGCATGCACTCGCCATTTCACGACGTTCAGCCGCGGATTTTATCCGCCACTTTCCACCCGAAACAATCATGGAAGGCATGGCTGAACACCCGGAATTGCGCGCATCAATTCTGTCGCAAACCACCGGTTTGAAGGTCAAAATCGCCCTCAAAAAGTCCTGGCAATCAGCCGCCGAAGATTTGCGCATCGCGCTTTCTGAGGGTGAGACCAATGCCCAAACGGTTATCAGTGTCTTCGACCCCGATGATCGGGTGCGCTACTTGCCGCGCAATAAGATCTGGGCCTTCCTCATCGAGGGTGACTTCTTCAATGTCACCGCCAACCGAACCAACGATCACCGAATTGCCAAACAGCACATCGCATTCCTGTTAGACCGAGCCCTAAATGATGGGTTGTTAACCCACCGAGACATTATTGACGGTGTTACGGTAGCGGAACTCTCGGTTCGACTTCCGAAAGCCGAACTTGGGAAAATCATCGAAGGCGCCCTGCTTGCCGGGCGACACCGAAAACCATTTACAGACCTTGAGTTGTGGTCTGCGCTAACGGCACCGGCATTGGTCGAATACGTTCCTTTGCCACACGTGTGGTCGGCCGTCGTGGTGCCTAAAATTGCGATTGCGCACGGATTCTCGACGGAGTCCGAAGCTAGGCAGGCGACGCCTGCGCAATCGGCGACCGCCCAACAGGCTCCCACTCCGCAGGCTTCCGCTCCGCAGGCTTCCGCTCAGGACGATCAAGAATGGGTTGAGCTTCCCGAGGACAATGTTGCCTCCGGTGACGTCATCTCGGAAGACGATTTTGCATGACGGAGATTTTGGTTCTACGTGTTGAGCGACCCTATTCAACGGAATCCGAGTTTCTGCATTCGGAGAATTGGACAATCACAAAAAAAAGCATGTTCCTGATCGGCGTGCCGTCGCACCCTGAAGGTACAATTGCACGCTGTGAATTGTTGCTATCGAGCGGGATTCAATTGCTTGTTGCAGAAGGAACCGTGGCCAAGTTCGTACCCGCTTCAGCCGACCGACCTGCTGGATTAGTGGTTCGGTATCGTCGGCTAACCCCGGCCAGCAGCCAGTTCGTGAATCGAGCGCTGAACAATCGGGATGTGGCGGAAGCTTCTTCGCCGTCGGCGGCCGAGCACAGGCCAATCGTGAGCAATTCGCAGCCACGGCAAACCGAAGCTACTGGCGTTTCGTACGCGCAGTCGGACCAAGTACCGAGGATACCAGCCATGCTGATAGCTGCGAGCGAAAGCCGTCGCAATACACGGGACATTCTTCAGCGGCTTTCCGAGCGTCAGCACAAAACGGTGCAAGCACCGTTGAATCGCGCGACATTGTTGTCGCGCCTGCGCATGCGTGCAGCCAACGGCTCCAATCACTGAGCAAGTCCAGTCGCATGTATCCGTGCTAACATACGCGAAGAATCGCGGGATATTCCGGCGATCTTTGGGGGGACTCTAGCGCATCTGCATCGCTCGCTACGCACTGTGACGCTTATGCACATCTGTTTGCCACATTGGTCAGTGACTGTCATCGGTGCGTTCGTTATCCGGGCATGTGGGGAGCATCCGCAAAGACCTCCATTGCTGTGTGACGGTAAGAACTGGAGGATCCCGCCGCGTATTCCGCTCCTGAGCGCGTGATAGGCCAGGATTTCTTGGAGTGCCATTGAAATGGCTCAATGGGCATGGCGCATGCACCTCTCTGACATGAAAAAGTTCGCCGGAAATGTGATCTGTTCCGCGACTGTTCCGTAAAATGCAATCCGCTGCCGTGGACTTGAAGAATAGCTCAGCGAACACAGCTTAATGAATGGAGACGAACCAGCGCAAGGCGCCGGTTCGACAACAAGAAATGGTTCCGACACGTTGGTCATTGACAATCGCCGCACTCGCCCTGGGGGGGCTCGCGGCGGTGGACGTCCATCACAGTCCGATGACCCGCGGTCAAAAGACGAAAACAGCGGAAATGCTTCCGGGGCACCCAGGAGCCTCCGAAGGGGCAATTACTCCCACTTCAGTCGTATCAGAGGCTAACAATCTACCGACAATCAATGGAGTCATGCCCGAGCGACATGGTTGAGGTCGAAGGCGAATACTGTCCGGCGCCCGAACAGATATGTGAAGAGTATATTAGCGAAAAACGCGACCGATGTGAACGTTTTAGGCAGAAAGTGCGCTGCCTCGGCAAGCCGGAGGCCAAGCATTTCTGCATCGATCGCTACGAGTATCCCAACGAGGCGGGCAGTCGTCCGACGGTCTCGGTGACTTGGGATGAAGCTCGAGACGTTTGCACCAATGAAGGCAAGCGGCTGTGCGTTGCTGAAGAGTGGACGTTGGCCTGCGAAGGACCTGAACGTAAGCCCTACCCGTTCGGCTTCTCGCGCGACGCCAGTGCCTGTAATTTTGACAAGCCCTATATTTTGCCCGACAACTTTGCATACGAAGATCCCCAAACTCGGGCCGCCGAAATCGCTCGCGTGAATCAGAGTGAGCCTTCGGGATCGCGGTCACGTTGCGTGAGCGACTACGGCGTATATGACATGACGGGCAACGTGGATGAGTGGGTCGTCAACGAGCATGGTTCGCCCCAAGGTCCTGAGTTTCAAAGCGGACTAAAAGGTGGCTATTGGGGTCCCGTTCGCAATCGCTGTCGTCCAATGACGACCGATCACAATCATTGGCATCATGGTTACCAAATTGGTTTTCGCTGTTGCAAGGACGTAGAAGACGCTAAGGCCACGCCACCAGGCGGCGGCGCTGAGAACAAGAACCCAGCCAGGCGCGAAAGAGTGGAGCCGCCCCGAGGCTAACGAGCCCAGTCGTTCGTGAGCAAGCCAAAGTGTGTTGAGTGCCCCAGTTCACCATAAAGGCAATATGAATCCTTGATCGGGTCGCCTGAACCCAGAGGGCACGAGCCATCAATATTCTTTGAGGCAAGTTCAGATTACGAGCGCCAAATTGTTGTTCATGCCTCACAATTGTCGGCGGCGAGCCCGTGGAGCATCAAAAATCCGTGAATCTGAGAATTATCGATCATCCCTATGGTGAGTTTTTGCACCAAATTGAGAAACCGACTCGGTACACCGGTCGCGAACATGGTAGTCGCATCAAAGACTGGAATGGGGTGCTTGCCAAAGTCTGTCTGGCATTTCCGGATGTTTACGACATAGGCACAAGCCACTTAGGGTATCGCATTCTATACGCAATTCTTAATGACAACCCTGATACGTTAGCCGAAAGGTGTTACGCGCCATGGACAGATCTGCGGCATGAACTTGTGACGAGACAGTTGCCGTTGGTGTCACTCGAAAGCCACAAACCGCTTTGTGACTTTGACGTGGTGGGGTTCTCTCTTCAATTCGAGCTTTGTTATACAAATGTGCTCAGTATGCTGGCGCTCGGCAGGGTTCCTTTGCGCGCAAGTCAGCGCTCTGAGGATGACCCCCTAATCCTAGCTGGTGGTCCTGTCGCGACTCACGCTGAGCCGATGGCTCCGTTTTTTGATGCGATGCTAATCGGGGACGGTGAGGAAGCGGCGGGTGAAATTGCCCTCGAATGGTGTCGCACGAAATCGCTTGGGCTTTCGCGATCCGATCGGTTGGCATTGCTCGGCAAGATTCCGGGCGTGTATCTGCCGAGCAAATATGAGACAACTCCCGACGAGCACACGGGGCTGCTGGCAGTTACACAAGCCAATAGCGGTGACTGCCCGCTCCCAATCAAGCGACGAGTATTGGAGTCACTGGACAATTTCCCATTCCCCGCACTAGGGCCGGTTGGGGGTCCCGAAGCCATTTTCGATCGGATGAGCGTGGAAGTTGCGCGAGGATGCACTGAAGGCTGTAGGTTTTGTCAAGCCGGCATGATCTATCGCCCGGTTAGGGAGCGTCCGCCTCGGCAAGTTCTTAAGACGATTGAGGACTCGATTGCGCAGTCGGGTCAAGACGAAGTGAGTTTAACCTCGCTGTCTACGGCAGACATCAGCTACGTTTCGCCTCTGATTAAGACTTCTAACAGGACGTACGGCTAAGGAACGAGTGAGTCTCGGGGTGGCCTCGCTCAGAGCCTACGGTTTGAGCGATGACTTGTTAGACGAGATGCGTAAAGTACGCGCCACGGGTTTGACGTTCGCACCCGAAGCCGGGACCCAACGACTGCGTGACGTCATAAACAAAAATATCTCAGAAGAGCAAATTTTGACGACCGCCCAGAGAGTGTTCTCTCATGGTTGGCACCGAATGAAGCTTTACTTCATTATGGGATTGCCCACCGAAACTGACGAAGATTTGCAAGGAATCGTTGATGTTGGGCGTCGGGCCCTTGAGATTGGTCGGAAGTACTCGAAGAAACGCCCAGAAGTCACGGTCAGTGTTTCCGTACACGTTCCGAAACCGCATACGCCGTTTCAATGGTGCGCCATGGATCCGTTGCCTGAAATTCAACGCAAACAAGCCCTGTTGCGCAATTTAGTGCGCGGCATTCGTGGCCTGGAACTACGGCTACATGACCCAACGGCCAGCGTTCTTGAATGTATTTTGGCACGTGGGGATCGGCGCCTGGCTGACGTGATTCAATCCGCCTTTGAAAGTGGTGCCGAATTTGACTCTTGGGATGAGCAATTTCGGCCGGAACTTTGGGAAGCCGCCCTCAAAAAGCACCAGGTGGCTCGCGATGCGTATTTGGGCACTTTGCCCCTATTTGCGCGTCTTCCATGGGATCACATCAACGTCGGCCTTGACCCGGAATTTTTGCCGGGTGAATACCGAAAGGCAATGAATAATCGCATAAGCCCGCCGTGCGGGAAGCCGGTAGGGATGCACGTGCACCACACGAACGTCGCGGATGCCGATTCGGATTCTCGCAAACTAGTTTGTTATGCTTGTGGCGTCGAATGCAACATGACGCAGATGCGCAAGCAACGCGTCGCGTACTTAGCGGAACTTGGCGCATGCAAGCGTGAAGAGATACCCATGTTAACGACGTCAACTGCCGCTGCGGCGTTCGCTCAGAGCGAGCCAGAGAAGCTGCGCCCGCTTCGTGATATTCAATCGATCGAACGCTACAGATTTCGATACGCCAAACTTGGCCTCGCCGTTTTGCTCGGTCATGGCGATCTAATACGGGAGCTTCCGCGGGCGCTGCGACGGTCGGGGTTACGTCTAAAGTACAGTCAAGGCTATCATCCAAAAGCCGAACTCTCATTTTCGCCAGCATTGTCATTGGGAGTGGCCAGTATCGACGAATACCTGGACGCGGCCATCATCGATCCGCCGCCGCTAACGGACATGCTTGAACGTTTATCCGTCGAGCGACGCAGGGGTCTGTGGTTTCGCGATGTCCTAACATTGAATCCAAATTCCCAGAGCCTCAGCAAGCTGATTCATGCGGCTCACTACGCCCTAGTCATTCCTGAAAGTTCGCTCAACGCCAAAGGGGGTAAGCAAGGACTACGGGACCTCATTACTAGTTTTATGGCAAAAGACCATGTTCACATTGAACGCCATAAGGAAAAATCCGTTTGGACTATCGATGTGCGACGCTTCGTGCTCGGCCTTCAATTCGCAACGACGCGGACCATGCAGTCAATTCTTCCGTATCTGGACCAGCCCGAAGGCACAATCCTCGACCTGGTAGTCTCATTGGGCCAGGCCGGATCAGTAAAGCCCCGCGAGGTGCTGCAGGCAGTAATACAAGGGGTAGAAACGGGGCATCGCGCGATTCGGGTGGCGTTACTTGATGAAAATCAGCAGCCCATATTCGACGGGTGTATGGATGAGGGGATTACTCGGGCAACTGCACCGAATGTGGAGGTATTCCAGGTATAATTGTTTAGTCTAAGGTCAGCCGGCTAGTGTTAACCCCGGGCAGGACATACTGTTCGCAAAGGACTAAGATGGTCGAGTATGAACGACGAACCAACTCGCCACCTGACTGCGCAAAGTGATTCGACACAGAACCAGCCGCCGCCCAATGAAGGCGACATTGAAGGGGGGGCTTCGCAAAGTTTTGGGATTGTAGCGGAACACCCTTCGACGCGACCGGAAGTATTTTCAGAACGTGAACTGCCGACACTTGCGTCTCCCAATAGTGCAACGGTGCCGTCCCAGACAACGTTGGAGTACCGACTGACGCAAATCGTGGATCGGGTGTGTCAGTTGGAATCCGATCTGCAAAGCGTTTACGCCCGGTTGGAACAGCTAACGGACGCAGTTAATACCGAGCAATTGCGAGGGCGTGCGGCCAGAATGGGACGCTACTTGCTTTGGGGTGCAGTTATTGCCGCAATGGCAACATTTTGGATGCAGCTGCGCCTGCGCACTGGTTCGCCCTGAGCTATCGTTGGTGAGACTCAAGTCGTGAATAATTCTACTATGCCTGCGCCAAGTCCGTTCATTTGGATCTTACTTGTATTTACCATCTGGATGCTGTCCGATGCAATCCGTCGGCGCGCTGGTTGGTTCTGGTATTTGGTAATTCTGGTGGCACCATTGGGAGCCGTCATCTATTTTGTAATGGTTAAATTGCCCAGCATCACTTCCGTTCGTGTACTGTCGAGTTCAAGCAACGACCCTGCGACTCTAGGTGTTCCCCAGAAAAGGCTCACGCCTAGCTTCATGAACACCAATATGGATCGCGCCGATCAATTGGAGGAAGCCGAGCAATACGATGAAGCCGTGCCCATTTATCAAGAGGTACTAACAATTGACGCCAATGATTTGCGCGCGCTGCACGGAATGGCGCGTTGCGAGTTGGGACTTGGACATCCTCGCGTTGCCGTAGCATTGTTAGAACAAGTATTGAATATTGATCGCGAATATCGAAATTTTGGGGCAGCTTTGGATTATGCAGACGCATTGTGGCTAGCGGGCCAAAAACAAGACACGCTCGACTTACTCGAAGGCTTGATAAAAGCTACGGGCCGCGTCAATCACCGTTTGGCTTACGCGCATTACTTGGCGACGAATGGTGACGTGGTACGCGCACAAGCTGAAGCGAAGCGGGTCATTGATGAACACGGAGCGCTCCCCGCAAGTGAGCAACTCAAGGACCAATACTGGATTGAGCGAGCAACACAAATGATGGCTGAATGGGACTCCGTGTCAGAACGATTGACGCCAACCCATTGAAACGGCATTGGGAATTATGACGGCGTATGGGGTGGCCGCCGGTGGATCGTTTCGATAGGCGTACCACAATATGGCCGCAGATATTGTCACAGCCGAACCAATGCCAATAAACGCATCGGCAAGGTGAGCGTTCGAAAGAGCGTCCGCGCTTTTTGGGATGGCTGCGCCCTTTTCTTGCGTGCACTGTTGAGTAGGGCAAATGTTGTTGGCGTCGTTATTCAGCCGAATCGCTCGTACACCAAAATAGGAACCGACGGCTAGGGCCGCCAGCCCAACCCCACCAATCACATAAGCTGTGTTGCGAATGTTTCTATTTGGGACTCGTTCTTGCGGTTGCTGCGATGCACCGGCCGAGATCGGCGCAAATTGGGGCGGCTGCGCCAAGGTTGTTGGCGCTGCAGCAACCGGCTTGCTTTGGAGCATCGGCACGTCAATAGTCTCGGTAACCGAAGGGCCGCCGACGGTGACTTCGGCATGCCAGGGCTCATAATTGGGTGCACGAATAGTCAGCTGGTGCTTGCCCGCATCTACTGGAAGCCTTGCGTCGGAGATGGCTGGTAGCTCGGTGCCGTCGAGGGACAAAGTCACGCCCGTAATGGCTTGCGTTGCCGAATCAAGCTTCAAATTTATATACGATAACTGTGGCTCAACCGAATCTAACCCTTCACGCGCCCGCCGCTCGCGATCTTCACGCGAGTCGCGCCTTGCTAACGCCAATGCGTCGCTGTACCGCGCCCAGGCACTGGCAAGTTTGCCCTGCTTCTCATAACAGGTGGCTAACAGCAATGCGGTTCCACCGGCTGGGTCAATTTGATAGCTTTGGGCAAGTTTCGGGCAAGCATGCTCGAAGTCGTCCGCTTGAAATAGTTGCTTGCCATCACGAAATAGCGATTCCGCCACGGCTTCTCCAGTTTGAGCATGGGCCGCCGTTTCGAATAGCAGAAGGCCACTGCAGATTGCGCCCGCTCCAAGGGAGATTGAGGCTCCTCGAATAATTGAACTGGGCCAGTGAAATCGACTAGCCTGATTGCAACACATGATTAATCGAATGGTTGTCGCGGGATATTCCTGAGCTAGAGCTCGGTTTGGGGCCATAGATTGGAGCACTCACTTTCGGGTATCGAAGATATCCTCTCCGCGCCTATTTGTGGAGGTCCCTTTAGCCGCGGGGCGATTGGATGTCGTCGTTTTCGCCTCGGCGCTGCGCGTGACGGATGTCCCCGCCAAACTGGGTTTTCGCGGGACATTCGAGCTAGTCAACTCCGCGGAATGGGCGGTATTGGGTTCAGGGGCCATTTGAGGATTAGAAAGGCTCACTGGTGATGGCGCGTCCACGACCTTCGCTAGGTCTGGTGGTGCTGCGACGGTTGGCAACATTGAAGAGACGTTTGGTGGAACCGATGCGGCAGAACCTGCAACTTGAGAGGCTGCGGTGCCTCGGCGAGAGAAAACCACGGTTCCTATCGCAACCAAGGCCAATAGCACTGCAGCGTAAATGATAACTTGCCGCCTCTTGGTGCGTTGTTCAGGCTCGATTTCCGCAAACGAATCTGTCAACATTAGTGTCGAGGTAGTTGCCAAAATACTGTCAGCGTCCGTAACGCTGGGCTGCTTGTGTTTACCTGATTCCGAGGTCTTCATTCCCAGGGCACCGCGAATTCGGGTCAAGGAATATCGAGCACTTTCCGGACCATAAGGAACCAGATCTTCCGCGAAGTCAGCTATCGTCTGATACCGATCGTTCGGCTTCTTCTCCAGGCATCGTTCGATAACTAATGAAAGTCCAATTGGTATCTCCGGACGGATTGAGCGAATCGGAGCGATTGGATCGGTACTAACGGCAGCAGCCACGCCAGTTATGCTATCGCCATCAAAGGGCAATTGGTCGGTCAAGAGCTCATAAAGAGTCACGCCAAGTGACCAGATATCAGACCGGTGATCAACTGAGCGAGCGCTGCGGATTTGCTCGGGAGACATGTAGACAGGCGACCCGAGAACAGTGCGCGTCTTGGTGAGACTAACTTCCTGCTCCAGTTCCGCCCGTGCTTTGGCGATTCCAAAGTCAAGAACTTTGATAAGCGGAGAGCCGTCCGTGCGGGTAGTTAGAAAGAAATTCGAGGGCTTCAAATCGCGGTGCACAATTCCAATATGATGTGCTTCGGCAATAGCCTCGCAAGCCTGCATCATGTAGCCAACGGCATCGGGAATCGATAGGGGGCCTCGATGTCGAAGAATATGGTCGAGATCTTGCCCGTCCAGGTACTCCATGACCATGAAAGGAGCGCCATCTTCAAGTGTTCCTACGTCAAGCACACGTGCGACGTGCTCGTTCTTAATTTCACCGCTGATTGGGCTTCGCGCACGAAGCGTGCAACATCGGTGGCATCACGATCGGCCTGGGGAAGAAGGAACTTCAGTGCAACAGTTTCACCCAACTGCAAGTGTCGCGCAGCAACAACTACGCCCACGCCGCCCGTCGCAATAACGCGTTCCACGCAGAACTTGCCAGCAATAATCTCGCCGGCCTGTGGACTTGGAGCGCCAGACACGTTACATACGGTAGACCCAGCTTGACCGTGTTGTCCACGAATTGCAGGACAAGAATGTTGAGCATGACAAATTCGCATGCCTGCTCGACATGGGAAACTCCATGCGCGTCACCCTGCGCTTGACACCTACTTCCGGACTTGGGTCACGCGGCTCGGCAAATGCACAATCCGAAACAAATCACGCCGCGGCTTTCGAGGGTTCGCGCCCCGCTTGGACGCCGCTTTGGCCGGTTTGCCAGCTAGCCGCAACCAAAACACAATCGTGATCTCTTACACTGAACGAATGAAGCGAAGGGCCTGGCGCGGATCAGGTCGTTTCGGATTGGTTTACTGCGGCACTCGCACGGTACTTTGAATGCCGTAGTACTGTGAGACGGAAGACGTTAGGTAATGTCGGTGGCGCCGTACAAAGTCAGCTTTAGCGGGATTCGACGTATATGTGCGTTGCGTGTCAGTCACTGAATCTGCGCCGATTCCGACGCCAAACAGGTGAACGGACCACTGCTTGTCCGACGACACGCCATTATAATTGAGGGGATTATCGCTGCAGAATGTGCATTGAGGATTGTAGTTGGGTGCGGTCAACTCTTGCCAGGGCGGGCTTTCGAACAGCGCAAAGTTTTCCGGCTCAAGCCCCGTAATTATTGGACTGTTTGGATCGTCCCCGATTTGGGGGCTCGTATAAGTGAGTGCGGCGACAATGGCTGGACGATTAGTGCTAGTTGCTTGATTATTCACGGCGGCGATCAGTCGCGTGATTTGCAAATTCTCCTCCGCCGAATTGCAAGTCTCAGCGTTATTTAGTCCAGCAGGGTTAGGATTCCCGGTGGTAGAATCATAGCCGTAATAGGGGCCTCCGTTGGGTAGGAAGGTTTCCGAATTGGGAGCTCGGACGTTCGCACACCAAACATCTACGATTGCATTATTTGCAAACTTTAGCGGAACTCGCATCGCCGCTCGGTTCCAGGTTGATGCCGGCAAAGCCACGATTTCCGGAGCTTTCGCCGGGCGCGAGGGTAAGCGATGAACTAATCAACAATGCGAGCCCGGTACTGCCATCATAGACGAAGTGCGGCTTGCTTTGGTTAGAGGAAGTGCACTTTGAGTACATGTCTTCAATGGATTCACCCGAAGACAAATGCGCAATCGCACACATAAAGCACGCTTCCGCTTCATGCGAGCTTCGCCGTCAGAAAAGTGCCAACTTGAGACTGGCACGCTGCCGCCACACAATTTATAGCTGGACCTCCCGTGTAAGCGAAATAGTGCTTGTTGTCTGAAGCGTCTGAATCCCCTGCTTGGATGCAACCGTGCTCAGCCAAGCTGGGGTCCAATAGACAAGATTCTAGTTGAAGCAGCCAGTTTTGAAGAGGAAGAGAAGTGTTGTCACAAACGATGTCCTTGTAAACTGGCGGGTTGTGATTTTGATCGGTCAAATCGCTCGTGCTCGAAATGGAATAGTCGTCAGAGAAAAAAACCTAGTTACATTATCGGGGATTTTACCCTTCAGTTTCTGCTGAATATCCGGCGAATAGAGTTCCGACAAGCAAAGAATATCCGTTTTCGACTGGGCAATTGCATCAAGCGCTGGACCTGTACGGTCATCAATGTAATCCGTGAATATGTCGGTTAGATTGGGCTGGAACATGCCCACGCTCACCGCGATCGGTTCACCGCAATCGGCAAAGATGCCATCATAGCTCGACGTTTCGTCGCAGGACCACAGTTTTGGCGGGTAAGGCCAGGGTTGCGGATTTTGGACACCAATCAGAAACAGCGAGTAATGATTCGATGATTTCAGATTGATGTAGGAAACTGACGAAGGCCGCGGTTGAGTCTGCAGGTCCGGCACCTAGATTCAATCCGCCCACGCTGCTGGTTTGGCTTGGGTATTTCATGTAACCCAACTCGTCAACAGTAAAATCACCAAACGGTCCGGCAGACGCAATGGATCCAAAAGCGACATTCGGGAATACAAATTGTGTAAACTGCGGCGGAGTCGAAGCCTGTTGACCAGCCCTGCGTTGAGGGTACCACCGCCGTTAAGCGCATTAAAAAACCTCACGTAAATATCTGCACTTGTGCTGTTCTCGTCTTGCAGTGGCACCAGCTCGGCGTCGCCCGGCGCCAAATCTTGACCGTAGGCAACGATTGTTGTCGAGGATGGAGTTGTTGTTGACGGGAAATCGTTAACTTGTACTCCGGTAAGCGAGGGGCCACCGGCACTGCAGTCGCTGTTTTGAGGGACCAATTTGACGTCGTATTTCCCGGGGCCGACGTTGAGCGCCACGGTGTACTGTCCATAAGCAACGCCACTCGGACAGTTTTTTCCCGCGCTCGCGAATAACGGCGACTGGGGAAACTGGCCGCCGGCAGGCGTGACACAGACGTCCAGTTTCTGATCGGTGGGGATCATGTTGGCGATCCTCAAACCGATGGCATTCGGGCTTATGGCTGAGCAGGAAGTCGCTGCCGAGTTTGCGTCGGATTCGGAAATGAGTTGCTTCTTCTCGATCCCAGCGAGCTTTTCGCAAGCACAGGTGCCGACCAAAGTGAGTGTAAGACCCCATAAAAAGTTCAGACGGCTTGCCACGGATGGCGAGAATCCTACGCTGGGTCCAAGCCGCCACGCCACCACTCATGCGAACAGGTGGTTTGGCGCATGGCTTGCGCGTGAATGAAGTATATGACCGTGCAGTCATATTAGAAATCAACCCGGCCAAACGACTTTTGCCGGCCGAATGCCCTATTGGCCCGCCTAAGCTCAAGAGTGGTCAAGCTTGATTCAGTCTTACAAGTCACCTTTCGGCGAAATGGATTTGCGCGTGAGGCATGATGGCATCGGCGGGTTGAGAACCCGTTAGCGCTTTACTCCGATTGGCGACACTAAAGCCTAAGCCGAAACCGATAGATTTTCGAAGTGAGAGAACTGTGAACGGGTTGGCGAAGGCTAGCCGCCACGCCGCAGTTCCGATAGCACAAGTTTGCTGACCGATTTAAGCGTGTCGAAAACGCCAATGCCCGTGCGTGCTACGGCCTCGTAGTCTGGTACGGCCATTGGATTGATCAAAGGCCGCAATTCGTCCAATGCCACAACATTGGGCAAGTCGCGCTTGTTGTACTGAACAACGTATGGGATCTTTTCGAGCGAATACCCTTGCTCCGCAAGGTTCGTGCGCAAATTGTCGACGCTTTCTTGATTGGCTTCGAGGCGCTCGATTTGACTGTCCGCGACAAAGATTACGCCGTCCACTCCCTTGAGGATGAGCTTGCGGCTCGCGTCGTAAAAGACTTGCCCAGGTACCGTGTATAAATGAAAGCGGGTCTTGAAGCCGCGAATTTCCCCAAGACTGAGCGGCAAGAAATCGAAGAACAGCGTTCGCTCCGTTTCCGTCGCAAGCGAAATCATTTTGCCTTTGGCTTCGGGATTGGTGCGTTCGTAGATATATTGTAGGTTAGTGGTCTTTCCGCAAAGACCTGGCCCATAGTAGACGATCTTGCAATTGATCTCCCGAGCCATGTAGTTGATGAAGCTCATCGCTCGGTTGCCTCAGTCGTTGAAAAGATTGTCGATGTCCTCATCCGTAATCTCGGCAAACGGTGAGTCCCCACCGGGCTCTTGAACTTTGGCCAGGAGTGCTTCGAAGATTCGATTGAGTTCATCGCTGGCTTTGCGCACGCGCAATCGCACCAGTCCCAAGCTGGATTTGGAGTCGAATATTACGACAAGAATAACGCGATTTCCCACCAACTGAATGTGGATATTTGCCTTTTCTCCCTCGTGGAACTGGGTAGCGAATTCATTTTCCCGCAGTAGCTTCGCTATGCCGCCGGTGGCGGCAATATTGCCAGCCGTTAGAGAGGCGAGCGAAGTTGTGTCGATGTTTTCCACCTCGCCGCTTGCCGCGATGAGCTGTCCGTTTTTGTCGACGATGAAGACGACCTTGGCGTTCGCTTCCTTCACCAGGCGATCAACCACAGCCTGGATCTGGTTGAACTCTTCTTCGTACATCACCATCTGGGGGTTGACCATCCGAGCCTCCGCAAACTCATGCGCTGCCGGCAATGTCCGACAGCGACTTGCCATGTTCCGACGACCCTCGAGGCGCCGGCAGTGCCCAAAACTCTCTTTTGGAGTTCAGGGAACAAAACGCGCAAGCAGGCAACCTTCTATATGACCCGACCGCGGGCAGCAAGCGGACGGAGCGTGAACCAACACCAGCCTGCTGGCCGCACCGACGACACCCACAATGCAGTACAGTTGACTCAGAACTGCCGGCCCAGGCAATCGGTTTATCGGTCGCGGGTATCGTCCTTGAACCCAGAGTAGACCAGTCGTCCGATTCCTGCGCCCCCAGCTCTTGTTGCCTGTGCATTTCAGTACTTATCTTCGTTTGCTCGGCCGGTAAGGACCGAGTACAGGTGGACTCAACGACGTGAACCTAGGGTACTTCTCACTGGCCGTGGCTCTTGCCGCGACATCTTGGTGTTTTAGCGCGGCTGCCGAAGCGCCGCCCCGTGAGCTTACAAATGCATTGGTGATGATCGAGCGCGAGCCTCGTGGCGCTCGCATCACGGCGCTGCAGGCGAATCTGGTCGGCTTGGGATCGAAGTAATCCTGAGACCATTGAAGAAATTCTATTATCGGCCACCCGGTCGTCGAAGCTTGACCCCGCATCCCGCGTTTATGCGGGGCTGCTCGCCGCGTTTGCACGTTCACGCCGAGGTGACACGGTCGCGGCCCGAGAGCGAATTGCTAAGCTGGGTTTTGTTGATCGTTGGCTCGTTGTCGGTCCATTTGACAATGAGGGGAAATCCGGTTTTGCTCGCGAATTTCAGCCAGAACGCGAGTTCGCACAACCAATATTGCTCGGTCACACTTACCCCGGCAAAGAAAGAACGGTGCAATGGAGAGTCGTACCCAACGAGTTTAGATTCGGCTGGATTGATTTTGGGGCACTCATGCGCCCGCAGAAGAACATTTGCGCGTTCGCGACGACATTTGTCAGAAGTCAAATCGGATTCACCTTCGACGATTTCGGCTTGGATTGGGGCCGCGGGTGCTTTCCAGCTGTTCGTAAATGGAACAGATGTTTTGCACGACGATCACTATCGAGGGCATGACGTTGATCGCCTCGCCGCGACAGCACGCATCCGTCCTGGTTACAACGACTTTACCGTCAAAGTATGCAGTACCGACAATTCCCCCGTATTGAGCATGCGCTTGGCAGATAGCGAAGGCAATCCTGATCCGTCCATCGAGACGACAAATGACCCCATGATTCCTGTCACAACTCGCCGCAGCACAATGGAGAGTGAGAAACGCAAGAAGACTTCTGGAATCAAAGTCGATGACGGCCGAAAGTACGCGCCGACCCCTCTCGCAAGAGCGGATCAATTAGTAGCTCAGACGACGAATGTGCGTGGCCCAATCCAAATATTTAATGCGCTAGTTGCCTCCAAACGGCCAAAATCGGAGGATTTGGCCGATTTTGCCGAGTATCTGCAGGTCACGAAAGGCGACGATCCGTCCCAGCATCAGGCACGCGACCTTGCAACGCAGGCCGCTGAACAGCAGCCCAGCGTCGCACATTATTTGTTGGCATCTGCGCTTGCCGAGGACAGAAACCAGCGAGCTCGCTGGTTAGAGAAAGCCGAAGCCCTTCCCGATGTTGGACTCACCGACAAACTTCGATTGGTTCTGGCGCGTGCGGCACATGAACGGTCCGGGCCACATCCACAAGGAGCTCTGCCTTGGTTCAAGCAGGCGATGTTACTTGATCCTGACAATGTCGAGGCCACGGTGCAATTGGCCGATCTTTATGGCGTTTTCGGCCTCGATCAGACAGCGCTCGTGTTGATAGACAGTGCATTGCAACGGTTGCCGTCACGCTGTGCGGCTACTCGCCGCCAAAGCCGAAAGGCTGCGCAAGTTGGGTCGGTCAACAGAAGCTTCAGAGGTGGAACGACAGTACGCCAATCTTCGCTTCGACGACGGTGCATGGTTAGGGAAAATGGTGGATCTTGTCGCTATCTCGGCAGGACGCTCAGGCTGCTAACTGGTGGACAGGGCGATTAGTTGACGCCAATCCGCAAAGTCAATGGGCCCTAGGGGTGGCGGCGCGAGCACAACGCGCAACCGGCAACGCTCCACAAGCGTTGAAAACATTTCAAAGAGCCTTGGATCTGTCGCCGGAAGATACCGGCACATTGCGCGCACTGGCAGATCTAGAGGGGGAAATGGGTCATAGTCCTGAGCAGGTCCGCCTTTTGCGGCGTTTGCTGGATATTGCCCCACAAAACAAGGACGTGCGCGATTATGTCGAGCACCTTGAACCCCAACGCGCGCGCCCCGATGAAATGTATGCTTGGCCTGCCGAGCGTTTTTTGCCGCATGCGATATGCGCGTCACAGGGTCAAAATCGTCGCACGTTGCGTGATCTGACGGTCACAACCGTATTTTCCAACGGCTTATCCAGCCGATTCAGCCAGCTTGTTTTTCAACCTTTGACAGATGCTTCTGCCGCAATGTCGCGACAATATGCATTTAGCTATGAAGCGGATCGACAAGTTGTGCAATTGCGCGGTGCGCGTGTTTACCGTGGCGATGGACGAATTGACGAAGCTATCGAGTCCGGCGAAGGGGCGGCCAATGATCCTTCGATTTCCATGTATACGTCGCAACGGACGTTTTACGTTCAATTTCCGCGACTCGAGCCCAATGACGTGGTCGAGCTTCGATATCGAATTGAAGACATGACTCCGCGCAATGAATACGCCGACTACTTCGGCGATTTGGCTTATCTGCAGCAAGACGAACCGGTACGGAACGCCGAGTACGTGCTGATTTCGCCTAGAGCGCGCAGCGTCCATTTCGATTCAAATCTTGCGCAATTGCTCAAGCATCAGTCCAAGGAAACAAACGATACCCATATTGATTGGTTCACGGCCGACGACCTAAACCCAATTCACCCAGAACCCCATATGCCGTCGTACGGTGAACTTTCTGGCTTCATTCACCTATCGACCTTTGACTCCTGGGAAAGTTTGGGGCGTTGGTACTGGGGATTTATTAAAGACCAATTCGATGCTGACGAGGAAACGCGTCGGCTGGCACTTCGTATTGCTGGTGCAGCCAAGACGGAAGCCGAAAAAGTGCAGGCCGTTTATGATTGGGTGGTTCAAAACACGCGATATGTCGCTCTCGAGTTCGGCGTATATGGTTACAAGCCGCACCGGGCGGTACAGACCTTGACTCGGGGCTGGGGTGACTGCAAAGATAAAGCAACGGCAATTATTGTGCTTTTGAAGAATCTGGGGATTGAATCTCGATTCGTCGCCGTGCGCACTCAACTCAGGGGTGATCTTGCTTCTTCGGTGGCAAGTTTGGCTCCCTTCGATCATGCAATTGCATTTGTGCCGTCACTGAATTGGTACTTGGACGGCACGGCGGAAGAATCAGGAAGTCGCGAATTACCCGTCATGGACCGGGGCGCCATGGCACTTCACATATGGACGGGAAAGCCCAAATCGTTCGAATTCCATTCGGAGACCCGAAGAACGATCAGGTGCGCCGTGACATCAATGTTCAACTCGACCCCGAAGGTGCCGCTGTTCTCGAAGTACATGCCCTTGTTCAAGGTAATGTTGCGCCCGAATGGAGGCATCGCTATGAAGCCGAGGCCACACGTAACGAACGCATAGTTGCCGATTTGGGACGGGAATTTCCGGGATTTTCCTTGTTGCCCGGAAATAACACCGTTTCAGCGCAGGGCCTGGACGACATCGAACGAGATGTAGTTGTTGATGTGCGCGGTCGCGCCCCGAGTTTTGCTCGACGGGAAAACGAATTGCTAAGTTTGGCAGTGACACCGGAAGTTCGGCTCACTCCGCTATATGCCTCCCTTTCGGAACGCAAGCACGATATCCGTTTGCTGAGTGTCCCCACGCGACAAGACACATTTAGTGTCAAGTTGCCGACAGGATACCGAGTGGTCGCCGCACCTCAGGATATTTCGATTGAGTCAACATTCGGCAATTTCTCGATTCGCACCGAACTGATTTCCGGTAAAATATCCGTCAGAACTCTGGTTGCCCTGACGGCGAAACGCATCAAGCCTGCACAATACCCGGCATTTCGAAAATTCTGCGCCGAAGTCGATCGTGCAATCGAGCCGCGTCTACAAATTGGTCGGTGAGTATGAAAGCAACGTTGCGAGTTCTATTGGGCACAACGTTTGCGATTTTGGCATTGGCCTGTGCAAACAGGGCAAGCCAGTCGCATTCCCCTCTCGAGCAACTGCGGCAAGCAGCCAACCACTCAATGGATGCGACATTAGTCGAGCGCTGGTTTTTCACTGAACTATTGGCCCCAGGCGGAGGTCCTGAGGGCACAAAAATGGCCAGGACCCGACTTGAATCACTGCATGATGGTTCTATGCGCGCCTACCTAGCTCGCGGTCTCGACGATTCATTGCACGGCAACTTCCGGACCGCTCCGGAACAATATCTGCAAGCAGCTAAGGCGGCTCGCATCAGCACGGACCCACAAGGAGAACTATTCGCTTGGCTCGCCGTGCATTCAGCTTTGGACCTGCGTAAACATGACCCGGAACTATACAAGAGGTGGCAAGCGTGGGTCGAAATTGCTATACGTGAACCGCTTCATCTCGGCTGGCGCGCACGTGGCGAGTTGGTCGATTGGTGGTCGCGTGAGGCAAAATCATTCGGCGAAAACAATATCGAGGATCGAGCTTCTGACGCGTTTGGCTGCGTGCGTCAATTGCGAATCGCGGGTCCCTTTGGACATGGTGCGGGACGAGACATCACCCAACATTTTCCCGCCGAGTCTTTTGGCCCTTGGCCAGAGCGTTGGCCCGCAGAGTCCGGAGTTGGGAATGCGCCGCAAATCTTGGATACTGAGCGCCATGGTTGCCTCGTGGAACCTAAAACCTACGTGCCACAGGGAGTTTTTTATGCAGAAGCCTACCTCAATTTGAACAATGATCGCGACTTGATCGTCGCTGTACAGGGAGCCACAACGGTTTGGATTGATCACGCGCCCGTCCTGGATCGTGATCCTCGTGCCTGGGGAGTATGGCCACATTTTGGCGCCCGCATTCGGCTACGCTCCGGGCGTCATCGGATTGTCGCGCGCCTCGGAACCAGCACAACTTCGCTGCGAATCCTCGACTCAGAAGGTAAACCTGCTCTCGTAGATGTTTCGATTGACGATTCATTGGGTTACACTCTTTCCGTCCCTGAGATTGGTCCCGATCCCAACGCAGTCGACGCATTTGTCGCAAATGGCGACGTTGTTCAGCCGACGGACAACGTAACACGCTTGCTGGCGGCCGAGCTTTTCGCAATCGAAGGGCAATCAGATGTCGCGTCAATTCTGTTCGAACCGCTTGTCAGCGACACGCGTCTGGCAACCGGGCCCGCACTGTTGGATGCAGCTCGTTTTGCTCAAAATGATCCCTTGTTCGAGCCGACGCAAGTTCGAGACATAGTACATGCGTTACATGAAACCGCTGCACGCAAAGATCCTGCTCTTTGGGAGCCTCAGCTGGCGCTGGCTCTGTGGATTGCGGAGGGCAAGGGCCCCAAAGACGCCGTACCGCAACTGGAAATGCTGACTAAAGAGTTTCCTCAGGTCCCAGGGGTCCTCGGTGCGCTGGCGCAACTCTATCGAAAACTTGGCTGGACTCCAGAGCAGCTGCACACGCTTGAGCGATTGGAACACCAATTTCCGTACGATCCCGCAGCGTTGGAGATTGCGTTAGCACTCCACGATGCACGCGGAGAGTGGGCTATATCTAATCGTATCATCGATCAAATCGCGAAACTCGATCGCGACAACGAGATACGCCTCAGCCGAGCCCTGGAACGCGAGGACTATGCGACTGCTCTGGCCGAACTGCAACGGCTCTCGCAAAGGCGACCCGATCGACGACTCATTTCAGAGCGCATTTGCGATGTCATGGTGCGTGCAGGCAATACCAAAGCTTTGTGGGACAAATTGCGGTCGATTCTCGAAAAGAATCCCAAGAATTCGGAGGCCCGCCTGGCATTGGCAGACGCAAGCCTAGCGGGCGGTACGCGAGATGCCTTATGGCATTCAATCATTGATGCCGTCCTAAAAGGTGCCCCAACCGATGACTTGCGCGATGCCTTGGATCTCATTGAGGGGCTAACAGAGCTTGAGCCATTTCGACTTGACGCGCGGAAAATCATTCGCAATTTTGAGGCTTCCGGCCGAGAATTGCCCGGAACGGCCGCACGTGTCCTCGACTATTCCGCCCTATGGATTCATGCGGACGCCTCAGCGCGGATGTTAGAGCATGAAGTCGTTCGCATTCAAAGCGGGGAAGCAATTCGCGAGTTCTCCGAATATGCGCCCCCCAACGGCGTTATTTTGCATTTGCGTGTTATCAAGAAGGACGGAACGACACTTGAACCTGAAGCGGTATCGGGGAAATCGACGGTCACGATGCCGCATTTGGAAGTGGGTGACTACGTCGAGACCGAATCTATATTGAGTTTTGAAGATGACGATCAACAGGGGCAAACGTACTTGAGCCCAACTTGGTTCTTCCGCGAAGAAAAACTTGCTTACGCACGAAGTGAATACGTTGTCATCAGCCCCGAGAGCCGGCCATTAATTGTTGAGCCAAGAGGATCCGTCCCCAATCCAGTTATTGAACATCGCGACGGTCTAATGATCCAACGTTGGCGAGTCGACGACAGTCCGGCCGCAGCGAGTGAACCCTTCAGCCCATCGACACGCGAAACACTGCCGAACATTCGCTTGGGCTGGGGCGCCACACTAAAGCGGCAACTTAGAAACTTGGTGAACGCCACCTCAGTTCTGACCCCAATCGATCCGCGCATCGTGCGAGTAGCGAAACGCATAGTCGGAACGCTGCCAGAATCGCAGCAGTTGGCCCGAGCGCAACGGTTGTATCGATGGATATTGGATAACGTCGAAGAGGGTGACGAGTCGGACGGACGTCACATTATCATTGGAAGACATGGAAATCGCTGGCGCGGGTTCATTGAGCTCTGCCGTGCCTTAGCGATTCCGATTGAATATGCGGTGGCCCATAATCGGCTCAATCCGCCGCCAGCGGGGGCTTTTGACATTGCGTTTAACTACGATGAACCGGTTCTACGTCTAACATTGAATAACAAAGCAGTTTGGCTCACGGTCGTGGACAAATATGCTCCCTTCGGATATCTGCCTGCTCAAATTCGAGGAACACAAGCTTACCGCCTCGGCACGGCTAAGCCAACCCTTGAAACTATACCGCTGGGCGCCACGCGTGACGGCTTCGACACCGATGGGGCAGGTGAATTACGTGCTGATGGCTCAGCTCATTTGGACTTGATGCAAACATTTTCCGGGAAGCTCGCGATAGTGCTGAGAAATGTACTTGCTCAAGAGCCGCAATCACAACTGAAGAGCTTCGTGGAAGGCAGACTTTTCGGACGAGCATTGCAGGGTTCCCGGGTAATATCTTTCGAATTCATTCACCAAACGGATCTCGATCGACCGTTGGTACTCAAGGTGAGCGTCAACGTGCCCGCACTTGCCCAAGTGCGTGGGCATGAGATGGTACTACCGCCACCATTTACGCCAAATTTGACACAACTAGTTGCCTTAGCCACACGCACAACGCCACTTATTTTTAACTGAATCCAGCGAGCAGCATTTAACCCTACGGCTAAAGCTGCCCAAAGGCGCCCAGCTGGGCTCTCTGGCGAAGAAGGTATTACGTCAAGACGATCGTGAGGTGATTATCAGCGACCGCGAGCAAGGCGACACACTAGTGCTCGATAGAAGCGTGAGCATGCCCGCCGGTCGGGTTGCGATTGAACGATATGCGGCGTTTTCCCAGTATGTGCGTGAAGCAAGTGACGCGCTATCGTCGCAATTCACGGTGAGACTTGGTACGCCTCTTTAGCTTGCTTGATGCGCACATTTGGAGCCCAAAAGATACTGAACGATCTGAGGTAAGTTATCGCAAGCTGACCCACGAACTACGTATCCGCGTTCGGCTCGCGCTGCGATTGAGGCGAACGGATTCAGCTCGCGGTTCACGTCAACTATGGCAGCACCTTGACGCACGCAAAGCGTTCCAATTTGCATCGGCAAGTTGGTGGCGCCGCTAGTACCCACGACTAAGAGCAGGTCAGCCCGAGCGGCCGCGCGTATGGCGCTGTCGGCTCTGTAATTCACTTCGTCATAGTACTCATCGAACCAAAGCACGTGCGGACGCAGCCAGGCCCCACATTTCTTGCACTTCAATTGTTCCCACGACTCGGAATACAGTTTGGTGTCAATTTGGGGCATTTCAATCAGTGGCAACGACTGAATGCCTGCTCCACAATCATTGGCACAGCGGACGTACGCAGCATCGCCGTGAATGCAGTAGGTTCGCTCGATGCTTGAACCTGCCCGGCAATGCAATCCGTCGATATTTTGGGTAACCAAGGTAAATCGTTCGCCCAGCGACGATTCAAGCTCGACAAGCGCTCGATGGGCCCGATTGGGCTCCGCGTGCCGGCAAGCCCCAAAACGATACAAGTACCAACGCCAGACTTCCTTCGGGTGGCGCGTGAACATTCGATGAGTCGCCATTTCTTCGGGCACGTAATTCTTCGAGCCGACGACCCAATATCCATCGTGACCCCGAAATGTCGGAATGCCACTTTCCGCCGAGATCCCCGCGCCAGTTAGCACCAGAATGCGGGGATTACGCGCACGAACCTGGTCAAGGAGCTGCTCAAGCTCTAGTTGCAAAGCAGTCTCCGGCTAGCGCTAGGTAAATGTAGTTGTCTGGGCCCGAGCCTAGAAAACCAACCGAATAGGGAAAACAACGCATCTTGCACGCGCGTCAGCGGTCGAGTCTATTTCTTCGGGTGCTTGGCGTCTTCTTTCTTCGGGCTCTTGCTGTCTTGTTGAGCTTCGGGCTCGACCAGCTGTAAGCGCTCATCAATACGCTGTTTGACCTTTGCACTCTGCTCGGTCAGCTTCATATACGCCGTAATCTTCGCTTGGCGTGAGTCACCGCTCCCTGGAAATGAGCGGACACCGGGGTGTGCTTTAATAAAAGCTGAATATGCCTTCCATGCGGCAAGCGCAGCTGGATAGTCATGTTGCCTTTCCTTCAGATCGGCTGTGACAAACAGAGTCTTAGCGGCAGTTTGAGGATCAGCTTGTGAAAAGCGCAGGGCTGTATCTAATGACTCTTGGGCCTGCTTGAAATCACCCTTGGCAATTAGTGCCGAGGCCAACCGATAGTGCGCAACAGGGTTCTGAGGGCGCGATTCGACAGCCGCTTGGTACTCGTGAATAGCTCCCTCTAAATTGTGCGCAACGTAAGCGTCATCACCACGCTTGATGGCTTCCCAAGAGGGGCTGATGCCCGTACGCCCCGCGGGATCACGACGAATCCCATTTTGAGGCGTCGCCGCAGCTGACGCGGGGACACCTGCGGATGGCGCTGCCGCAGCTGCATTACCGCTCGTAGTCTGAGCCAGCGCAATAGCCGAAGCGGCGGATATTGTCATTGCGAGTACCAACCCGCCAGCGCGGACGTTCATTCGAACCAGCCTTTCCTTATGCCATGCGCAGGTTACCACGAAGTTTGTTCTTCACGAAAAGCCCCGTGTGCCATATATACTGAGCACTAATGTGAATGAGCGGCTGGCGCGGCAAATATACCTACTCCAAACGAAATGCGTCCGGCTCGACACCCAGTTTATTGAGGATCTGCGGCAGTCTTGCGCGGGGAAGTGAAACGCGGGTGGGCATTCCGCCCGCCAAGCCGAACATTTGAAGGAAATTGATTCCGCTGTCGAATCGCGCCGCCACGCTTACCGTCTCGCGGTCCACAACAATGCTGACGGGCTCCAAGTTCTGACCCAACAGCAGCAAGAGCGTCTTGTCGATTGGGGCGCGGTGACCGGTAACGTCGATAGCGGCCACTCCCCCACCGATGCGCGCATAGCCCCGGGCAATTCGATTGGTTTCCCGTTCGATGGGCTCTAGTTCAGCGGCGGCTCTGTCAATTTCCCGGCGTAAACTATCATCTTTAAGTCCGTGGGCCAGGTAGCGCACTATTAAACCGAGCATAGCCTTGTCCCTCGGGCGGGCGCGAAGCGCCCGATCGATGGCTGTAGCTGTGGGGGAGGGTCTCCCTAGCCGGGTGTCGATGGCGCGAGCATCCTCGTCGCATCCAAAATACGGTTCGACGCCATCGCGAATCCATTTTGCGGCGCTTGCCAATCCGTCAAAATCGTTGTGGCAGCAGATCGTGTCAACAGGGCCAATTCGTTCGACCAGGGCAGGGTCGATGAGTTCCGGACAGGCGCCATGCTCGGCCTTGCAAGTCAGCAAGAATCGTGAATCGTTGGCAAATCTTGCGTGCTCTTCATGGTCGTGGTGGTCCACCCAAGCTCGGAGTCGGTCGCCTAGACCAGTTATGAAGGGCATGGTGACCTTCCAAAATCCCTGGTCGCCTGCACCGGCAAACGCCACGTCAAGAACAACCACCCGGCCGGAAAGTTCGGTTGGCTTAGGAAGTCGCCTCGGCGTACCAAAGGCGAGTTCGGGAATGTGGAGGACTGGCGCCGGCATCCGTCCAACTGTTGAACGACCCGCCCGCCTTGTCCACAAGACCTTCCAAGTTATTCGTTGAGTTATGGGCAATTCTACTCTGTCCCAACCCACAAAAAAGCCTTATGAATAGCCCGACTTTTGCGGGAGGTCCGAATATGCGAACTATCCTAGTTGCGTCAGTTGTTTCATCAGCCATCGTGTCGGTTTTCGCGCAGGCCGCGCAACCAACGCAAAGCAGTTCGGGTCACCCATTAGTGAGCGCGAACCCAACATCTGAGTGCCAACTGTCAGGCGCGCCCACTTTGCCGCTGGACGTAGTTATTTACGCGCACGACAAAGGGGACGCCAAGAACGCGCGGTTCACTGGGATGACTACAGGGCTCACGGTGGTGGACCTTCCCGAATCCATGCCGCGACGCGCCCACATTGTCACGGGGACTGGTCGTGGCGGGTTTGCAATCGACGGCTGGGTAAATGCGGAGGCGCTGCCACTCTATGCCACAACGAATCTTCCCGTCGTCGCCGGCCATGCATGGATTCAGGGAAGTCAACGCGTTGAATATGAAGGCCGACAACACAATCAAGTCCGCGTTCAGCGCACCACTACCAGTCCATTTTCCCAGTCCTTTTCGGCAACGACAACTTGCAACAACTTGTCACTCGTTCCAGTAACGGCTCCGCCTCAAGATATTCCAAGGTTTGCGCGAGGCTACTCCCTCGATCACAATGAATTAGCGCTCTCGAACGAACCCAAGGGGGAATCGACGCTTAAATTGGTGCGTTCAACCGTAACCACCAGTGTGTTTTTGTACGGTATGGAGAAGAAGGATGACTGGGTGCGGCTGCGCTATTTCGGCGTTATCGGGATTGACGCTTGGGCAAAGTTGAGCGACGTGCGGCTGTTGCCAAAAGGAGAAAGGGTCGATGAGTATATTCCGACGGCCCAACCGGACACGGGACGGTTACGAGTAGTTGAATCCGGACGGGTGGTAACTGTCACTGAACGGGTCCAGGTAAGACTTCGTCCTTCGCCCGATGCGCCTGTTGTTGGCGACATCGAACCGGCAACTGAAACGCTCGTCCTCGACGTAGCCGCGGGTTGGGCTTCGGTTTTGCCCAAGGGACTCAACGTGGCCCCTCCTGCCGACCGACAATTCTGGGTTGAGGCCCGAAAAGTCGGGATTCAGTCCGAGAATTAGATCGAATCAGTGCGGTGACTCCGCATTCACAGGCGCCGCGTGGTAACGTGGGGCGTGCCGTCCGTCAGCCGAGAAACCATTCAATCTGCTCTGCCCCACGTCCTTTTGACCACCCATCTGGAAGCACTTGGGGCGCGTTACGAAGGCAAAGTGCGCGACAACTACACGACCCAGGATGGTCGTCGAATTATTGTTGTCACGGATCGGATAAGCGCATTCGATAGAATAATTGGTACCTTGCCTCCTCAAGGGGCAGTTGTTGACGACCTGTGCTCATTGGTGGTTCGAACATACACGCGACGTTGCCCCTAATCATTTGCTATCCATGCCGGATCCCAATGTAATGATTGTGAGAGAGTGCCGAACATTACCCGTGGAAATGGTGGTGCGCGCCTATCTTACCGGGACAACATCCACTAGTATTTGGGTGCACTATGAAAGGGGCGAACGGGTCTTTTGCGGACATAAGCTCCCGAACGGTATGCGAAAGCATGAGCGATTGCCGAGGCCCATACTGACCCCTAGTACTAAAGCAAATGATGGGGCACACGACGTGAGTGCGTCGCGTGATCAAATTCTGGCGGCCACGAAATGAATGCTGCAGATTTCGACGCCGCCGCCGAAATGGCCATGGCGCTGTTTAAGCGAGGTCAGCAATTGTGTGCCGACCGTGGTTTGATTCTGGTGGATACGAAATACGAATTCGGCAAAACTCCTGAGGGTAATCTGGTCGTCATCGACGAAATACACACCCCTGATTCTTCTCGGTTCTGGTTTTCCGAGACCTACCAAGATCGGTTTGCCACAGGACTCGACCCGGAGAGTTTCGACAAAGAATACGTACGACGCTGGTTGGCAAGTCGTGGCTTCCGAGGTGATGGCTTGATTCCCAGCTTACCCGACGAAGTGCGGGTCGAAGCGACCTACAGGTACATTGAAGCAACTGAACGAATTATGGGTGAGAACTTCCGCCCTCATTTGGCGGCTGAACCCGAGGGTCGCATTTGCCGAAATTTGGGGCTTTGATGAACGGTCGCGGCACGAAGTTGAACGACCGACAAGAACACGCAGAACTAGCATTTGTAGCGCTGCGCTATGCACTCGGATATCGCGAATCGAAGTTGTTAACTGGCCTTTTGAATCCAGGGTCCGCCGCACGCAAACTCGCAAAAGCGTTGGGCCATAATGACAGAACTCAGCGCGCACACATTTTGGCCACTGATCTTGAGCCAATCATCAGCGCACTGGACAAAATGAGGGTCATTTGTCAGTAACGCGCGGCCGAGTTATTCAGCTGGTGGAAGACTTGGCGACACCATCAAAGCATTTGTCTTGTCGTCAGGCGCAGCCAACCGGACATGTGGCAGTCCGTGAAGTCGCAAATGCGGCAGTACGAGCAAGAAAAATCCTAGCCGATGCCGAAATTAGCGCTGCCGAGCGGCTATTGTGTTTCGAAAGATCAATTGAAGCAACACGAGCAAACATGCTGAAAGAAGCGCGAGCCGACGCAGAGCAATCGTTGGCGGTTAAGGCTTTAGAAATTGCCGTGCTGCGCCAACGTAGCGTTGACCGTGCACGAGATGACATAATTTCGCTGGCCCAAGTGATGGCCGAGCGCGTTATTAGGGAAGAATTGGCGTTGAAACCTGAGCGACTGGTCAAGTTAGCCCAGCAATGTATTCATGAAGCACGGGGCTCGAGCCGCATAGTACTTTACGCGCATCCCGACGATGCTGCTTACCTGAGCCAGCAAATTGAAAATCTTATAACTGACCGTGGAATTGAAATTCGAATTCAACCGGAACCTGAGTTCTTGCCGGGTGATTTACGAGTTGAAACTGATGTGGGCACTGTGGACGCACGTATCGGAACGTCAATTGGCAAATTTGGCTGCAAAGATTCGTGAATCGTTCCGCTTATGAATCAAACCGTCGCACGTTTTGATTGGCGAAAAAATGCCGTACTGTTTGGCCTTACGGTTTGGAGCGTGTTTTCCACTGGACGCATTTACGCAATATCGGAAAATACCGCTGGTGTAGCGGGGCCTTGGTACTCCGGTTGGACATTCGCCGTCCCGCTGCTCCTCATTCTCCTGGCTCATGAATTCGGTCACTACGTGGCGGCACGAGTGCATCGCGTGCCCGCCTCCCTTCCGTATTTCTTACCTTTGCCAGTCCAAGTTGGCAGCCCATTTGGAACTTTGGGAGCCATTATTCTTATGCCGGGGCGTATTCGCTCCGCGCGTGCTTTATTGGATATTGGTGCCGCAGGTCCTCTCGCGGGAATGGCTGTCGCCGTCCCGACCATGGTGATAGGTCTCAAGCTCAGTCATGTCGGGCCCACGCATGCCGGGCAATTTCATGCAGGAAGGTCAGAGCCTTCTCTACATGGCAATCAAAAGATTTACGTTGGGACCCATTCCGACGACTCACGATGTCTTCCTGCATCCCACTGCATTCGCAGCATGGGCGGGTTTTTTCGTCACGTCCCTTAATCTGTTGCCATTCATGCAGCTCGATGGTGGACATGTTGCCTATGCGCTATTTGGCCAGAAACATGACGGCTGGTCGCGTCGTGCCTGGTGGGTTCCCGCTGCAATGATCATCTACAACGGTTGGGTGCATGCTTGGTCCGTTGGATGTACGGCATGGCCGCGCGCAATGGCACGCTTTTACACGGCGTACCAGGCTGGTGCCGAACTGAGCCCATGGATGAGGCGCAAACGGGGGTTGTCACAGGCGTTTACGGCATTCCTGGATGCACCTTGGTCACCGGCGATAAGTTCCTTGTCCCTTTGGTTGACGCTGCTTGTGTTGTTGCTCGTGTTTCGCCGTGTGAGCCGGGGTGTGCATCCGCCCGTTGATGAGCCACAGTTGGGAGCTGGCAGACGACTGATTGCAATCAGTAGTTTGTTGCTGGCGATTCTTTTGTTCATGCCCT